>DASVZU010000130.1:0-22059 GCA_036391515.1 Holophagaceae bacterium
GCCCGCTTGCTGGACCCGTTGATGACCGCGGGATGGTTCGCGAACAGGGTGCCGTTTGCGCCCAGGGCATTCTTGAAGTTCGTGTCCGTGGAGACGGGCGGCACTGTCAGGAGCGAGGCGATGGCATTGTCGGCCCAGCCATTGCCGCAATCCACGCCGGCATACTGGCAATCCCGGGATGTGGGCGTGTAGATGAAACCATCAGCCGTGCTTGATGCGCCGGTGTAGGTGAGGGTGGCTGGGGTCGAAGCCGTCCAGTTGCCGGTAGCCGTGAGGGTGATGTCGCCCAGGGTGGAGCTGGTGCCCTTGTGGGCGGCCGAAATGACCCCTTCCAGCTGATCCATGACGGAATGGACGGCGGAGGCTGGGCGGTCCCCGATCATCTGCACGGCCGTGATGCCCAGGATGCCCACGATGACCAGCACCACGATGAGTTCGATCAGCGTGTAGCCGGAGGCACGCTTCCAGGATCTGCGTGATTCCATGGTTCACCTTTCCGTTGGCTCAAGCATCGGCCGGTGAAGGGCCGAGGCCCAGGTTGAAATAAGAACTCGCGTGGAACGACTTGGAGAAGAATACCCCTCCTTGTCATTTGTGTGTCACCGGGAAGTGTAATATTTTATTACATCATCCGAACTGCATCGGATCCCGGTCCAGACTGAGGGGGCCGGAAGGCGGCAGGGGAGCGCGCCGCAGCACCTCGCCCAGCGCCCCCCGCCCCCCCTTCAGGAGCAGGTGCATGCGCCAGCGATCCTTCACCCGGGGCACCGGCGCCTCCAGGGGCCCGAGCACGCGCAGGCCCGGGACGGACAACCGCTGCCGGAACTGTTCCAGGGCCTCCCGCGCCTCCCGCGCCGTCTCGGCCTCGGCGCGGTAGAGGGAGAGGGCCGTGAAAGGCGGGTAGCCCAGCCCTTCCCGGAAGGGCAGCTCGGAGGCCGCGAAGCCCTCGAAATCCTGGGCCAGGGCGAAGGTGATGGCGGGGTGGTCCGGCGAGTAGGTCTGGAGGATCACGCGGCCCGGGAGATCCGCCCGCCCGGCCCGGCCGGCCACCTGCGTGAGGAGCTGGAAGGTGCGCTCCCCGGCCCGGAAATCGGCAACCTTGAGCCCCTGGTCCGCGTTGAGCACGCCCACCAGGGTCAGCCTCGGAAAGGTGTGGCCCTTGGCCAGCATCTGGGTGCCCACCAGGATGTCCACCCCGCCCTGCTCGGCGGCCAGCAGACCCGCCTCCAGGGCGCCGCGCCGCCGGGTGGTGTCGCGGTCCAGGCGCAGGATGCGCGCCGCAGGGAAGAGCTCCGCCAGGTGCGCCTCCACCTGCTCCGTGCCCTCGCCCACGCCCCGGAGGTGCTCGGCGCCGCAGTCGGGGCAGGCCTCCGGCGGCACCGTCTCGTGGCCGCAAAGGTGGCAGCGCAGGCGGAAGTCCCCCTTGTGGTAGGTGAGCGAGATG
The DNA here is from genome assembly GCA_036391515.1 of Holophagaceae bacterium. Lineage (GTDB taxonomy): Bacteria > Acidobacteriota > Holophagae > Holophagales > Holophagaceae > Geothrix. Next base: position 1,445 of record DASVZU010000130.1, read on the forward strand.
GCGCAGTGGGGGCAGCCCAGAGCCTTCCCACAGGCCCGGCACATCCAGAAGTTCTCGTAGCCCCGCCGGTTCAGGAGCAGCAGCGACTGCTCGCCCCGGGCCAGGTTCTCCGTGAGGGCCTGCTGGAGCGCTGGCGCCAGGATCACCTTGCGGCGTGCCGCGCGGAAGGCGTCCCGCAGATCCACGATCTCCACCTTCGGCAGCGTGGCGCCCGCGGGGCGCTCCCGCAGGCGCAGCAGCTTGTAGCGCCCGGTCTGCGCCGCGTGCCAGCTCTCCAGGCTGGGCGTGGCGCTGCCAAGGACCACCGGGCAGCCCTCGATCTGGGCCCGTTTCACGGCCAGGTCCCGGGCGTGGATCCGGGGGTGCTCCTCGGACTTGTACGAGCCCTCGTGCTCCTCGTCCACCACCACGAGGCCCACCTCGCGCAAAGGCGCCAGGACGGCATTCCGCACGCCCACGAAGAGGTCTGCCCCGTTGCCCAGCAGGCGCACCACGTCGCCGTGCTTCTCGCTGGCATTCAGCCCCGCGTGCCCCACGGCCACCCGGCCCGGGAAGCGGGCCTCCAGGCGGTCCAGCAGCCGCGGCGTGAGGCCGATCTCCGGTACCAGCCAGAGCACCCGCTTCCCGGCGGCCAGCACCCGCTCCGCCAGGGCGAGATAGACCTCCGTCTTGCCCGAGCCCGTGACGCCCTGGAGCAGGTGCACACCGAAGACGCCCAGCTCCACCGCATCCCGCGCGATGCGTTGTTCATCGTTGAGGTCCACAACGCGGTCGCGGCCCGCCTCCCGCCGCTGGGCCAGCAGGTCCACGCGCTTCATCCGCTCGACCAGGCCCCGTTTCTCCAGGGTGGAGAGCACGGAGGCTCCCACCCCCGCGGAGGCCAGGAGGTCCGGCTCCATCAGGGCCCCGCCCGCCTCCTCCAGGGCCAGCAGCACCTTCGCCTGGGCGGGCGTCACCCGCGGCGGGTGGGGACGGCCCGTGAGGTGGACCTCCGTGAAGCCCGCGCCGCGCAGGTCCTGGCGGTGCAGCAGGGTCGGCAGGATCGCGGGATCCCGGTGCCAGGCCTCGCCCAGATCCGCCAGCGACGCCCAGCGACCGCTGTCGCGGAAGAACGAGAGCGCCTGGCCATCGTCCTCGGCCTCCCAGCGGGGCAGCAGGGCCTGGGGCAGGGCCAGGGGCAGCAGGTGGGCCTCCAGGCAGCCGTAGTAGCGGGCGGCGAAGGCCATCAGCTCCCGAAGGGCCGGCGGTGGCAGGGGAAAGGGATCCACCACGGAGTCGATGGGCCGCAGCTTCACCGTGGGCGCCGCGGGATCCGGCCCCAAGGCCAGGCCCACGGCCAGGCTGTTCCGGACCCTCACCTTCACCCGCACCCAGGCCGGCAGCCCCTCCGGGGCCAGGTAGGTGAGGGGCGGCAGGGGCCGGTTGAGCTGGACGAGCGTGGGGATCAGGGCGGAGGACATCCGCCCCAGGGTACACTTGGCGGATGCTGGTCCTGGGTCTCGAGTCCTCCTGCGACGACTGCTCCGCCGCCGTGGTGGAGGAGACGGCCTCCGGGCCGGTGCTGAAGTCCCTGGTCCGCAAGAGCCAGGACGGCATCCACGGGCCCTTCGGTGGCGTGGTGCCCGAGCTCGCGGCCCGGGAACACCTCCTGCAAGTGCGCTCCGTGATGGCCGACGCCCTGGCCAAGGCCGGCCTCGGCCTGGGGGACCTGGACCGGATCGCCGTCACCCGCGGACCGGGCCTGGTGGGCAGCCTCCTGGCCACCTTCAGCGCCAGCAAGGCCATCGCCTGGCGCGAGGGCATCCCCTGGACCGGCGTCCACCACCTGCTGGGCCACCTCAACGCCGCCCGTTTCGCGGCGCCGGACCTCCCCTTCCCCGCCCTGGCCCTGCTGGTCTCCGGCGGCCACACCCACATCTACCTGGCGAAGGACTGGACCTCCCTGGAGCTGCTGCAGAAGACCCGGGACGACGCCGCCGGCGAGGCCTTCGACAAGGCCGCCCGCATGCTGAACCTGGGCTACCCCGGCGGCCCGGTGGTGGACACCTGCGCCACCCGCGCCCCGAAGGCTGCGGAGCCCTTCACGCCCCCGAAGTTCCGGGACGGCAAGGCGGCCTGGAGCTTCTCCGGCCTGAAGACGGCGGTGAAGCTGCGGGTGGAGCGCGATCCCCGGCTGGCCGAGGCCGGCGCGGAGGATGTCGAAGTCCAGGGCCTCTGCCGGAGCCTGCAGCAGGCCATCTCCGGCTGGCTGCTGAAGCCGGTGCCTGAACTGGCCCGGGAGCACGGCGCCCGGAGCCTCATCATCAGCGGCGGCGTGGCCTGCAACTCGCGCCTGCGGACCGACGCCCAGGCCCTGGCCGCCCGGGAAGGACTGGCGCTGGCCATCCCCGAGCCGAAGCTCTGCACCGACAACGGCGCCATGATCGCCGCTGCCGGCGCCCTGCTGCCCGCGGATACGGATCCCTGGCCACGGAACGCCGACGCTGATCTGAAGCTGGGGGCCTGAGATGGACGTGACCCGCGAAGATGTGCTTCGCTGCGCCCGATTGGCCCACCTCCGCCTGGCGGAGGAGGAGATCGAGCCCATGCGGCAGGCCATGGCCCAGGTCCTCACCCACGCGGCCAGCCTGGACGAGCTGGACCTCTCCGGCGTCGAGCCCATGCTGCCCGGCCAAGGCCGGCCCCTGCCGCGCCGAGAGGACCAACCCCGGGACGGGTTCACCCAGGCCCAGGCCCTGGCTGATGCTCCGGCCCAGGACCGGGGCCACTTCGTGGTTCCGAAGGTGCTCTAGCACAGGGGAGGGCCCGGCGAACCGGGCCCCCCGCGGGACGGCTGGGGTCAGAAGCTGTACCGGACACCGAGGCGGACGGAGCGCGGGGCCTGGAAATCGAAGGGCCCCCTGTAGTTCGGGTTCGTCTGCCCCACATCCGACTGGGCGAAGTTGTACCGCTGGTCGATGACTGTGGCGGTCTGGGAATCCAGCAGGTTGGTCACCTCCATTACGATCCGGACGCTGTTCTTCCCGGCCAGCTTGATCAGGTAGGCCAGGCTGGTATCGAGGCGCGTGGTGTCCGGCGTCCGTCCCTCGGTGCCCCGCGGCGTGAGGAACAGTTCGTACCGGCCGTAGCCGTCGTGGTAGCCCAGGCGGCTGATGGGGGTCCCCGTCTGGTAGGTCAGCGTGGCGCCGAGGCTCCAGCCGGAATCCCACTGGTAGGAACCGTTGGCCTTGACCTGGTGCTTCCGGTCGCCGCTCAGGTTCCCGTAACTGTTGACGATGAACTCCGGAAGGTCGAAGGCGCTGTTGATGTTCGGATCGAGCTGGCCCGTCCCGTCGATGCCGCCGATTCCCTGGTAGGCGCCTTCGTAGTTGCCCTTCAGCTCGCTCCAGAGGTAGCTGAGTTGCCAGTTGTAGTGGTCCGCGAACTTCCGTTCGGCGGTGAGCTCGACGCCCCGGTAGTCGCGGATGGCCTGAGGGTAGGTCACGCCGGCCGGCGAGCTCTGCCCGGGGTTCATGATGAAGTAGTCGCCCAGGGGCGAGGTCACGTCCAGGCCGTCCTCGATGGCCCGGCCCAGGTAGCGGCGGATGAATTTTCCCCCGAAGGTGTAGAGGCTGCGATAGGTGGTCTCGACGCCGAGGATGAACTCGTCCGTGTAGGAGCCCTTCAGGTTGGTGTCCACGGGCTCCACGTAGGAACCCACGATGGAGGAGGCGGTGCCCACGTAGCCCTCCGCAGCGGCGGAGGGGGTGTAATCCGTGGGGCTGAAGTTGTAGGTGGTGGGGTTGCGCTCCACGCTGAAAGACCGGATCACGAGGTCGAGGGGGATCTGCTCGTAGTAGCGGGAGAAGCTGCCGTAGAGCTTGTCCTGGCCCTTGCCCCGGTAGTCCCAGATGAACCCGACCCGGGGGGACCACTGGTCCTTCAGGGAGACCACCGTGTTCCCGAACTGGTCCTTGATGTCCGTCTGGTCCAGGCGCACGCCGAGGTTGAGGGTCAGCGTGGGGATCACCGTCCACTTGTCCTGGGCGAAGTAGGCCTGGCTCTGGTGCTTGGGCTTGGACGCGAAGACGATGCTGGGCGCGTTGAAGGGGGTGATCGTCGCGTCGGCCGTAGTCCACCAGTAGTGGCTGTAGATGTCCCCGCCCGGGCTCGTCTGGAGGCGGGTGACCTGCTGGCCGCCGGTGTACCCGCGGTGGATGTCCGCGTTGTCGGTCTGCAGGTCGAAGCCGGCCTTCACCTCGTGGTTCCCCAGGAAGCCCGTGATGGAGCCCGTGATGTTGTCGCGGGTGAACTTCTTGTCGTCCCACCGGCCGAACCCGCCGCTCTGCACCCCGCCGTTGAGCTGGTCCACCATCTGGATCTGGTCGCCGCCACTGCCGGGAAGGACCGAGTTCGTCTCCTCGTGGCGGCTCACCTGGAACTGGCCGAACCAGCGGTCGCCCGTCACCTCGTAGCGCAGGCTGAGGTCGGTGCCGCCCACCTCGCTCTTGCCCTCCCAGGTGCCGGCGCTGCCCTGGGGCGTCTTCGCGGCACCCGTGATGGTCTCGGGATCGCCCACGATGGAGGCGATGAGGCTGTGGCCCTCGGCGATCTTCCAGGTCAGCTTGGCCGAGAAGAGGTCCCGGGTGCCGTCCTTGGGCGCGATGTCCCCGGCATTGGGTGCCAGCCGGATCTGGAGCTTCTGGTTCTCCCGGCGGCGGTCGTAGGCCACGAAGTACCACAGCTTGTCCTTGATGATGGCGCCGCCCGCGTCGAATCCGATCTCGAAGGTCTTGTCCTCCAGGAGCAGCGGCTTGGAGAGGTTCCCGTCGTTCTGGTGCTGGTTCCCGGTTTTCAGGAAGGCGCCTTCCGAATACGCGAACACGTCCCCGGAGAAGTCGTTCCCGCCGGACTTCGTGATGACGTTGATGATCCCGCCCATGGCCTTGCCGTACTCGGCCTCGTAGCCGCCGGTCTTCACCTGGAATTCCTGGATGAACTCCATGGGCACGTTCTTGCCCTTGGTGCCGAATTCCACGTTGGTGGCGTTGACGCCGTCCACCACGTAGTTGTTCTCGGCCCCCGTGGCGCCGTACACCTTGAACCCGGCGTTGTCCTGGCTCACGCCCGGCACCAGGAGGGCGATGTTGGCGTAGTCCCGGGAGACGTTCAGGGCGCTGAGGGTCTCCGGCGTGTAGTTCCCGCCCACGGTGGTGGCCTTCAGGTCCACGGCGGCTGCGCTCTCCAGCACCTCCACCACCGCCGCGGCCACGGCGTTCATGGCCAGGTCCACCGTGGCGGTCTTGTCGAGCCCCACCTGCACCTGGGCCTTGGCGGCGTTCAGGCCCTCCCGGGTGGCCGTGAGCGTGCAGGGACCCGGGGGCACCAGGCCGAACCGGAAGGCACCGTCCTCGTCCGTGACGGTGGTGCGCCCACCCTGGAGGCCGGCCCCGGCAAGCACCACCTTGGCCCCGACCACCGCGTGGCCCTTGGGATCCCGGACGTGCCCCTGGACCGCGCCCGTGGTCTGGGCCAGGAGGACGGCGCTGCCCGAGGCGAGGAGCAGCGGCAGATAGCGCAAGCGGGAGGAGAGCATGGCCACTCCGTGGGAATCGGCCCCGCACAGGGGGGCGGCATTCAGGAAAGTGGACCTATGCTGCCTTGCTGCGAATGGGAATCAAGGGAAAATAATCCGATATTTAACAACCATGTGGTCGCCATTGCGGCCCGGTGGGTGGCTACCAGTCCCCGCCGGAATCGCCGCCGCCCGAGTCGCCGCCGCCCCAGTCGCCCCCGCCGGAATCTCCCCCGGAGTCGCCCCAGTCGCTGGAGGATCCGTCCGAAGAGCCCCCGCTCCAGCCGCCCTCATCGTTCCCGCCGTGGCCATGGGAATGCCCGCCGCCCATCATGCTGCCGATCATCATCCCCGTGAGCAGATCGCCGACGCCGCCGCCCGGCTGGCCGTAGCCGACCTGCCCGGGGGCCATCCCCTGCATCGGGGCGTCCAGCCCCAGCCGCCGGCGGGCGGAAGGCGGCAGCTCCTCGTCCTTCAGCTCCTGGATCCCCGCCTGGGCGCCGCAGTAGCCGCAGGTCCACTTTACGGAGCGGAGGCCGTCCCAGTCCTGCTTCATCCCATCGCCGGAGCCACCACAGGCCTGGCATTTCGGGTAGGGGCAGGGGAACTTGTGGGCCTCGATCGAGGTGGTGGGAAGGGCGCGGCGCGAGGCCCCGAGCTGCTCAGGCCGGTCCTTCTTCCCCCTCAGGACGAAGTAGAGAACGATGCCGGCGATGAGGATGATCCAGAACATGGGCCCTCCGAGGGGACAAGGGTACCCGCTTTCCCCGCCCGGGGAGGCTGCCATCATCAGCGCCATGCGCGCCCTCTTTTCCCCTCCTGACGACCGCCCCTGGCGGGTGATGGGACTCATGTCCGGCACCAGCGCCGATGGCGTGGATGCCGTCCTCGTGGAGGTCGATGCGGCGGGCTACGACGGCGGGCGGCCCTTCCGTGCCCTCCTTGGCCACCGCCACCTGGCCTACCCGGAGGCGCTCCGGGAGGGCGTCCTGGCCGCCGCGGGCGACCGGATGGCGCCCTCGGCCCTCTGCCGTCTGCAGCGCGAGCTGGGGGATCATCACGCAGAGGCCGCCCGCGGGCTCTGCGATGCCCTGGCGCTGACGCCGGATCTCGCCTCCCTCCACGGACAGACGGTGCAGCACCACCCGGACCGGGGCGCCAGCCTGCAGCTGGCGGACCCCTACGTGCTAGCGGAAGCCCTCGGCTGTCCCGTGGTCTGGGACCTGCGGCGCCGCGATCTGGCCCTGGGTGGCCAGGGGGCCCCCCTCGTGCCCCTCACCGAACGGTGGCTTCACGGGAATGGCCCCTGGCTGGCCCTCAACCTCGGCGGCATCGCCAACCTCTGCGCCTGGGACGGCTCGCGCCTGCGGGCCTGGGATACGGGCCCCGCCATGTCGCTCCTCGACCTGGCCGCCCGGCGCTGGCTGGGGCTGGACTTCGATCCGGACGGCGCCGCGGCCGCCGGAGCCATCGAGGAGACCCTCCTCGCCCGCTGGCTGGCGCATCCCTTCTTCCGCCTGGAACCGCCGAAATCCACGGGCCGGGAGACCTTCGGCGAGGCCTGGCTGGCCGCGGAGGCGCCAACCCTGGAGTCCCTGCCCCTGGCTGACCGCCTGGCCACCCTGGCCGCCTTCACGGCGGAGGCGGTGGCCCGCGAAGCCGCCCGCCTGGGCCCCCTGCCGCCCGGCACCCGCGGGCTGGTGAGCGGCGGCGGGGCTCGCCACCGGCGCCTCCGCCAGGAACTGGCCCGGCGGCTGCCACAGGCCCTGGCGGACGATGTCGCCTTCCCCCCCGGCGCCCGGGAGGCCGTGAGCTGGGCCCTCCTCGGCGCCGCCAGCGCCCTGGGCGTGCCCGGGAACCTGCCGGAGGTGACCGGGGCCCGCCGCGCCGCCGTGCTGGGGAGCTGGGTATGGCCCTGAGGTGGTCGCGCTGGCTGGACCACCTTCCCCCCTGGCTCGCCTGGGGCGCCGCCGCCTCCACGGGCGTGTACGACCCGGGCGAGGTGGCCCTCATGGCCCTCCCCCTGGCCGCGGCAGCCCTCGTGGAGGCCCTGCGCCGGGACCTCAGCGGCATCCGGCGCTGGCTGGAGGCGGGTGCCCTGGCCTTCTTCGTCGTCGATCTGCTGCAGGGCCGGGGCATCTTCCCCGTGGCCATCCACACCCTCTTCCTCCTCGCTGGCCTGCGGCTGGCCCTGCCGCGGGAACTTCCCCAGCGCCGCCAGCTCCTGCTCATGGGATTTCTGCTCTTCCTCACCTCGGCGGTGAGCACGACGGATCCGATCTTCCTGGCCTGGGCGGTGGCCTGGCTGCTCGCGGCCATGGCGGCCCTGCTCCAGCAGAGCTGGGAGGCCTCCGCCGCCCTGCGCCCCGGCCTGGCCCAGCCGCCTCCCTTCCGCAGAACGCCCCTCTGGGCCCTGGGCGCCTTCGCTTTCGGCGCGGTCTTCTTCATGGTGCTCCCCCGGGTCACCCTGGGCCTTCGCCCAGTGCCCTTCCTGGGACTCTCCTCCGCCTTCGGGCAGGCGGGCCTGAGCGACCACCTCGATCTCGCGGGCCAGGGTCCGATCCAGCCCAACCCTGAGGTGGTGCTTCGGATCATCCCGCCGCGGGGAGAGCAACCGGGACGGGGTCCCCGCTGGGCCGAGGGCCTGGGCCTGCTCCGGGGCGTGGTGCTCGAATCCGTGAGGGGCTTCCGGTGGGAGGTGTCCGAAGCCACGCCGGAGGCGCCGGCCCCGCCCGTCCTCGGGGACATCCGCCCCCCGGGCAACCTGCGGCAGGCGGAGTTCTTCCTTTCACCCACGCCCCGCGGCATCCTCCCCCTGCCCTACGGCCTGTTCGGCATCGAGCGCCCGCCCGTGCCCCTGCGACGCGGGTCGGGCGCCAGCCTCCGGTGGCGCTACCCCACCCCCCGGGCCCTGCCCCTGCAGGTGAGCTGGCGCCCGGGGCAGGACGGCCCGCCGGAGCCTCGGCTGGGGCCGGCCCGCTGGGCCCAGCTCACGCGCCTCGAACCCGAGCACGAAGCCGCGCGGCGGTGGAGCCTGCGACTGGCCCCCCAGATCCTCCCGGCCCCGGAACTGGCCCGGACGCTGGAGACGGCCCTCCGCGGCTGGCGCTACACCCTCGACAACCCCAGCGGGCGGGCGGCGAACCCCCTGGAGGACTTCCTGGATCGCACCCAGGCCGGGCACTGCGAGTATTTCGCCGCGGCCATGGCGCTCATGCTTCGGGCTCGGGGCGTGCCCGCCCGGGTGGTGAACGGCTACCGGCTGGGCCCCTGGATCACCGAAGGCGGCTACTTCCGGGTGAGCCAGGACGAGGCTCACAGCTGGGTGGAGTACTGGGACCAGGGCACGTGGCATGTGGCGGACCCTACCCCGGCCGCGCCGGCCGCCGGCGCCGAGGGCGGAACCGGCCTGGGCCTGCTCTCCCGCTGGGCGGACACCCTGCGGTACCGCTGGGACCGGTACGTGGTGCGATTCTCCGACCAGGACCAGCAGGCGGGCTTCGGCTGGCTCCGGGAGCGCCTGTCAGGGTGGACCTGGCACTGGGTGCCGCCGGCCCGGAGCACGGCGGGGATCCTTGGCGGAATCGCCGCCCTCTGGCTGCTCTGGCGCACCCGGGCCCTCTGGCGGCCGCGTCCTCCCGGTCCCGACCGAATCAAGGCCCTCCGGCCGCTGCTGGCCCGGCTGCGGCGAAAGGTGCCTCCAGCGCCGGGCGAGACGGCCCGGAGCTGGCTCCTGAGGCTGGGGGACCGGCGGCCCGAGCGGCTGGAGGCGCTGCGGGCCCTGGCGGATGCCGTGGATGCCGAGGCCTATGGCGGCGATCCCCCGCGCCAGGCCTCGGCCCTGGCCAGGGCCGAGGCGACGGCCTGGCGGCGATGGAAGCCGGGCCCATCGCCGAAATGGAACAGGACGGGCAGACGCTTGTAACAACAGGCGATTACTTCTGGAGGGGTCGTCCACCTTTATCCCGGAGGCCCCTTGGCTACCTCGATCCCTCTCCACCGGAAGCCCCCCCTGGGCCTCCTCTTCGCAAGCCTCGGGCTGGCGGGCCTGGTGGCCTGCGGCGGCGCCTCCAGGGCCGCCGATCCCGCACCGGATCCCTCGTCCAAGATCGACACGGTCGTCGTGATCTACGGCGAGAACCGGTCCTTCGACAACCTCTACGGCACCTTCCCGGGCGCCAACGGCATCGCCAACGCCCAGAAGGTGGCCGCCGCCAGCCCCCAGCTGGACCTGGACGGCAAGACCCCGCTGGCCTCGCTTCCGCCGGTCTGGGGGTACACCTCCGACCCCATCTGGGGCAAGATCGCTGGCCTCCCTGACCAGCCCTTCCTCCTGTCCGCGGCTCCCGTGAATGCACCGGAGAACCTCGCGGGCCCGGACATCGTCCACCGGTTCTACCAGAACCAGATGCAGATCCACGGGGGCGCGAACGACATGTTCGCGGCGTACTCCAACCGGGGCGGGCTCGTCATGGGCTACTACGACGGGTCCTCCCTGCCCGTGTACAAGCTCGCCCAGCAGTACACCCTCTGTGACAACTTCTTCATGGGCGCCTTCGGCGGCTCCTTCCTGAACCACCAGTTCCTCATCGCGGCGGCGGCCCCGCAGTACCCGAACGCCCCCGCCTCGATCAAGGCCGTGCTGGATGCCAACGGCAACCTGGTCCTGGCCCCGACCTCCCCGGCCAGCGTGCAGACCGGCAAGGTGGCCTTCCAGCAGGACGGCACGGTCTCGCCCGACGGCTACGCCGTGAACACCATCCTCCCGCCCTACCAGCCCAGCGCCGCCCCTGCGGCCCCGGGACAGGACTACCGCCTGGCGAACCCCGCCGGGGACGCCTACGAGGGCTCCGCGGTCCTCCCGCCCATCACCAACATCACCACCATCGGCGACACCCTCACGGCGAAGGGCATCGACTGGAAGTGGTACGCCGGCCTCTGGAACGCCGCCCTCCAGGAGGGCCTGACAGTCACGAACAGCCAGAACTACAAGATCATCTGGACCGAGAACCCCGGCCAGCCCGACTTCGAGCCCCACCATCAGCCGTTCAACTACTACGCGCGCTTCGACCCCACCACCGCGAAGGGGGCCGCCGAGCGCGCCGCCCACCTCAAGGACTTCAACGCCGACATGCTCTCGGACATCGCCAACGGGACCCTGCCTCCCGTGAGCTTCTACAAGCCCGAGGGCGACGTGAACTACCATCCCGGCTACGCGGACATCGCCACCTCCGATGCCGCCATCGCCGCGCTCGTCGCCAAGCTGCAGGCGAGCCCGCAGTGGCCCCACATGGCCATCATCATCACCTACGACGAGAACGGCGGGTACTGGGACCACGTGGCCCCGCCGAAGGGCGACCGCTGGGGACCCGGCTCCCGCGTGCCGGCCATCATCATCTCGCCCTACGCGAAGGCGGGCTACGTGGACCACACCCAGTACGACACCACGTCCATCCTCAAGTTCATCACGCGGCGCTTCGGCCTGGCACCCCTGCCCGGCGTGCGTGCCAGCGCGGGCGACCTCACCAACGCCTTCGACTTCACGAAGCCCTGATCCAGCAGCGTTCGACGTGCAGAAGGGCCGCCCTCAGGCGGCCCTTCTGCTTCCCGCAGGGACTGCGGGCCTATTTCCCGGTGAACTTCTCGAAGGCCTTCATGAGCTCCATGGGCAGCGGGAAGACGATGGTGCTGTTCTTCTCCACCGCGATCTCCGTGAGGGTCTGCAGGTAGCGCATCTGGATGGCGGTGGGGTTCTCGCTGATCTTGTTGGCCGCCTCCAGCAGCTGCTGGCTGGCCATCAGCTCGCCCTCGGCGGCGATGATCTTGGCCCGCTTCTCGCGCTCGGCCTCGGCCTGCTTGCCCATGGCGCGCTGGATCTGCTCGGGCAGGTCCACGCTCTTCAGCTCCACCGCGGACACCTGGATGCCCCAGGGCTCGGTGGACTGGTCGATGATCTCCTGCAGGCGCTTGCTCAGCTTCTCGCGGTCCGCCAGCAGCTCGTCCAGGGTCACCTCGCCGAGCACGCTGCGCAGCGTCGTCTGGGCGATCTGGCTCGTGGCGTAGAAGTAGTTCTCCACGCCCACGATGGCCTGCTTGGGGTCCAGCACCTTGAAATACACGACGGCGCTCACCTTCAGGCTCACGTTGTCGCGGGTGATGATGTCCTGGCTGGGCACATCGAGCACCACGGTGCGCAGGGAGACGATCACGGCCTTCTGGAAGGGGCGCCAGATGAAGCGGAGGCCCGGCCCCAGCGGGGTTTCGCCCACCTTCCCGAGGGTGAAGATGACGGCGCGTTCGTACTGGTTGATGACCTTGATGCAGCTCAGGATCCAGACGGCCAGGACGAGGGCGACGGGGCCGAAGCAGCCGAGGGAGGAGATCAGTGCATCCATGGAGGACTCCGGAAGGTGCCCAATCATGCCACCACCTGCGCGCTTAAAAAAACAACCTTTGGATCGGCTATCATGGAGGCACCCATCCCAGACCATCCCCGGCTCCCGGGAGGCCTCATGCGCATGTCAGGGCTGATCCTTTCCCTTCTGGCCTGCTCCGGCCTGATGGCCCAGCGGTTCCCCGTGACCGGGGGACTCCAGGTGGGCCTCGGCATTCCCGTCGGCGGCTTCGCGGACAAGCGGGACCCCTCGGGCGCCTACCTGGGCGCCAACGAGGGCGGGGGAGTCCACTTCGGGGGGCACCTCGACTTCAGCTTCGCCCTGCATCACCAGATCCGGCTCGTCGCCAACGTGAACGGCTTCGCGAGCCGGGAGCAGGATCTCTACGGCGCCGGGTCCTACCAGGGCACCCGCCAGAACGCCTTCAGCGTGGCCCAGCTCGGAGCGGACTACGTCTGCAACCTCCGCTCCCCGTCCATGGGAGCCTACGTCCTGGCGGGGGTGAGCCTCAACCGGGTGAAGGCGAAGGCGGACTTCAGCCGGTACGCCGATACCGAAACCACCCAGTCCGGCCGGTTCGGGGCGAGGATCGGCGGCGGCTACACCTTCAACCAGGTCTTCAGCCTCGAGGGGCACCTCAACCGCGTGTCCGTGGACCTGGGATACGACGCCCTCACCTGGGTGGGCGTGAGCGCCGTCTTCCGCTTCGGGCTCTGAGCTACCGCCGCACGAACGGGTTGTGCGCCGCCTCCTCCCCGAGCGTGGTCGCGGGACCGTGCCCCGGGATGACGAGGGTGGCGTCATCCAGCGCGTAGAGCTCCCGGCGGATGCTCTGCTCGAGCTGGTCCCAACTCCCGCCCCAGAGGTCCGTCCGGCCTACGCCGCCGCGGAACAGCGTGTCCCCGGCCAGGAGCACCCGGCCCTTCTCGAAGGTCCCATGGAAGCAGCAGGATCCCGGCGTGTGGCCCGGGGTGTGGAGCGTCTCGAGGTCCAGGTGCCGGTCGCCTGCATTCAGGGCGACCATCTCCGGCCGAGGGATGGCGGGCATGCCGAACATCCCTGTCTGCTGGGCCAGGGCCTCGATGAGGAAGCCGTCGTCGCCGTGCAGGTGGGCGGGGCACTGCCAGCGACCCTGCAGTTCCTTGGTGGCGCCCACGTGGTCGAAGTGGGCATGGGTGTGGAGGAGGGCCGCCACGGTGAAGCCCAGGGCTTCCACCCGGCGCTGGATCTTCGGCGCGTCGCCGCCGGGATCGACCACAACCCCGCGGCCCGTCGCCGGATCCCACAGCAGCGAGCAGTTGCAGCCCAGAGGCCCCACGGGGAAAGACTCGAGTTTCAGCATGACCCCAGTCTACGGTTCACCACTCGATGTGGTAGATGCAGGCCCGGTGGCCCTCTTTCCGGCATCCGGTGCCGGGCTGGTGGCTCAGGCGGGGCGAGGCCTCCGCGGGAGCATGGCGAGCGAAGAGGGTTTCGAGGATCCCCTGGTCCAGCTCGCAGCCGTAGGGGTTGTCACAGAAGAGTTCCATGCGTCGCGACCCGAGGGGCCGGCAGGTGTACTGGCCGATGCGCCCGCCCCGGTGGTTCACCTGGTAGGCGATGTCCAGGGTGAGGAGGGCCCGTTCCAGGCCATCCACCTCGGGGGGGAAGCGCGAACCGGCGGGGATGGCCCGGCCGGCTGCCCTGAGCGCGGCTTCGCCATGGCGGCTCCCGGCTTCGCAGAGGGTGTCCAGCAGAGCCTGGTGGCGGTACCAGCCCTCGCGCTCGGGATCCAGCACCCCGCCCCGGCCCAGGAGGGCCAGGGCCTCATCCCGGGGGACGCCGGCCGAAGCCAGGCCATCCACCATGGCGAGCAGGCTTCCGCCCCAGATTTCCACCTCGGGCGAGAAGGCTTTGAACTCGGGCATGGGGACGTTCAGGATGAAGGGAGGATCCGGCCTCCAGGACTCAGTCTAGATTCGGCCCAAGCCCAAACCCCTTGAAAAGCATGAGCATTCGGTCAAACGTCGGAAAATCCCCAGCACTCCAGCGCAAGCTGGCCGACCTTCCTTTGCGGCCGGGTTGCTACCTCTACCGGGACCAGAAGGGGCACCTGCTCTACATCGGCAAGGCCAAGGTCCTGCGGAACCGGGTGAAGTCCTACTTCCAGAACAAGCACCAGGACGCCAAGACGCGCCGGCTGGTGGCCCGCATCTGGGACCTGGAGTTCATCGTCTGCGAGACGGAGCTCGAGGCCCTGGTGCTGGAGAACAACCTCATCAACGAGCACCTGCCGCCCTTCAACATCCTGCTGCGCGACGACAAGAGCTACCCCTACGTGAAGCTCACCTGGAAGGAGGCCTTCCCCAAGGTCTTCGTCACGCGGAAGGTGCGCAAGGACGGCGGCCTCTACTACGGCCCCTTCTTCCCAGCCAGCACCGCCTACCGCACCGCAGAGCTGGTGTACCGCTTCTTCCAGATCCGGGACTGCGACATCGAGATCGACGGCAAGCGCGGCCGAGCCTGCCTCAAGTACCAGCTCCACCGCTGCACGGCCCCCTGCATCGCCGCCGTGGACCAGGCCGCCTACCGCGAGCAGGCCAAGGAAGCGCGGCTCTTCCTGGAGGGCAAGCGCGACGAGCTGAAGGCGCGCCTGGAGGCCGCCATGTGGCAGGCGGCCGAAGCCGCGGCCTTCGAGCGGGCCGCCCAGTACCGGGACGCCCTCCAGCAGGTGGACGCCTGGTTCACGCGCCAGAAGGCTGCCAGCCCCAACCTGGAGGACCTGGACGTCTACGGCAGCGCCGTGCTGGACGGCCGGGCCTGCGTGCACCGGCTGATGCTGCGCGACGGCCGCATGATGGGCCGCCAGGAGCACGTGCTGGATGACGTGGAAGCCTTCGACGGCGCCGTGCTGGCGGAGGTGCTCCAGCGCGTCTACAGCGCCGACGCCGTGCCGGGCCGGATCCTCGTGGAGGTCGAGCCCGACGATGCCGAGCTGCTCCGCGACTGGCTGGGCGGCATGCGCGGAAACCGCCCGCAGATCCACGTGCCGAAGAAGGGGGAGAAGGTGGAGCTCCTCGCCATGGCCCAGGAGAACGCGCGCCTGGCCCTGGAGCGCAAGTTCGAGCCGGCCCGCCTCAACGAGGCCGTGCTGGAGGGCCTGCAGGCCTTCCTGGGACTCAGCCACCTGCCCCGCCGCATCGAGTGCTTCGACATCAGCCACGGCCAGGGCCGCGAGGTGGTGGCCAGCTGCGTGGTGTTCAACGAAGGAGCGCCGGACAAGGCCCGCTACCGCCGCTTCAAGATGACGAACGAGCAGAACGACGACTTCGCCAACATGACCGAGGCCGTCACGCGGCGCTACAAGCGGCTCAAGGAGGAAGGCCAGGACTTCCCCGACCTGGTGCTCATCGATGGCGGCCTGGGCCAGCTGCACGCCGCCGAGGCGGCGCTGAAGGCCCTGGGCCTGGAGCAGCTGGAACTGGGCAGCCTCGCGAAGAAGGAGGAGCTGGTCTTCCGCCCGGGTTCCAGCGAACCGCTGCGCATTCCCAAGTCCTCGCCCGTGCTCCAGCTCCTGCAGCGCCTCCGCGATGAGGCCCACCGCTTCGCCATCACCTATCACCGGGCCCTGCGGGCCAAGCGCACGCTCCAGACCGAGCTCACGCAGATCCCCGGCATCGGCCCGGCCACCGCCAGGAAGCTGCTCCAGGCCTTCGGCAGCGCCACCCGCGTGCGGGAGGCCGCCGAGACGGAACTGTCCGAGGTGGCAGGCCCTGCGGTGGCGGGACGGATCGTCTTGTGGAAGCAGTCTCAATCGCCTCAAACCCTTGAATCTCCGGATGTTTAGGTCAACTGGTTCGGCCTCAACCCTCCTGAACGGAATCGCCTCAGTGGGGGTGTGCGGACGGCTCCGCACCCACCAGGAGGCACCCATGAAGACCTCGATCTGGCTGGCCGCGACCCTCGGCGCGACCCTTGCCCTCTCGGCCCAGACGACCACGCAGGACCAGACCCGGACCCAGAGCCGGACCCAGGACCGGACGCAAGCCCAGGCCCAGACGCAGACCCGCAGCCGCGACCAGCTCCAGAGCCAGGACCGTCTCCGCAAGCGTGACGGCAGCTGCGGCCAGGCCCCCGGCACGGGCCAGCGACTCGGCCAGTCCGGCGGGCGGGGTGGCCGCGGACGCTGATCCGCCGCACCCTTCCGGAATCCATCCGCTGACCCGGAGACCCCCGATGCTGAAGCGACTCGCCCCCCTCGTCCTGGCCTCCCTGTGCCTCTCCGCACAGGAAGACCCCTTCGATCTCGAGCCGCCGAAGCTCACCACGACCACCCGCGTGGCCGTGGGCGGGTACGACCAGGCCTTCTCCGACGGCTACGGCCGCTGGAAGGGCTGGACCCTGGAAGGCACGATCTACCCCACCAGCGGCGGGCCCTGGCAGCTCGCCGCGGTGGGCTTCGACCGGCCCGAGGGCAAGGGCACCCTCTTTTCCGCGGGCAAGTACCTGCTCCTCGGCAGGGCCTCCTCCGTCTACCTCGGCGTGAGCGGCGGCACCAACGAGGACATCCTGCCGAAGGGCCGGGTGGATGTGGACTTCCACCTGGACATCGCAGGCGGATGGAAGTTCGACCTGGCCGGCGCCCTCAGCCGCTTCTCGGGCGACCAGGAGGTCCGCCTGCTCCAGGCGGGCCCGGCCTACCAGGGCGCCTCCTGGAGCGCCTCGGTCTGGCTCCAGCGCCTGCAGTACGAACCCACCGGCGATTCGGATACGGGCTGCATCGTGAACCTGCGCCTGGGCGCCAACGATTTCGCCATGTGGCACAACCTGCGCCTGGCCTGGGGACGGGGCATCATCGAAAGCACCGCGTCCGGCGGTGGTCTCACCTCGAGCACGACCACCATGACCATGGGCGGCACCGGCTATGGCGGCCGCTCGGGGCGGGGCCAGGGCGGCACCACAACCACCACGACCACAACCATCACCACCTACCTGGCGGGCTCGATCCCCCAGGAACGCCTGGCCAGCCTCTCCGGCCACTGGCCCCTGACGGACGCCCTGGCCCTGAAGGCCGAGGCCACCTGGGGCGAGAAGGTCTCCACCTACCATTTCTGGGGGGGGAGCCTCCAGCTGGTGGTCACCTTCTAAGGGCTACTTCCCGGCAGCTTGCAGCTTGGCGAGTTCCTCGCGAGCCGCGTCGCTGCCCTTTTCGGCGGCCTCCCGGTACCAGTGGAGGCCTTTCTCGCGATCCTGCGGCACGTTCAGGCCGTAGTAGTACATCACCCCGAGCATGCGCATGGCGTGGGCATCCCCGGCTTTCGCCTGGTCCAGGTAGGTCTGGACGCCAGGGGGCAAGGCCTCGGGGACTGGGGCCTGGGCCGCAGGGACCGGGACCGGCCCTCCCCGGAAGAGGACCAGGTAGCCACCGCCCAGCAGCACCGCCAGGAATGCGATGCCGCCGAGGACCTTCCAGAGTCGCGCCCCGCGTGCCTCCCCCATTGCGGGCCGGGGGGGCAGGTCTGGATCCTGGGTCCGGACCGGGTCGGCGGCCACCGGAGGGAGGACCTCCAGCTTGACCGTGCTGCGCGGATCCAGCGGCATCCCCGTCGGAAGCTGCTGGGTGGCATCGGGGGAGGGTGGCGTCTGAGGATCCGTCATGGGCATACCTCTGGAGGCGTACAGGATAGACCTGTGATCCGATCGCTCAACCCATGCGCTGGATGCGGAGGATGAGTTCCTCGTATTTCAGCCACTCGTCGAAGGCCCAGAGGCGGGCCTGCTCCTCCCAGGCGCTCACCAGGCGCTCAGCGGGCGGCAGCCCGGGCCGCCAATCCGCCTGCGGCGCGCCGCTTTCCTCCCGGCACACCAGGCTGGCGAGATCCGGCAGCTTCAACTGCTCGCAGTGGCGGCTGATGACCTGGAGCGGTTCCCCCAGGGCATGGGTGGGGTGCCCGGCGGCCTTTCCCAGTTCGGAAGCCGTGAGCGGACGCCGGCGCTCCCGGGCGTGGGCCACGAGGAGCCGTACGAGTTCGGGGGCGAGGTGCGGAGTGCTCATGGGGCCTCCTTCTGGAACCGGGTCCAGACCTGCAGGCCCGGCATGAAACAGAGGAACATCACCGGCGTGAGGAACAGGAAGGCAAGGGCATGGCGGACCGCATTCCAGCCCACCATGGCCCAGTAGAGCGCGCCCCACAGGGCGCTGGTGAGGGAGATGGACGCGGCGACCAGGGCCTCCCGCCGGAGGATCCCCGCCCGGGCAGCGGCGGGAACGTTCCCGAAGGCCTTCAGGACCCGGCCCCGCCGCCAGGTGGCCCAGGCCGCGGCCAGGAACACGAGCCCGGTGAAGGTGTAACCGACCTGCTGGTAGACCCCCGCGACCGGGTTCCCCCCGGGCGCCAGCACCCCGGCGGCGGCCAGTCCCAGGACCAGCAGCGGTCCGATCAGGCAGGCGACGAACCCGGCCCCTCGGGCCGTCCGATGGACCTCCCGCCATGCCCCTGGGATCTCAGCCACGGCGCCCTTCCTCCAGGACCGCCAGCCAGTCCTGCGGCCCTGGTACCAGGATGAGGTATCCAGCGGGCGGCACCAGGAAAAGCAGGAGGGCCAGGACAGCAGCCCCGGGGCCCGCCAGCATTCCGGCCACCAGGCCGAAGATGGCCACGGATTCCAGGAGGGCGCAGGACACCACGGTGGCCTGCCGGGAAACCGCCACGGCCCGGGCCAGGGTAGGCTCCCGCCGCAGCTGGTTCATGAAGAGCGGGCCGAGCAGGAACGTGGCACCCAGGGTACCCGCGGACAGGAAAAGCGTCCCCAGGATCGCCGGATGGGTCCAGGGCACCCCTGCCCGGAAGGCCTGGGCCAAGGGGCCCTTCACGACGGTCATGGCGAACACGAGGGCGTATACCAGCGGCGCGCCGAAGCACAGGACCCAGGCCAGGAGGCGCGTGAGGGTCCAGGCTCGCTGGAACTGGAGACTGTCGTCAGGGCTGAGGGCCGGCATGGTCGCTCCTGAAGGGCTGGGTCAGGCCGCCTCGGCCGCCTTCACGCGGATCTCGCCGAACACCTCACCCTGCACCAGGGCGATGCGACCGGTGCGAACCAGCTCGAGCAGGGCCAGGAACGTGAGCACCAGCTCCTCCCGGGTGCGGACCCGTCCCAGCAGCCCCTGGAAGGGCTTCCAGAGGCCATCCTGGAGGTCGGTGAGCACCTCCATGACCCGCTGTTCCAGCGTCTTCGGCTGGGTGCGTACCTGGACCGGCGGGGGCGGCATGAGGCGCTTCAGGGCCTCCCGGTAGGCCCCCAGGAGGTCGAAGAGGGTGGCGCGGATGGGTTCGTCCTCCACCCGGCGGTGGTCCTCCAGGTCCAGACCCGGTGCGAAAGCGATCTTCTGCCAGTCCGACTCGCGCTCGGAGAGCACCTGGGCCGCGGCCTTCACCTGCTGGTAGTCCAGCAGCCGCTGGACCAATTCCTCCCGGGGATCCTCCTCGCCCGTCTCCGCAGGAGGGCGGGGCAGCATGAGCCGCGACTTGATCTGGAGCAGCTGGGCGGCCATGGCCACGAACTCCGCCGCGATCTCCAGGTTCAGCTCCTCCATGAGCTTGAGGTACTCCATGTACTGCCGGGTGACCTCGGCCATGGGCAGATCCAGGATTTCCAGTTTCTGTTCCCGGATGAGGTGCAGCAGCAGATCCAGGGGCCCGTCGAAGGCCGCCAGGTGCAGGGGGAGGTCCTTGAACTTGGTCTCGAAGCCCTTGGGGGGCTCGAAGGCCTTCTGCGCCTCCGGCACGGCTGGTGCCGCGGCCGGGGTTTCGGGAATTTCCTGGGGGGTGTCGGACATGCCTCCATTCTAGCCATCCCCGGACCCGGAAGGCCTTTTCCGCCACAATGGAGGGCCATGGCTCGCCCTCCCGTCCTCCCCGGTCCCCGTCCCGAATGGCTGAAGATCCGCGTCCCCGCCCCCGAGGTGGTGGCCGAGGTGGAGAGCCTGATCCGGGAACAGCGGCTGGTCACGGTCTGTGAGGAGGCCCGCTGCCCGAACCTGCACGAGTGCTGGGGCATCCACCGAACGGCCACCTTCATGCTCCTGGGCGAGATCTGCACCCGGCACTGCGGCTTCTGCAACGTGGGCAAGGGCCGCCCCGGGGAGCTGGACCCGGGCGAGCCCCAGCGGGTGGCCGAGGCGGTGGCGCGCCTGGGCCTGAAGTTCGCCGTGGTCACCTCCGTGAACCGGGACGACCTGCCCGACGGCGGCGCGGCGCACTTCGCCCAAACCATCCGCTGGATCCGCACCCTTTCGCCCGCCTGTGGCGTGGAAGTGCTCATCCCTGATTTCCAGGGCCGGGAGGGGGACCTCCTGACGGTGCTGGAAGCCCGGCCCGAGGTGCTGAACCACAACGTCGAGACCGTCCCCCACCTCTACCGGCGGGTGCGGCCCGATGCCGACTACGCCCAGAGCCTGGACCTGCTCCGCCGCGCCGCGGACTGGCGCGACCTCCACGCCCCCGGGATGCGGGTGAAGAGTGGCATCATGGTGGGCCTGGGGGAGACGCCCGAGCAGGTACTCGAGCTCATGGCCGACTGGCGGCGCAGCCGGGTGGACATCGCCACCCTCGGCCAGTACCTCCCGCCCTCGGAGCTGCACCTCCCCCTTCACCGGTTCGTGGAGCCGGCCGAGTTCGACATGTACC
>DASVZU010000131.1:0-5138 GCA_036391515.1 Holophagaceae bacterium
GTGGACTGCTGCGCCCGGGTCTGCCACGCACCCAGCGCCACGGGCCTGGGCCAGGTGCTCGGCACCGGCGCCGCCACCAACAGCTTCGCGGACATCGAGCGGGCGGCGATGCTCCTCGTGGTGGGTGCCAACGCCACGGAGAACCATCCCATCGTCGGGGTGCGGATCCGGCAGCGGGCCCGGGCCGGCATCCCCCTGGTGGTGATTGATCCCCGCCGCACGGAGCTGGCGGCCGAGGCGGCGGTCCACCTGGCCCTGCGCCCGGGCACGAACCTGCCCCTGTTGCAGGCCATGGCCCGGGTCATCCTCGACGAGGGGCTGGCGGACCCGTCGTTCCTCCAGGCGCGGACCGAGGGGCTGGAGGCCTTCGTGGCCTCCCTCCAGGCCTGGACGCCGGGGCGGGCCGCGGGGATCTGCGGCGTGGCCGCGGAGGACATCCGGCGCGCCGCAAGGCTCTACGCCGGCGCGAAGCCCGCCATGTGCCTCCACGGCCTCGGCGTCACCGAGCACCTTCAGGGAACGGACGGCGTGATGGCCCTGGCCCACTTGGCGCTCCTCACGGGCAACCTGGGCGTGCCCGGGGCGGGTGTGAACCCCCTGCGCGGCCAGAACAACGTGCAGGGCAGCGCCCAGATGGGCTGTGAACCGTCGCGTCTCACAGGCTATCGGCCCATGGCGCGGGCCCTGGAGGACCATGTCCGGGTGTGGGGGGCCGGGCTGCCGGAGGAGGCGGGGCTCACGGCCATGGGCATGCTGGACGCCGCGGGCGAGGGCCGCCTCAAGGCCCTGCTCGTCGTCGGGTACGACGTGCTGTTGAGCCACGCGGATGCCCGGACGACGGCGGAGAACCTCCACGGCCTGGAGGCCCTCGTCGTCGTGGACCTGTTCATGACCGAGACGGCCCGCGCCTTCGGCACCGTCTTCCTGCCGGCGGCCAGCACCTTCGAGAAGGAAGGCACCTTCATGAACGGCGAGCGGCGGGTGCAGCGGGTGCGCCAGGCGCTGCCTCCGAAGGGAGACAGCCGCTCGGACCGGGAGATCCTCTGCGCGCTGGCCGAGCGCCTGGGGGCGGGCGAGTCCTTCCGCTTTCCGGATGCCGAGTCGGTCTGGAACGAGATCCGCCAGGTGTGGCCCGACGTGCGGGGCATCACCTACGAACGGCTTGAGCGCGAGGGCGGGATCCAGTGGCCCTGCCCGGACGAGGCCCATCCCGGCACGGCCGTCATGCATGTGGAGGCCTTCCCGGGCGGCGGGCGGGCCGCCTTCCGGCTCCTGGACTACGCCCCCAGCGCCCAGGTGACCACCGACGCGCACCCCTGGCTCCTGAACACCGGCCGCAGCCTGTTCCATTTCAACGCGGCCACCATGACGGGACGGACCCGCAACGGCCAGCTCCGGCCGGACAACGGCCTGGAGCTGCACCCCGCCGATGCCGCCAGCCTGGGCGTGGTCGACGGGGACGCGGTCCTCGTGGCCAGCCGGCACGGCAGCTGCACCCTCCAGGCTCACCTCACCGACCGCGTGAAGCCCGGCGAGCCCTTCGCGACCTTCCATTCCGTGGCCGCCTTCGTGAACCAGGCCACGGGCCCCGGCCGGGACCGGCAGACCGGCACGCCGGAATACAAGGTCACCGCCGTGAGCCTCAGGAAGGCCTGAGCCCCAGGGGGTCAGATCCCACCGGGCTCCCGGGAGACCTGGGGAGCGCCCTCCAGGGTCAGCTCGGTGCCATCGTCCAGCACCAGCACGGAGGGCTGGCCGGCCCGCACGTCCACGATGGTGCGGCCCCGCAGCCGGTCCCAGGCATCATGCTGCCAGGGGATGCCCACGGGATAGGTCCGCCGGTACGCGTCGAGCAGGTCCTCGAGATCGCCGCAGAGGTGCTCCAGGGCATGCCGGAAGGCCATCTCGAAGCCCTTCGGCGGGATGGGATCGAGCCCGGCGGCCGCCAGGAAGGTCTCAGGCCCCACGGGCAGGTCCCCACCCGGGATGCCGGGGAGCCAATGACGGCCCCGGCGGTCGGACCGGGCCTCTCCGCCGAGGACGACGGCCCGGTCCCGGTGGATGCCCAGCCAGAGGGAGATGCGTCCGCAGGGGCCCCCGAGACCGTCGAAATCCAGGGGGGGCTGGGCCTCGTCGTGGAAGACCACGGCCCGGAGGGGGAGCCATTCGAAGGTTTCGGCCACCTTGTCCGCCACGGGCCCCCCGTTCCGCTGGCGGAGGCCCGCCACGGCGGCCGCGAAGGCCTGGCGCAAGGTGGCGAGGCAGACCACTCCCTCCGGGACCCCCTGTTCGTCCAGGGGGATCGGAGGTTCGTGCCACCCCGCGGCCAGGGCCGGCACCACCTGCTGGAAGAGGATCAGGGACGGGTCCCAGTCCCAGTGGCGGCTGGGCTCGTAGCCCAGCTCCCGGCAGAGGTCGAACCAGGGCCGGCCGGGGGCCGGGTCCCCTGGGGCATAGATCCCATGGCCGTCCAGGAAGATCTGGCAGCCCGGCTCTCCGAGGGGGGACCGCACCCGGCTCAGCACCAGCTCATGCCGGCCGAGGGTGGCCAGGTCGGTCTCCTGGTACGGATGGTCCTCCCGCCGCTGGACTTTCAGCGGTGCGCCCAGGATCCAGGCGTCCAGGACCATGCTCCCCCCGGTGGAAGGCAAGCGTGGGTCAACCTCGGGGGGCCGTCAATGGTCGAAAGGGATTCAATGGTTGAAAATCAATCGAGTTTCGTGAGTGCGATGCCCGGGTAGTAGTGCTTGAGGATCTGGTCGAAGGTGGCGCCCTCCAGGGCCATCCCGTAGGCGCCGGTCTGGCACATGCCCACGCCGTGGCCCCAGCCCCGTCCGTAGAAGATCCAGTGCCGGTCGGCGCCCTTTCCCACGGTGAGGTAGCGGAACACGTTGTCCTTCAGGCCCAGCAGGCCGCGGATGTGCATGCCGCGCAGGAGATGGGCGCGGCCCCGGTCGTCCACCAGCGTGGCCTCCAGTACCCGGCCCTGGGCGTCGTGCAGGAGGCGGAGGCCCTGGATGCCGTGGACCCTCAGCCGCTTCTGGACCAGGGCCAGGAGGTCGGCCTCCGAATACTCCACCCGCCAGTGGGCCGTGGGGCTGTAGCGGTCCCAGGCCGCGCCGTCGGGATCCAGCCGCCGCACCAGCACGAGGGCGGCCCCGGAGGCGTCGGGGATCCACTTCAGCCGATCGCCCACCTGGATGTCGGAATGGGCCACCAGCCGCAGGGAGCCGTCCGGGGACTCCTCCGCCAGAAGCACGCCCGGCGCCAGGGCCAGGGGCTCGGGGCCGCCGTTCTTGCGCCGCACCTGGCGATCCATGAGGAGGGTGCCTTCGCCCGGGACCAGGGGCTGGAGGTCCTGCCAGAGCCGGGCCAGCACCGCCAGGGCCTCGCGGAGGGAGGGCCGCCCCTTCGTCTCCCAGGCGCTGGCCGGCACCAGGCCGCGCCGCGTGAGGAACTCGGCCAGGAGACGGTCCCCCTCCGGCAGTCGGTCCGCCTGGAAGTAGGCCGCGTCCTGGGGGCGCTCCTGCCCCTGCACCACGCGGTCGAAGCCCAGGGCCCGGGCCAATCCCAGGTAGAGGTTTCCGGAGGCCGCAAGGGGGAGCGGATCGAGCCCCAGGCGCTGCTGGAGGGCGAGCACCGGGGCCGCCAGGGTGGCGGGATCGGCGGGCGCCTGGAGGGTCCCGCGGTCCAGCCAGCCCACGGGGATGATGCCGGAGGCCAGGCGGAGCAGGTCCCAGCCGAGCCAGGGCTGGCGGGCCTCCGGGGACACCGGCACGCCGGAGGCGAAGGGCAGGGTGAGGGGCTTCTCCGGGTAGCAGGTGGCGGCCTTCAGGTAGGGCGCATCGCCGCCGAAGACCTGGGACACGTCCACCGTGTGCCCGCCGCAGTTGGCCATGAAGAGGGCCAGGATGGGCTTGCCATCGTAGGTGGCGAAGAACCCCTCGGTCTCCTTCACGGCCCGGTCCGTGAGCGACTGCTCGCCGTCCCGCCCGCCGTAGACCTGGTCGGCCACCGTGTCGCTCATGTCATAGCCGTCCTTGGCGTGCTTGCCGAGGTTGGCCACGGCATAGGTGCGCGCCGCCACCGCCTGGGCCTTGAGGGCCTCCAGGGAGGGGAACTCCCAGGCCCCCATCTCCTTGGGCACCACGCCCCGCAGGTAGGTCTCCAGGTCCAGGGTGTTCACCACGGTGAGGCGGCCCTGGGCGTTGGGGAAGATCTCCACCTTGCCCCGGTAGCGGCCCTTGCCGACCAGCGTCGTCAGTTCCCCGGCGGGGCGGAGCCAGATGCCGGAAAGGGGCAAGGGACGGCGCTCGTAGCGCTCGGTGATGGCGTACAGGGCCCGGCCCTTGCGAGGCGGCACCGTCCGGGACTCGGAGGACACCCAGAGCTCGTCCAGGCCAAGGTCCTGCAGCTTCTGGAGCACGGGCTCCGCCGCCTCCGTCGTGGGGAAGTGGCCGGTGAGCACCCGCCAGGTGTCGGCGTCGGGCACCTTCACCCGGTCCGGGTGCTCGCCCACGGCGCGCAGCCGCTTCAGGAGGGCCTCGGCCTCGGGAAGGGCCAGGGGATGGCTGACCTGGACCCGATATTCCTGGGTGGGATCGGAGGTGCCCCGGCTGTCCCACCAGATGCGCAGCTTCTCGTCGGGGGCCAGCTTCATCACGGGCTTGCCGGCCCGGTCGCAGACCTGGCCGCCGCCTTCGAGCTGGATCACCCATTCCGTGGCCTGGGTGTCGAGACCGATGCGCACGGGGGGGGCGGCGGCCAGGGGGAGGAAGGCGAGGAGCAGGACGGAGGCGAGGAAACGGACCATCGGTCCATTATGCGCAGAGGGGGCGGCGGGTTCCGGCGGCCTTCAGATCCTGAAGCGGGCGACGATGGCGTTGAGCTGCTCGGCCAGGTGGCTGAGCTCGTCGACGGTGCGGGTGGACTCTTTGATGGTGGCGGCCATCTCCTCCATGGCGGCGGCGTTCTGCTCGGCGATGCCGGTCAGGTTGCCCATGGCGTCCACCACCTTCTGGCTGTCCTGGCTCTGGGCCTGGCTCTGCTCGCCGATGGTCTTCATCCGCTCCGCGGAAGCCGTGATGGCCGCCTGGATGCTCTGCAGGGCCTCGCCCGCCGTGTTCACCATCTTCGTG
>DASVZU010000132.1:0-2315 GCA_036391515.1 Holophagaceae bacterium
CCCCCGAAAAGTCGAGGCCGACCTCGGCGCCCTCGCCGAGCACATGCCCTACCCCGTGGAGCTGACCACACCCATGAACATGAAGATCTCGGAAGGCCTCGGCGGCACCCCGGCCGACCTCCAGGTCAAGCTGTTCAACCCCGATCCGGCGGCCGTGGAGGCCGTCCTGCCCGACCTCCGGGCCAAGCTCTCCGCCCTGCCCGCCGTGCGTTCCGTGGCGCCCGACACCGGTGGCCCCCTGCCCAAGTGGCAGGTGGTCATCGACGACAGGGACCTCCGCCACCTGGGCGTGCCCCGGCCGCTGCTCCTGCAGACCCTGCAGGCGGCGCTCCAGGGCATCGAGACCGCGCCCCGCTTCGATGGCCCCCAGCGCATCGGCCGGGTGGTGCGGTTCCAGATCCAGGGCGAGGTCACGCCGGAGCGGCTGCAGCGCCTGCCGCTGGTGCTGGACGACGGCCGGGTGCTGGAGCTGGGCCAGGTGGTGCGCTTCGAGGAGACCACCACGCCGAGCATGATCCGCCGGGAGGCCGCCCAGCGCCGCCTGGCCCTGAACCTCCGCTCCGAGGGCGACCTCGGCGGCACGGCCAAGCAGGTGGACCGCCTGCTCGCCTCCTATCCCCTGCCCAAGGGGACGGTGGTCAAGCTGGGCGGGCGCATCGAGGAGGCGCGGGAGACCCAGCAGCGCCTGCTCATCGCCATCGCGGTGGCCCTGGGCATCGTGGTGGGCCTGCTCTACGTGGCCCTCAGCCGCTGGTGGGAGGTCGGCGTGGTCCTCGCCACCCTTCCCAACGCCTTCGCCGGGGGCCTCTTCGGCCTCTGGCTGGCGGGCGAGACCTGGAACGTCAGCTCCATCGTCGGCATGATCGGCCTCTTCGGCGTGGCCGTGCAGAACAGCCTGGTGCTCATCACCCAGGTGAAGGATCTGTACGCCTCGGGGCTCTCCCTCCGGGACGCCGTCCTGGAGGCCAGCCTGGGCCGCGTGCGGCCCAAGCTCATGACCGCCGGCGCGGCCATCCTCGGCCTGCTGCCCATGCTGCTGGGCTTCGGCGGCAGCGAGCTGGAGCGCCCCCTGGCCATCGTCATGGTGGGCGGCCTGGTGACCTCCACCCTGTTCACCCTGCTGGTGCTGCCCAGCTTCTACGAGTGGGTGGGCAAGCGCCGGGGCCTGGACCAGCAGCCCGTGGAAGCCTGATCCACCACTGACGGAAGACGACCCGCGCCACCCCTGGGTGACGCGGGTCACGTCCGTACCGGGAGGACTTGCATCTGAATTTATTGAGACTCAATATCGTCTCATGCGATTCACGACCTCCGCCTCCCCCATCCTCGCCCTCCTGCTCGCGGCGCCCCTCCTGCGGGCCCAGCAGCCCCCGAAGGAGACGCCCATCCAGGACAACTCCTTCCTCCTGGAGGAGGCCTACAACCAGGAGCCGGGCGTCATCCAGCACATCTCCACCTTCACCCGCCTCCAGCAGAGCGGCGACTGGGTCTACACCTTCACCGAGGAGTGGCCCGTGGGCGGCCTGGCCCACCAGCTGAGCCTCACGGTGCCGGTCCAGCGTCTGGCCTCATCGCCGGACGGCGGCCGGCGCGGCTTCGGGGATGTGGCCCTGAACTACCGCTACCAGCTGCTGGGCGACGGGGAGGCGACCGTGGCCTTCGCGCCCCGCCTCTCCCTGCTGCTGCCCACCGGCAACCACCGCCAGGGCCGCGGCAACGGCCACCTGGGCTTCCAGGCGAACCTGCCCCTGAGCGTGGCCCTGGGCGAGCGGGCGATCTCCCACGTGAACCTGGGCTACACCCACACCCCCCACGCCCAGGATCTGCTGGGCAACGAGGCCGACATCTCCACCTGGAACCTGGGCCAGAGCTTCATCTGGCTGGTCCGGCGGGACCTGAACCTGATGCTGGAGTTCGCCTACACCAGCGGCGACGTGGTGGCGGGCCCCGGCCTGCGGCAGCCCACCCAGAGCGCCTACGTGGCCCCGGGCGTGCGCTGGGCCTGGAACCTGCCGAAGGGGCTGCAGGTGGTGCCAGGCCTCGCGGCCATGGTGGGCGTGGGCCCCAGCCGGGGCGAGAAGGGGATCTTCCTCTACCTCAGCTTCGAGCACCCCCTGAAGTGACTCAGAACGCCAGCTTCAGGTGGACCGCCAGGGTGCGGGGCGGAATGACGTGGGTGCCGCCGAAGGTGCTGAGGAAGTTGTAGAGGGCCTTCTCGTCCGTGGCGTTGAGCAGGTCCACTCCCGCGCTGAGCCGCCGCTCGCCCTTCAGCTTCCAGGTCTGGCCCGCGTCGAGGTCGAGGACCGTACGGGGCT
>DASVZU010000133.1:0-9378 GCA_036391515.1 Holophagaceae bacterium
TGGCCCGTCATGCCCAGGAACTGGCCGCCCAGGACGGGGATCTTCAACTCCGCCTCGCCCCCGGCGAAGGCCGGGGAACTGGCGGACAGCAGGGCGATCGCGCCGAGCAGTCGTTTCATCGTGGTCATAAAGGTTCCTCCATGTGGATTCGGGAGCGGGTTCAGGGGAACCGAGAGCTCGCGGGACGGCCCCGTGGAGTCCGAAGGGGACGCAGGGGTCGTCGAGGGGTTGCAGCCCAGGGTTGGACGCTACTCTAGCCCGCCTTTTCCAGCCTGGGCAAGGATTCGGACGTGGCATTGGCCAAAAAGCCGGGTAAGGTCATTCTGGGGAAGAAGGGCTCTGGACTGTCGTGCCCGCGGAACCCGCCTGCCGCCAGCGTCCTGGAATCCTGCGCTTAGACGACCGCCGAAGGATTTTGGCTTGGGATTCCCATGCCTCGTGTAGATACTTAGGTCGGGTATGGCCGTGGATGCCGCGCCTGTTGGAAAGCTGGATGCAATTGCCGTGGGCCTCTCCGCCACTCCCAAGGCCGGCCGGGGGGTCATGTTCAATCGCTTTCTTTATTGAAGGAGCGCAGTTATGTCCGTCGCGGAACAGAGCATCGTCGGTGCGGAGGACCGGAGCCCGGGATTCATGGACTCCTCGGTCGGCCGGAAGGTCGTCATGGCCATCACGGGCGTCGTCCTCTTCGGGTTCGTCACCGTCCACATGCTGGGGAACCTCACCTCCTACATGGGCGCGGAAGCGATGAACCACTACGCCGAATTCCTGCAGACCATGATCCATGGCATGGGCATCTGGGTCTTCCGCGCCGTCATGCTGACCGCGGTGGCCCTCCACAGCTGGGCGGCGCTGAGCCTCACGCTGTCCAACCGCGCCGCCCGCCCCGTCGGCTACCGCGCCCAGCAGCGCCAGGCGGCCACCTGGGCCTCCCGGACCATGCGCTGGAGCGGCGTGATCCTGGGCATCTTCATCATCTACCACCTCCTGCACCTCACCACCGGGAGCGTGCATCCCAGCTTCATCAAGGGCAATGCGTACCACAACTTCGTGACCGGCTTCCAGGTCCCCGCCGTGGCTGCCTTCTACATCGTCGCCCAGCTCTGCCTGGGCCTGCACATGTGGCACGGGGTGTGGAGCTTCACCCAGACCCTGGGCCTGGTGCATCCCCGCTACAACGGCCTGCGCCGCAACTTCGCCACCGTGCTGACCATCCTGGTCGTCGGGGTGAACATCTCCTACCCCGTCGCCGTGCTCACCGGCTTCATCCACTGATCCTCACGGAGAGCCACCATGGAACTGAATTCCCGCATCCCCGATGGACCCATCGAGAAATCCTGGGACAAGCACCGCTTCGACCTGAAGCTCGTGAACCCCGCCAACAAGCGCAAGTACAAGATCCTCGTCGTGGGCTCCGGCCTGGCCGGCGGCGCCGCCGCGGCCACCCTGGCCGAGCTGGGCTACGAGGTGGAGTGCTTCGCCTACCAGGACAGCCCCCGCCGCGCGCACTCCATCGCCGCGCAGGGCGGCATCAACGCCGCGAAGAACTACCACAATGACGGCGACAGCATCTTCCGCCTGTTCTACGACACGGTGAAGGGCGGCGACTTCCGCGCCCGCGAGGCCAACGTCTACCGGCTCGCCCAGGTCAGCGTGAACATCATCGACCAGTGCGTCTCCCAGGGCGTGCCCTTCGCCCGCGAGTACGGCGGACTCCTCGACAACCGCTCCTTCGGCGGCGCCCAGGTGAGCCGCACCTTCTACGCCCGTGGGCAAACGGGGCAGCAGCTCCTCCTGGGTGCCTACCAGGCCCTGGAGCGCCAGATCGGCCTCGGCAAGGTGAAGATGCACTCCCGCCACGAGATGCAGGAGCTGATCGTGGTGGACGGCGTGGCCAAGGGAATCGTCACCCGCGACATGGTCACGGGCGAGATCCGCTCCCACCTGGCCGACGCGGTCTGCCTCGCCACCGGCGGCTACGGCAACACCATGTACCTCGCCACCTACGCCAAGGGCTGCAACGGCACCGCCATCTGGCGCGCCTACAAGAAGGGTGCGGCCTTCGCCAACCCCTGCTTCACGCAGATCCATCCCACCTGCATCCCCGTCACCGGCGACCACCAGAGCAAGCTCACGCTCATGTCCGAGTCGCTGCGCAACGACGGCCGCATCTGGGTGCCGAAGAAGAAGGAGGACTGCGGCAAGCTACCCAGCCAGATCGCCGAGGCGGACCGCGACTACTACCTCGAGCGCAAGTACCCCTCCTTCGGCAACCTGGCCCCCCGCGACGTCTCCAGCCGTGCGGCCAAGCAGGTCTGCGACGAGGGCCGCGGCGTGGGCCCCACGGGCCTCGGCGTCTACCTCGATTTCGAGGATGCCATCAACCGCCTGGGCGCCAAGAAGATCGAGGAGAAGTACGGGAACCTCTTCGAGATGTATGAGCGCATCACCGACGAGAACCCCTACAAGACGCCCATGCGCATCTTCCCGGCCACCCACTACACCATGGGCGGCCTGTGGGTGGACTACAACCTGATGAGCACCGTCCCGGGCCTCTTCGTGCTGGGCGAGGCGAACTTCTCCGACCATGGCGCCAACCGCCTGGGCGCCTCCGCCCTCATGCAGGGCCTGGCCGATGGCTACTTCGTGATCCCCTACACCATTGGCGGCTACCTGGCCGGCATCAAGCCCGGCACGCGGATCACCGAGGACCATCCCGCGGTGAAGGACGCCATGGCCGCGGTCCAGGGCAAGGTGGACCGCCTCTTCGCCATCGGCGGGAAGCAGACCCCCACCCACTTCCACCGGGAGCTCGGCAAGGTGATGTGGGAGAACTGCGGCATGGGCCGCAACGAGGCCGGCCTCAAGAAGGCCCTGGAGATCATCCCCCAGATCCGCGAGCAGTTCTGGCAGGATCTCGCCCTTCCCGGCAGCGGCAATGAGCTGAACCAGTCCCTCGAGCTGGCCGGCCGCGTGGCCGACTTCCTGGAGATCGGCGAGCTCATGTGCCGGGACGCCCTCGAGCGCCGCGAGTCCTGCGGCGGCCATTTCCGCGAGGAGTGGCAGACCGAGGAGGGAGAGGCCCTGCGCGACGACGAGAACTTCTGCCATGTGGCCGCCTGGGAGTACACCGGCGACGGCAACGCCCCCAAGCGCCACATCGAGCCGCTGAAGTTCGAGAACGTCCATCTCGCCACCCGCAGCTACAAGTGAGGACGGAACCATGGAAAAGCATCTGAACCTGACCCTCCAGGTGTGGCGGCAGAAGGACGGGAAGTCCGAAGGCGGCTTCGTCGACTACCCTGCCAAGCACATCAGCACCGAGATGTCCTTCCTCGAGATGCTGGACGTCGTGAACGAGGACCTCATCCGCAAGGGCGAGGACCCCATCGCCTTCGACCACGACTGCCGAGAGGGCATCTGCGGCACCTGCAGCATGGTCATCAACGGGCGCCCCCACGGGCCCAAGGAGCGGACCACCACCTGCCAGCTCCACATGCGCAGCTTCAGCGATGGCGACACCATCACCATCGAGCCCTGGCGCGCCAAGCCGTTCCCCGTGCTCCGCGACCTCATCGTGGACCGCGGTGCCTTCGACCGCATCATCGCCGCGGGCGGCTTCATCAGCGCCCCGACGGGCTGCGGCCAGGATGCCAACGCCCTCCCGGTGCCCAAGCAGAACGCCGACCTGGCCATGGATGCCGCCGCCTGCATCGGCTGCGGGGCCTGCGTCGCCGCCTGCCCAAACGCCAGCGCCATGCTCTTCGTGTCCGCCAAGGTCAGCCACCTCGCCCTGCTGCCCCAGGGGCAGCCCGAGCGCTACAGCCGCGTGCGGGACATGGTGGCTCAGATGGACGCCGAGGAGTTCGGCACCTGCACGAACCACGGCGAGTGCGAGGCCGCCTGCCCCAAGGGCATCACGATGGAGAACATCGCGCGCATGAACCGCGACTTCATCAAGTCCAGCCTGACCTTCCGGCCCGAGATCGCCTCCGGCGGCGCCGGCTGACGTTCTCCGCTCCATGAAAAGCGCCCGGCTCCGGCCGGGCGCTTTTTCATGGCTGGGCGAGATGAGCCCTGGCCGTCGCCAGGAACCGCGCCCGGGCGAGGGCATGGTCCACGATGGGCTCGGGGTAGTCGAGCCGGGCGCGAAGGGCCGCGGGGGCCTTGTCGGGCTGGTGGATGAACTCGACCGGACATCCGGCCAGCTCCGGGACCCACCGCTTCACGTAGGCGCCGTCCGGATCGAACTTCTGCCCCTGAGCCACCGGATTGAAAATGCGGAACCAGGGCTGGGCATCGCAGCCGCAGCCCGCGCTCCACTGCCAGCCGGCGTTGTTCTGGGCCCAGTCGCCGTCCGTGAGCCAGCGCAGGTAGTGGGTCTCCCCCAGGCGCCAGTCCAGGAGCAGGTGCTTGGCCAGGAAGCTGGCCGCCACCATGCGGGCCCGGTTGTGGACGAAGCCCTCGGCCTGGAGCTGGCGGGCGGCGGCATCCACCACGGGGTAGCCCGTGCGTCCTTCCTTCCATGCCTCGAGGGCCCCGGCATCGTCCCGCCAGGGGAAGCCCGCGAAGGCCGGACGGAAGGGGCGCTCCAGGAGTTCCGGCCATTCCCAGAGCAGGTGGTGGCTGAACTCCCGCCAGAGCAGCTCGTTCAGGAAGGGGCCCGCGCCAGGGCCACCCTGGTCGTGGACGGCCTGCCAGACCTGGCGCACGGACAGCGTCCCGAACTTCAGGTCGGCGCTGAGGCGCGAGGTGCCCGGCAGGTCCATGCGGTCACGGTATGCGCCGTAGCGATCCAGGGGCCCGTCCAGGAAGGCCGCGAGGCGGGCCCGGGCCGCCCGCTCCTCGCCCGCCTGGAGCCTGGGGTTCCGGACCAGCCCCAGATCCCCTGGCACCGGGATGGGAACCGTGTCCGCCGCCACGCCCACGGGAAGGGGCGGCAGGGCTTTCGGCGCGGGCAGAGGCGCACCCGCAGGCAGGCGAGCGGCGGAGGCGCGGCCGAAGGGGGTGAACACCCGGAACGGCCCCCCCTGCCCTGTCCGCACCGAGCCGGGTGGGAGCAGCGTCTCGCCCTCGAAGAGGCGGAAGGCGACGCCCTCCCGGCCCAGGGCCTCCGCGATCCGCCGGTCGCGCTCGCGGGCGAAGGGCTCCACCCAGCGGTGCGCCAGCACCTGGTCGGCCCGCCACTGGTGCGCCAGGCGCGGCACCACGTCCACGCTGCGCCCCGGCACCACCAGCAGGCGGGAACCCAGGTGGGCCAGGCTCGCCTCAAGGCTGGCGAGGGCTTCCAGGAGGAACTGCATGCGGTGGGGCAGCTCCCGGGCCCGCTCCGGGGCGAAGAAATAGGGATCCAGGACGAAGAGCGGGATGACTTGGCCAGCGGCCTCGGCCTCCGTGAGCGGACCGTGGTCCGCCACGCGAAGGTCCTTGCCGCGGAACCAGACAATGGATCGCATGTCCCGAGGCTAGCCCAGGCCCGTTCCCGACGGTCCGCTGGAAACCTGGACGAGCCTGACCCGCAGTAGGCGTTCAGCTCTCGCCCAGGTTGGCGTAGGCTCAGAAGGGCCCCGCCATAAAGGACCGGGTCATCGCATCTCTTTCAGGGAGGAGCCCCCATGGTCGATTTCCGATTCGACACCCGCGACGCGGCCTTCGTGCTCTTCGAACAGATGCGCCTCGGCGAACTCTGCGAGCTGGAGGCCTTCCGCGACCAGGACGCTGAGACCTACCAGAGCATGTTCGAGGCCGCCCATGACCTGGCCAAGGAGCAGCTCTGGCCCATCAATGCGGAGTCCGACCGCCTGGGCGCCTCCTTCCAGGCGGGCAAGGTGAGCGTCCCCGAGTGCCAGCGGACCTTCTACAAGACCTTCGTCGAGAACGGGTTCGTGGCCATGTCCAACAGCGCCGAATGGGGCGGCATGGGCGTGCCGGAGCTCCTCGGGACGGCCTGCACCGAAGTCTTCCAGGCCGCCTGCATGTCCTTCGCCCTGACGCCCATGCTCACGCGGGGCGCGGCCCACATCATCGAGAGCCATGGCGCGGACTGGATGAAGCAGCTCTACCTCGAGAAGATGTACACCGGCGAGTGGGCCGGGACCATGTGCCTCACGGAGCCCCAGGCGGGCTCGGACCTGGCGGCCGTGAAGACGAAGGCCCGGCGCGATGGCGACAGCTTCCTCATCGAGGGCACCAAGACCTTCATCTCCTCCGGCGACCACGATTTCACGAAGCAGATCGTGCATCCCGTCCTGGCACGGATCGAGGGGGCCCCGGCCGGCATCAAGGGCATCTCCCTCTTCCTCGTGCCGAAGTACGTGCCCGACGAGAAGGGGCAGCCCGGCGCCTTCAAC
Source organism: Holophagaceae bacterium (assembly GCA_036391515.1). Taxonomy (GTDB): domain Bacteria; phylum Acidobacteriota; class Holophagae; order Holophagales; family Holophagaceae; genus Geothrix. Next base: position 6,351 of record DASVZU010000133.1, read on the forward strand.
GACGTGACCTGCGGCGGCATCGAGCACAAGATGGGCATCAAGGCGAGCCCCACCTGCACCCTCAACTTCGGCGAGAACGGCACCTGCCGGGGCTGGCTCATCGGCCAGGAGAACATGGGCATCGTCTACATGTTCCAGATGATGAACGAGGCGCGGCTGGAAGTCGGCCTCCAGGGCCTGGCCGTGGCCGGCGAGGCCTACCTGCAGGCCCTCGCCTACGCACAGGAGCGCGTGCAGGGCCTGAGCCTGAAGGGCGCCCCCCGGGAACCCGGCGCCAAGGCCCAGACGATCATCTGCCATCCCGACGTGCGCCGCATGCTCCTCGGCATGAAGGCCCAGGTGGAGGGCCTGCGGGCCCTGATCTACACCACCGCCCGCGCCGTGGACCTGGCCCACCACCACCCCGACGAGGCCACGCGCCGGCGCCATGACCGCCGCGGCCAGCTGCTGACGCCGGTCTGCAAGGCCTACGGCACCGACATGGGCTTCCGCGTCACCGAGGACGCCATCCAGGTGCATGGCGGCTACGGCTTCTGCCAGGAGTACCCCGTCGAGCAGCTCTGCCGCGACATCAAGATCGCCTCCATCTACGAAGGCACCAACGGCATCCAGGCCATGGACCTCGTGGGCCGGAAGCTGATGCTGGAGGACGGCACGCTGTTCAAGGAATACCTCGCCGACCTGGAGGCCCTGATCGCGGCCCAGTCCGGCCATGCCGTCCTGGGTCCCTGGGTGGCGAAGCTGGCCCAGGCGAAGGATCTGCTGGTGGCCACGACGCTGCGCGTGGCCAAGGCATTGAAGGAGGGCGACCAGCACTACGCGTTCCTGGTCTCCACGCCGTACCTCCGCCTGTTCGGCGACGTGGCCTGCGCGGCGCTGCTGGTGGAGCAGGCCGCCCTGGCCGCGGAGAAGCTCGGCGCCGGGGACATGGCCGCCTGGAAGGCCGCGGCGGAGGCCGATGCCGCGAAGCGCTTCTATTTCGACAAGCTCTGCGCCGTGCAGTTCTTCGTCCACAACCTGCTGCCGCGGGCGGGCGCCTACGCCGAGACCATCCTCTCGGAGGACCGCAGCGCCCTCGACGCCACCTTCCCCCAGCTCGCCTGACGCGAGCTCAGCTCCCCGCCTCGCTCCCCAGCGCCACCTGCCACAGGCCGGTGGGATCGGGGTGGAGCAGCCATTCCGAGACGATGGGCCGGGTGGTCCAGGCACCGAGGGCCAGCTCCTGGTCCAGCTGCCCTGGCCCCCACCCGGCGTAGCCCAGGAACAGCCGGTAGCGGGCCAGGGGGTCCGCCAGCAGGGTCTCCAGCAGGTCCTTGCGGTGGCTCACGAAATGGGTGAAGTCCAGGACGGTGTCCTCGTCCTCCGGCAAACCGCCCTGGACGAGCAGGATGCCCCGCTGGGGATCCACAGGCCCGCCGCGCCAGGCGGTGGCCCCGGCGTCCCCGTGGTAGGCCATGCTGCCCTCCCGGCAGACCTGCTCGAGGGTGAGCGGCAGTGGCCGGTTCAGCACCAGGCCCAGGGCCCCCTCGTCGTCGTATTCCACCAGCAGGATCACGGCGTGGAGGAAGTTGGGATCCAGGAGCGAGGGACTGGCCACCAGGAGGCAGGGGGCATCGGGACGCATGATGCCGATGATGATAGCTCAGTGGTCCCGGGTAGGCTGGGAGGATGCGCACGACCCCGCCTTCCCACCTGGGTTCCCTCCGCGAAGGGATCTCCCTGCTCCGCCGCCACCCCGGCATCACCCTCGGCCTGGCGGTGCTGGCCATGACCCTGGCCCAGCTGGGGCCGGCCCTGGAATTGGCGGCCAAGGCGGGCCGGGATCCCCTCCTCCAGCCCCTTTTCGGCGCGGTGGGACTCCTCCCCCTGGAGATGTACTTCCTACCCCGCCTCCAGGCACGCCTCGACGCAGAGCGGCTGGACCAGCCCCTGAACCGGCTGGATGGCTGGACCCGAACCTTCGATGCCCGCTGGCTGCTGACCTTCGGGGTCCGCATGCTGGTCAGTGCCATCGTGGGCGTGGGCCTGGTGGTCTTCATCCTCCCGGGCATCCTCCTGCTGACCCTCTTCGGCTGGGCGCCCATGCGGGTCCTGCTGCGGGGAGACCGCCTCGTGGAGGCCTTCCGCTGGAGCCAGTCCGCCATGGCCCGCCACTGGCCCCGCGTGGTGCAGGCGGTGCTGGCCATGGTCCTGGTGCTGCTGGTGTTCCAGGCCGGCTCCGGCTATGCCCTCGGCCACTTCGTGCCCGCCCTGGCTTCCGAGGCCGGCGCGGACGCCTGGCTGCGCCTGAGGCACCCCGCCTTCTGGATCCTGGGGCTCGCGGGAGGCCTGCTCAACCTCTGGCTGACGGCCAGCCTGCTGGCCCTCTTCCACCGGCTGGAGGCCGCGGTTCAGGCCTCGTCCGAATCGCTGTCCAGGTAGCCGGGATCTTCGATCTCCACCAGCTCCCCGGCCCCCAGCCGACGCTGCTGGTCCGGGCTCAGGACCGCCTCCGCCCACCGCGGATCACTGCGGCCGTTGAAGAAGTGGGCCGAGGGCTCGGCGGCTTCGAAGTCCTCGCGCCGGCGCCAGAGATGGACCCAGCCCACGTGATTGATGCGGGCCCAGATGGTCATGTGCAGGGACCCCCGGCATCGCCCTCCTTCCGGAGCACCGATACCGCGTGGAGGAGCAGGGGCCAGGCCAGCTGGATCTGCTCCAGGGCCGCGGCCGGCCGGCCGGAGAGGTTGAGGATGACGGTGCGCCCGGCAATGCCGCAGACGGCGCGGCTGGCGAAGGCCAGCGGGTGGCCCCCCTTCGCGCGGATGAGTTCGCAGATGCCTGGCGCCTCGCGCTCGATGGCCCGGCGCGTGGCCTCGGGCGTGGTGTCCCGGGGGCCGAAGCCCGTGCCGCCGCAGGTGAGCACCAGGGGCACCCCCTCCGCCGCCACCCGGCGCAGGTCGGCCTCCAGGGCCTCGGGATCATCCGGCATCAGATCCGCCGTGACATGACGCACGCCCTTGCCCAGCAGCCAATCCCGCAGCAGCGG
>DASVZU010000134.1:0-6040 GCA_036391515.1 Holophagaceae bacterium
GTCCTACCCCCTGATCGCCGGGGGGAAGGTGTTCGTCACGGTCCAGATCACCGGAGGGACCGAACTGCTCGCGCTGGACCAGGCCACCGGAGCCAAGGTGTGGGGCCCCATCCTGGTGGCCGGCACCGGCAACGCGGCCTACGAGAACGGGACCCTCTTCGTCCTCTACACGCCCAGCCTGGGCAACGGGGGCATCCTGCAGGCCTTCGATGCAGGCACGGGCGCATCCAAGTGGAGCGCCATGCTCCCCGGCCAGTACATGCTGGATGCGGCCCCGACGGCTGCCAACGGCATGGTCTACGTCACGGAATCCGGGGGCGGAGTGACCCTCTACGCCTACGACCAGCGGAACGGGAATCTTGTCTGGAACCAGCTCCTGATGGCCGGAGACAACTGCGCCCCGGCCGTGACGGCGGATGGTGTCTACGTCACCTATCCCCAGATCGCGGCCTCCTTCGATCCCCTCACCGGGACGAAGAACTGGATGAAGCTCGATGGCGGGGACGGGGGCGGCGGGGCCATCCCGGTCGTGGCCAATGGCCTGATGTACGCGCCGAACGGGTTCGGGACCTACAACGGACAGGTGCTGGATGCCCGGACCGGAATCCTGAAGGGGACCTACGCCGCCGACATGCCGCCGGCCATCGGCGCCCAGGTGGGCTGTTTCCTCCAGGGAGGGACCCTCCGCGGGCTCGACCTGGCCACCAACACCATCCTCTGGAGTTTCGCCGGCGATGGACAGCTGGGCACCTCGCCCATTCTCGTGAACAACTTCGTGTTCATCGGTTCCGCTTCCGGCACGGTGTTCGGGCTGGATCTCACCACCGGGGCCCAGCTCTGGCAGCAGGCCCTGGGAGCGCCCATCCCCTACGGCGCGGGCTGGGGCCGGTCCATCCCGCTGAGCGGCCTGTCGGCTGGCAACGGCATCCTGGTCGTGCCGGCCGGGAGCACCCTCACGGCCTTCGCCCTCCAGTAGCCGCCCCCGGGAGGGCCCCGGCACCCCGCCGGGGCCCTCCGCACCGATCTGTGGTGAACTGGAGGCGAGGTCCGCCATGAGATTCACCATCGCCCACAGCCCGGATTCCGACGACGCCTACATGATGGCCCCCCTCGCCCTGGGGTGGCTGGATCCGGAGGGCTTCGAGATCGAGTTCATCCGCAAGGACATCGAGCGCCTGAACGCCGAGGCCCTCGAGGCGAAGTACGACGTGACGGCCATCAGCTTCGGGGCCTACCCGGAGCTGAAGGACCGCTACGACCTGCTGACGGCGGGGTCGAGCATCCAGGAAGGCACGGGTCCCCTGGTGGTGAGCCGGACGCCCTTGCAGCCCGCGGCGCTGAAGGATGTGCTGGTCGCCATCCCCGGCAAGCGGACGAGCGCCTACCTGTCGATGCGGAAATGGTGCTCCGCCCTGGGCTTCGAGCCCCGGGTGCACCTGGTGCCCTTCGACGAGATCATGCCCGCCGTGGCGGCGGGCCGCTACGAGGCGGGCCTCCTCATCCACGAAAGCCAGCTCATGTACAAGGACGCCGGGCTGCACCTGGTGGCGGACCTCGGCGACTGGTGGAAGCGGGCCTTCGACCTGCCCCTGCCCATGGGCGGCAACGCCATCCGGAAGGGCCTGCCCGCGGACGTGAAGCAGCGCTTCGCCATCCTCATGCGGAAGAGCGTGGAGCTGGCCCGGGCCCGGCACTGGGAGAGCGTGGACTACAGCCAGTCCTTTGGCCGCGGCATGGACCGCGAGATGGTGGGCCGCTACGTGAATGCCTGGGTGAACGACTTCACCGTGGATCCCGGCCCCCGGGGCCGCGAGGCCGTGGCCAGGCTCCTGGGCCTCGAGCCGGTGTGGATCCAGGGCTGAAGCTCGGCTCGTAGGGACCAGCCCGGGACCCCGGACTCACCCTCAGCGTGATCCGGCAGTCCGGGTGCGCCCGCGGTCCAACTTCCGCTTGATCCGGGGAACCTGCGGGTCTTGAATGGGGATCCATCGCTCATCTTTGGCGGCCCGGCTTCCCCACGGAGGGTGCCATGCGCTTCAGGAGATCCGATCGTCCCGGCAGGCTGAGGAACGCTGCGCGAGGCCTCGCGCTCCTAGGGTTCGCGACCCTCGCGTGGCCGAAGGCCCCGCCTTGTCCTCCCGTGATCGCGGCCCTGGCCCCAAAGGGCGCGGTGCATGCGAGCGGGAGCTTCCAGGGCCAGGGCCTCATGGCCATGGGCGGCGGGACGGCCGACCTGCCCTTCCAGCATCCGTGCCTCACCGAGAAGTACCCGGCGAAGTGGAGCATCGAGATCCAGCACTACATGGGCGAGGGGGTGCAGCTGCTCCGGATGCAGGTGGCCGGCTATGAGCAGCAGGTGATCGAGAACGAGAAGGGCGAGGTCGGCCGCCAGCGGAACCGGGCGGGGAGCCCCGCCCGGGTGGAGCAGGTGGCGGGCGGCACGGTTGTCCTCTCCACGCGGACCCGCCGGTGCCCCTGGGGCGGCGTGGCCGACAACCGGAAGGAACCGCCCCCCATCCCCGTCGTCCGCCTCGTGGGGGTGGCCCACACGGACAGCACGCGCATCACCCTCAGGATCGAAGGCGACATGAGCGCGGAGGCAGCCCTGGCCGCCGCAAAGGAGACCTTCGAGAACCTGGCCAGGTACCGGTTCTGACCCCGAAAGGATCCGCCATGCGCCGAGCCGCCCTCCTTCCCGCCATCCTCCTCGCCGCGCTGCCCGTCCTTGCCCAGGCTGACAAGGCCGGCTGCACGGACCATCCCCTCTTCCCCACCCGCATGCCGGGCTATGTCCTCCGGGACTGCAAGACCGAAGCGTTCGGGCGCTACGAGTTCTGGACCCCCAACGCCCGGGAGAAGGTGCCCGTCGAGGGGAAGTTCACCTTCCTGACCTACACCATCGCCGACCGGAAGAACGAGCCCTCGGCAGTGGCCGTGGTGCGGAACTACGAGAACGCCATCCTCCAGGCCGGCGGCAAGGTGCTCCACAAGCGGGCGGACTGGTGGGTGAACGGCCAGATCACCAAGGACGGCCGGGAGGCCTGGGTGCAGGCGGAGCGGGGGAATGGCACGATCTGGCTGCGCATCGTCGAGAAGCAGGCCATGGCCCAGCACATCGTGGCCGATGCCGCGGCCCTGGGGGGCGACCTCGCCGCCACCGGCCATGTGGCGGTCTACGGCATCTACTTCGACACCAACAGGGCCGAGGTGAAGCCGGAGTCCAGGCCCGCCCTCGCGGAGATCGCCCGGTTGCTGGCCCAGTCCCCGGCCCTGCGGCTGAAGGTGGTCGGCCACACCGACATGACGGGCAACCTGGAGGCCAACCTGAAGCTCTCCCAGGCCCGCGCCGAAGCCGTGGTGCAGGCCCTCGTCGCCCAGCACGGCATCGCGCCCGCCCGGCTGAAGGGGTACGGCGTGGGCCCCCTGGCTCCCGTGGCCTCCAACGACACCGAGGAGGGCAAGGGCCGGAATCGGCGGGTCGAGCTGGTCAGGGAATAGCGAACCGCCGGCAGCGCCGGGCGACCGTCACTCCCGCCCCGCCTCCACCCGGATGGGCACGCGGAGGCGCTGGCCGTTCCGCTCGAGGTCGAGCTGGGCCGTGCTGCCCAGGGGCAGGGCCTCGATGGCGTCCAGGAGGGCATCCCAGTCGGCCACGGGATGGCCGTTCACGGCCTGGATGAGGTCGCCGGGGAACACGCGGCGACCCTCGGTGCTCACCCCCCGGAGGCCCGCCTGGGCCGCTGCGCCGCCCCGGTAGACCTTCCCCACCATCACGCCCTTCTGGGGGCCGAAGGCCCGCTCCACCATGCGCGCCGCGAGGGGGTCGAAGCCCAGGTCGGGGCGCTCCAGGCGGCCCCGGGCGATGAGCTGGGGCACCACGCGGTTCACGATGTCCACGGGCATGGCGAATCCGATGCCGGCGCTGGCGCCGCTGGGGCTCTGGATGGCCGTGTTCACGCCGATGAGCCGGCCCGCGCTGTCCAGCAGGGGCCCGCCGCTGTTGCCGGGATTGATGGCGGCGTCTGTCTGGATGACGCCGGAGATGCGGCGCCGCGTCACGCTCTGGATCTCCCGGCCCAGGGCGGAGACGATGCCGGTGGTGAGGGTGGCATCCAGGCCGAAGGGGTTGCCGATGGCCAGCACCGCCTGGCCCACCTGCAGGTCGGCGCTGGAGCCGATGGGGATGGGGCGCAGCTTCGCGGGCGGCTTGAGGATCTGCAGCACGGCCAGGTCCTTGTCCGGTGCGCCGCCCACGTAGGCGGCCTCGTGCTGGCTGCCGTCGGAGAGGGTGACGTAGGCCCGGGCGGCGCCCTGGATCACGTGGAAGTTGGTGACCACGTGGCCCTGGGGGTCCCAGATGAAGCCCGTGCCCGCGCCGGCGGGGGTCTCCACGACGTCGAAGCCGAAGAAGTCGCGGGCCCGCTCCTCCGTGGTGGTGATGTACACCACGCTGGGGGCGGCCTCCCTGAACCGCTGGATGGACACCTGCTCCCACTCGTACAGAGGGCCGCGGGGGTCCACGGGCCGGGGTCGCGCCAGGGCGGGGGCCAAGGCGTGCCCACACCAGGCCGCGAGCATGCCTGCGGAGAGGATGCCAAGGATGAGGACGGCTTTTCGCATCGGGGACCCCAGGGGGAGCGAGTGTACTCCCCAGAGGATGCCTCCGACCCGGCCCGGGTTACAGCTTGAAGCCCTCCACCACCGCACGGAGCCCCTCGGCCACCTGGGCCAGCTCGTCGGAGGTCTTGGCGATCTCGTGGACGGTGGAGGAGAGCTCGTGGGTGGCGGAGGCGTTCTGGGCCAGGCGGCCGGTGGTCTGGGCCATCATGGCTGCGACCTCCTGGCCCGTGGCGGCCTGCTGGCGGGAGAGCCCGCCGATCTCCGTGATGCTCTGGGCCATGCCGCCGATGCGCTCGCGGATGGCCTCCAGGCTGGCGAGGGTGGCGTCCACGCTCTGGACGCCCCCGGAGACCACCTCCTGGGTGCGGAGGATGAGGGCCTCGATCTCCCGGGCGGCGGTGGCGGAGCGCTCCGCCAGCTTCCGCACCTCCTCGGCCACCACGGCGAAGCCCTTGCCCTGGGCACCGGCCTTGGCGGCCTCGATGGCGGCGTTGAGGGAGAGCAGGTTGGTCTGGCGGGCGATCTCCTGGATGACTGTCACGGCCTGGACGATCTGGCCGGTGACCTGCTGGATGTCGGTCATGCCCCGGGCCGTGCCCTGGCCCGCCTCGGCGCTGCGGTCCGTCTCCTGTACGACGTCCCGACTGCGGGTCTCGGCCTCCTGGGTGCGGCCCGCCACCCGATCGGCATTGAGGCCCAGGCCGCGCATGGCCTCGGTGACCTGCTCGCCGGCGGTCTTCAGGTCCTCGCTCACGCGGGCGATCTCAGCCACGGCCTGGGACATCTCCTCGGCGGAGGCGGCGAGCTCGGTGCTGCCGGAGGCCACCCGCGAGGCGTACTCGGACACGTTGAGGACGATCTGCTTCATGCCGCCGTTGTAGTCGTTGAAGGCCCGGGCGGCCTCGCCCACCTCGTCCTCGACGGTGACGCGGATCTGCCGGGACAGGTCGCTGTGGCGCAGGCCGTCCACCAGGTGGTGAAGGGGCCGGACCATGCGCCGGGCCATGGCCCGGGCCAGGAAGAAGACCAGGATGGACACGGCGAGCATGCCCGCGAGCATCACCAGGGCGATGGTGCGCACCTGCCGGTCCACGTCGTCCACGTAGACGCCGGTGCCCACGGTCCACCCCCAGGGCGCGAAGGTGCGGACATAGCTGGTCTTGGGGAAGAGCCCCTGCTGGCCGGGTTTGGTGAATTCGTAGTCGTGGAACCCGCCTTCCGGATTCTGGGCCATCCGGTCCAGGTCCCGGAAGAGCTTCACGAACATCGGGTCGCCCAGGTCGTCCGTGGCCTTGCCATCCCAGTCCGGATGGGTGCCGTGGGCCACGATGCGGGGCCCGGGGGACTGGATCCAGAGGTAGTTGGTCTTGTCGTACCTAAGGTGCTCGATGATCTCCTTCCCCCGTGCCTGGGCGGTCTC
>DASVZU010000135.1:0-4809 GCA_036391515.1 Holophagaceae bacterium
GCGGCCTACCTCGGCTGACCGGGACTGGCCCATCCGGCCGCCTTGAGGTAGGATGGGTCCCTGCCGCGGGCGTAGTTCAGTGGTAGAACGCAAGCTTCCCAAGCTTGATGTCGTGGGTTCAATCCCCATCGCCCGCTCCAATCACAGAGGCCCCCGTCCGGGGGCTTCTGTGATTGGGGAGACGATCGGCGGGGATGGGATGGGCTGACCCACCGGCGGGTGGGCCTCCCGGCCCCTACCCCCGCCCCTGGGCCTTCCCCTCGACGAGCCGCTTGGCCTCGCGGCGCAGGATCTCGGGCACGTTGCGGTCCTTCACCAGCAGCTTCATGTCGGACTCCAGGAGCCGCTTGAAGTGGGTCATGGCGATGGGCAGGGGCGTGCGGGGGTTCATCACCAGGTTCTTGGTGATGGGGTACTTCTTCATCCACTCGCGGGTGTTGGAGATGATGCGCAGCACCTCCTCGTTCACGGTGCGCATCTGGGCGATGTAGGCGATCTCGCCCTCCGTGATCCGGCCATTCCGGATGACGTTCACCTGGATGAGGCGGTTGGCTTCTCGGATGAGGATGGTGCGCTCCTCCTTGCCGCCCTTGAGGGCCAGGATGATCTTCTGGTTGGTCCGCAGCCGCGCGATGCGCTGGGTGAGGGTGAGGTTGATCTCGTTGCCCTCCTCGTCCACCAGCGGCTTCTGGGCCAGCAGTCGGCGCTCCGCGGCCAGCTCCTCGCTTTCCGCCTCGGCCTCCTCCTCCTCGCGGCTCTTCTCCTTGGGCAGCGGCAGCTCGGACCAGGCCCGGTCCAGGTGTCCCGCCTCCACCTCGTCGATGATCTCAAGGCGCTCCCGCTTCACCTCCTCGGGCACCAGGCGGAGCACCTCGAAGCGGAACTCGTTCACGCGCCGCTTGATGACGTACTCGCCTTCGGGGTGCTCCTCGAGAAGATCCAGGATGCGGGGCCGCTGCATCCACAGCACCTGGTTGTTCAGCACGATCTCCAGCACGCTGCCGGGCATGGAGGGGACGGAGGCCTCGACGATCTCCGCCGTCAGGGCGGGATTCAGGAGCGCAGCTTCGAGCAGGTCCGGTTCCTTGCGGTGGCAGAGGATGATCTGCAGGCCTGACGGGGGGTCCACCGGCGTGAGCACCACGCCCGCGAGGACGGATTCCGGCAGGGCCTCGAGGGCCCCGATGGCCCGCTCGGCGTAGGGCGTCTCCTTCAGGATGGCGTGGGCCAGGGCCGCCAGCAGGTCCGGCGCGGGAACCGGGAGGGCTCCTCCCGACAAGGCCATGGCCATGGGTTCGGGGAGCTGCCCCTGGATGAATCGGTCGACGATCGGATGCATGCTCACTCGGACTCGGGCTCCCCGACAGGGGGAGGGACGGGGGTATTCGGGAGGGGTTCGGGTACCGGCTTGAGCCAATGGCCCTGGGCGTCGAAGCGCCCGGTCCAGGCGGCGCCCACGTTCACGCCATTCTGGATGCGGACCCCCGCCACCTCGACCCCCACCACGCCGGCGTTGTCGAGGGCGAGGGTGAAGGGGCCCTTCACGCGCAGGCGCCAGGGTTCGGAAACCCGCAGGGTGTGCTGGAGGCGGGTCCCGTCCTCCCCTTCGATGCGGGCCTCGCAGGTATCCATGGCCCGCAGGCTCACCAGGATCCCCTGCTCGTTGATGGGCGCCTCCGGCAACAGCTCCCCGAGCACCGGGTAGGGCCCCGCCGCGGGCGGCGGCGGGGGCGGCAGGGGCGCCCGGGTGAAGCCGGTGAGGTAGCTGGGCGCGGCCTTCCGGCCCAGGCTGGGCCCGGGCACCACCAGCCACAGCACCAGCGCGGCGGAGGCCAGCGTCAGCAGCCCCATGACGACCCGCTCCAGGCGTTCCTGGCGGGGATCCGGCGGCACCAGCTCCACCGATCCGGGAACCACCTGGAAGGCCCCGGTGTGGAGCTCCAGGTCCACGTCCAGGCGGTCGGCGATCTGGCGGGCCAGGGGCCTGGCCCGCCCGGGCGGCAGGCTGTCCCAGTCGTCGGCTTCCATGGATTCCAGGCAGCGCAGCGACAGCTTCAGCTCGTGGGCGAGGGCCTCCCGGGAGAGCCCCTTCGCCACCCGCGCCTCCCGGAGGAGCTGCCCCACGGTCTCGTCCTGTCTCATCCGGTCCAGCCCACGGGAAGGTCCTTCAGGATCCTGGCCAGCTGCTCCCGCCGGTCGCTGCGGCTCAGGCGCCGCTCGTCGAGCTGGCCGCGATGGGCCATGGTGTCCGCCAGGCAGGCCTGCAGGTCATCCGGGGTGACGAAGTCCCGGTCCGCCAGCCAGGCCTCGGCCTGGGCCAGCCCCAGCCAGTGCTTCGCCGCGCGGGTGGAGCAGAAGCCGCCGTCGGAGCGGATGCGCGCCACCACCCGCTCGGCATAGCCCAGCACCGGATCGGCGATCCTCACGGTCTTCACGGCCGCCCGGGCCTGGCGCCAGCCTTCCAGGTCCAGGGCCGGGCCCAGGGTGTCCAGGCGGTCCAGGCCCGCCTCGCCCTTCAACACCCGCCGTTCGGCGGCGGGATCCGGGTGGCCCAGGTGGAGGGCGCAGGAAAAGCGGTCCAGCTGGCTCTCCGGCAGCGGGAAGGTCCCGGCGTGGTCCAGGGGGTTCTGGGTGGCGATGACGAAGAAGGGATCGGGCAGGCGGTGGGTGCTGCGGTCCAGGGTGGCCTGCCCCTCCACCATCGCCTCGAGCATGGCGCTCTGGGTCTTCGGCCCGATGCGGTTCAACTCGTCGAGGAGCAGCACGTTGCAGAACACGGGGCCAGGCTGGAAACGGAAGGATTGCGTCTGGGCGTCCCAGAGGTGCATGCCCAGCAGGTCCGAGGGCAGCAGATCGTTGGTGCCCTGCACGCGCTGGAAGCTGCCCCCGAGGATCCGCGAAAGCCCCTTGGCGAGCGTCGTCTTGCCCACTCCGGGGAGATCCTCCAGCAGCACGTGCCCCCCCGCCAGCAGCGCCGCGAGGCTGCGGCGCACCTGGGGTCCCTTGCCCACCACCACCGATTCCAGGGCCGCGAGGCCTGCGCGGACCGCGGGACGGAGCGCCTCCTGCCCGCGCTGGGGCGGAGGGACGAGGACCGGGGGAGCCTGGGTCATGGGGCCTTCTTCGGAATGGGCCATCCTTCATCTTCCAGGGGGATTCCATGATCCCGCAAGCGCTGGGCCAGCGCACGGGGTGTGAGGCCGAGCCGCTCGGCCGCCCGGGGGAGCTCTCCCGCGGCCTCGCGCAGGGCCCGGACCAGGAGCTGGACTTCGGCCTCCCGTCCCACGGCCTTCAGCATGGCCTCCAGGGAGCCCCGGTCGGGCCAGGCCAGGCACATGGGCACGGCCTCGCCCAGGCGGAGATCAGGGAAGTGGCGGATGGCGTGGCCCTCGGCAAAGAGCAGGGTCCGCCCGGCCAGGACCTCCAGCTCCCTCACGTTGCCCGGCCACTGGTGCTCGAAGAGGGCCCGCTCGGCCCCGTGCTCCAGCCAGGGCGTGGGCCGCCCCTCCCGGGCCGCGGCCCATTCCAGGAAGTGGCGAACCAGGGGCAGGAGGTCCTCCCGGCGTTCTCGCAGGGGCGGCACCCGGAGTTCCAGGGCCCCCAGGCGCTGGGCCAGCCCCTCGGGCAGGGGCACGCCCTCGGGGGCCCCGGCCATCCACTGGAGCCCCCGGCCCAGGGGCGTGTCCATGGCCTGGGCCAGGGCCGCCACCGCCTCGGACCGGAGGTGCTCCAGTCCCGCCAGGTAGAGGCTCCCCCCCTGGAGAAGCCGGAGGGTGGTCGGGTCCGGCCCCTCCGGGCCCAGGGTCGCCGCCGCCAGCACCAGGTAGGGCGCCGCGGGGTGGCGCAGCAGGTGCAGGCGGCGGGCCGCCCGCCCCTTCCCGGCGCCACGCTCGCCCCGGAACAGCACGGGATGGTCCGACTCCGAGGCCCGACGCAGGGCCTCGTCCAGGGCCAGCATGGCGGGACTGAAGGCGATCCAGGGTTCGGCCGGATTCGGGGGCGGCGCCCCCACCAGGGCCCGGAGGCGATCCAGCAGGGCCAGGAACGCGTCGAGGTCGAAGGGCTTGGGCAGGAAGTCATCCGCACCCAGCTTCATGGCCTCCACGATGTCCTTCGGCTCCCCGAACGCCGACATCAGGACCACCCGCAGCCCCGGCTGCAGCCGCCGGGCGCGCCGGATGAGCTCCAGCCCGCTCATGCCCGGAAGGCGGAGATCCGTTACCAGCACCTGGGCCGGCCGCTCCGCCAGCGCCGCCAGGGCCTCCTGGGGGTCGGCCACGGCGCGCACGGACCAGACGGACCCCTCCAGCGCCCGCGCCAGCAGGCGGCGGAAGCTGTCCTTGTCCTCGACCAGCAGGAGGTCCATGGGTAGAAGCTAGCAGCTATCGGGGGTCGCCGCCGCCGCAGCCCTCGATGAAGCGCCGGCTCTGGGCCTCGGCCTGGGCCTCGAAGAGCGTGGCGCCCTCCACCAGGACCAGGCCCGCCTCCCGGGCCCAGTCGGCGAAGATCGTGTCCTCCTTGTAGATCCACTCCACGGCCCAGCGCAGGCCCGGCCGGGCCGCTTCCAGCAGCTCCGGGAAGGGCGCCGGATCGCGGGGCGCCATGCCCAGGCTGGTGGCCTGGATCACGCCCACCGGGGCGAGGGCCGCGACGGCTCCGGGGGCGGCCGGTGCCCGTCGATGGGCCTGCAGCGCCCTCCGACCCGCGGCCTCCAGCACGGCCAGGGTGGTGCGGGCCACGCCGCCGGAACCCAGCACCAGCACCGGGCCGGGGGCCAGGCTGGACAGGGCCTGTCCAAGAGCCTCGGCG
>DASVZU010000136.1:0-7846 GCA_036391515.1 Holophagaceae bacterium
CCCCTGGCCACCATCCTCAAGATCGTCCTGGCCCAGGTGCTCCTGGGGCTTGTGGCCTGACTGGTCAGGCGGGGAAGGCCTCCGGCGGGGCGCCCAGCTTGCGGAGGCTCCGCACGAGGCGGGCTTGGTAGCGGGCACGGAGATCCGGAGCGGGCGCAAAACGGGCGCGATCCCAGTCCATGAGCAGCAGCCCGCCGCCGGGGGGCAGCAGGACATTGGTGGCGTTGAGGTCCGGGGCCCACAGGCCCCAGGCGCAGAGGGCCTCGAGCGCGCGATCCAGTTCCGGGAGCACCTGTGGGCTGAGGTCCCACCGGCGGGGCCAGGGCTCCCCTTCGGCGAACCGCGTGATGAAGACCCCCTCTACGCCCCACTGATGGGGCCGCCAGGCGTAGGCGAGGGGCTCCACGGTCGGGAAACCGGCCTCCCACAGCGCGCGATGGACCGCGTACTCTGCGGCGAAGCGGATGGAGGTGCGGTAGGTGCGCGTGTTCAAGAACCGCAGGAGGCCACCACGTCGGTAGGGCCGAAGCACCGCGTCGCCCGCGCGGCGGATGCCCCCGCGTCCGAAGGCGCCCGGCAGTTCCTTCGCGGGTCCCAGCTCCACGTCGCCGGCGGGCGCGCAGATGCGCCACCCCGATCCGAGCCCTGGCAGATCGCGCCCTTCGCGGCAGGCCAGCGGCCGCTGCGCCTGACGGCGGGGGAAGGGCCAGGGGTCCGGCAGCGTGAGAGGGACGAGGGGATCATGAAGCATGGCGTACCCACAGGGTGGACTGAGACGCGCCAGAAGGCAAAGGCCTGATGGAACGAATCCGGCGACACCTGTCAATCCTCCTGCCGGCGCGGGCTGCCACCGAAACGCAGCAGGTCGGGAAGGGGCTTGCAGACCAAGGCGTTTGTCCGGGTTTCCGCCGCGCTTCCCACACCTGTTGTGGAAATCGGGATGGCGTTGCTGGTTCCCCCTCCACCGCTTCTCGATTTATTCACTATCCTGGGAGCGTGAGTTCCGCTGGACGTCCCCCCGCCATTCCGCCTGAAGTCCTGGCGCGGGAGGCCCGTCTCTCGAGCGTGCTGGTGGCCATGGCACGGGCCGGGAGCCGGGAGGCCCGTCCGCTGCAGGCGCTTCGTGCCGCTGCGGCCGCGGGCGATGGGGCCGTTGCCGATGCGCTGGTCGATGATCTCCTCCGCGAGGGCCTCGCCGAGGAGGCCCTCGCGGTGCTTCGCGAAATCCGGCGCCCTGGAGGGGGAACCGATCCGCTGGAGGCGGTTCGGAAACGGCTCGTGCCACCGGCCGGAAAGGCCCAGTCGCGGCGTGCCGCCACCTGGCAGCTCGACAGCCGCCGGGTCGCTGTTCGCATCGCGTACGAGAAGCTCCCGCCGGCGACGGACTTCGACACGGGGGATCTCCACCGGATTCTCCTCGCAGCCTTCCGGCTGGAAGGGCTTCGTCCCGCCCTGGATCTCGGCCAGCATCCCCGCCCGCTTCTGCTGATGGGCCCCCCGCTGCCGGCCGGGGCCGGCGGTCGCGAGGAATGGGCGGAGGCGGTCTTCCAGCGATCGCCAGACCGGGAGGCCGAGGTGCTGCTGGCGGAACTCAATGCCCGCCTGCCGGAGGGTCTCCGTCTCCACCGGTGGATCGAGCAGCCCGGCTACGCCACCCCCGTGGCGGAACTGGCGGAGGCCTCCGAATGGTCCTGGCCCTGCCCGGCGGAGCTGCAGGGGGAAGCCCGCTCCGCCACCGCGCGGTTCCTGGCCGCGGCCTCCTTCCCCTGGGACCGGGCGGGCAAGGTGGGTGGGCAGAAGCAGGAGAAGCACGTGGATCTGCGGCCCATGGTCTCCGACATGGCCTGGGAAGGGAGCCTGCTCCGGTTCCGAACGCCCATGGCCGCCTTCGGCGCCACGAACCCGTTGAAGCTGCTGGGCGCGGTGCTGGGTGTGGACCCGGCCTCGCTGAGCGGGGTGGTGCGCGAAGGCTTCAGCCTGCGCGAGGATCCGCGCCTGGCCCAGGGCGAGCGCTTCGAGCCCAAGCTTCGCAACATCTATGAGGACGCCGTGCTGCTCTCCGGGGGATCGAACATCACCCTCGTCGACGACGAGGACGACGAGCCCCTGCACCTAGGCTGACCCGGCTTCCTTGCTGATGGAAAGCAGGAGCCCCAGACAGACCAGGCTTGCGATGAGACTGTTCGGGCCGTAGGAGATGAAGGGCAGGGGGATGCCTTTGTTCGGCGCCAGGGAGAGCACCACGCTCATGTTCATCAGGGCCTGAACCACCAGGAGCAGCACGAAGCCCATGGCGCAGAGCTTGAGGTAGGCGTCTCCCACGCGCCGGGCGATGCGATAGCCCCGCCAGAGGATGGCGATGAAAAGGGCCAGCACGAGGGCCGTGCCGATCAGGCCGGCCTCCTCGGCGATGACGGCGTAGATGAAGTCCGTATGCGCCTCGGGCAGGAAGAAGAGCTTCTGTTTCCCGGCACCGAGGCCCACGCCCAGGAGACCGCCATTGCCCACGGCCACGAGGCTCTGGAGGGCCTGGTGGCCCTTGCCGAGCGGATCGGCCTCGGGATTGAGAAAGCTGGTGATGCGGGCAAGGCGATAGGGCGAGAGCACCACGAAGGCTGTGCCCAGCGCGCCCAGCACGGGCAGTGCCACGGCGAAGATCCACTTCGGGGCGCCGCCGAGGAAGACCACCATCAGGGTGACGAAGACGATGAGGAAGGTGGTGCCGAAGTCGGGCTCCCGCAGGATGAGGGCGAGGGGCACCACCAGGATGCCGAAGAGCCCCATCAGCTTGGGCAGCGAGTCCTGGCGGCTGGACCAGGCCTCCCGGTTCCGGACCATCCAGCCCGCGGCGATGAGCACGGACAACGGCTTGAAGAGCTCCGAAGGCTGGAGGCTGAGGGGGCCGAGGCGGATCCAGCGGTGGGCCCCGTTGATCCGGGGGCCAAAGGCCAGGACCGCCACGAGGAGGACCACCAGGAGCGCGTAGGCGATCTGGAGGGGACGCCGGTGGTCCTGCAGGGGCGCCAGGTCCACCTGCGAGAGGACCAGCATGAGGCCGAGGCCGATGCCGCCCCCCACCATCTGGCGGGTCAGGAAGGCCGTGGCCGCGGCGTGGTTCTGGGATGCCTTGATGGCGGAGGCGGAGTAGATCCAGACCATGCCGACGGCCACCAGCAGCAGCGCGAAGAGCGCCAGCAGCCGGTCCACGGGGCGGCGGACGTCGGGTGCCATCAGGCCAGGTCCAGGTCGTGGCGCGCCGCGGCTTCCAGTTCCGCCAGGGCCTGGTCCACCCAGGCCGGTTCCCGGGCTTCCACCATGAGGCGGAGCTTGGGCTCCGTGCCCGACCAGCGGACCACCTGGCGGACGCCGTGGCCCCAGCGCGATTCGACGGTGCGCATCGCCTCGGCCAGGGCAGCGCAGATCTTCAGATCCTTCCGGGATCGGGCCTTCACGTTCACGAGCCGCTGGGGCCAGGGCCGGAAGGTCCAGTCCCAGCGGGTGGATTCGGGCCGGTGGAGCAGGGCCCGGAGGATGGCCAGGGCCGTGGCCAGGCCGTCGCCGCTAGGGCCCACGCGCTTCTGGATGACGTGGCCCGAGGCCTCGGCGGCCAGATCCCAGCCCCGCTGCCCCATCTCGCGCAGGAGATACTTGTCGCCCACGGCGGTGCGGACGAAGGGGACGCCGGCCTCGGTCAGCACCTGTTCGAGGCCGCCGTTGGTCATGAGCGTGCCGACGACGCCCGGCGGGGGATCCCCGCAGGCCAGGCGATCCTGCACCATGAGCCAGAGCATCTGGTCGCCGTCGATCTCACGGCCCGCGCCGTCCACCAGGAGGCAGCGGTCGCCGTCGCCATCGAAGGCCACTCCCAGGTGGGCCTTCTCGGCCACCACCGCGGCCTTCAGGGCATCGAGGTGGGTGGAACCGACCCCGACGTTGATCCGGGGGCCGTCCGCCGGCACCCCGATCCAGGTGATGCGGCCGCCCCGGAACAGTTCGCGGGCTGCTTCGGCGGTGGCGCCATGGGCGCAGTCGACGACGAGGCCGAAATCCGCGGGAAGATCGACGCCGCTGAGATGGGCCAGGTAGGGGGCCAGGTCCAGATGGTCCGGCGGCATGGAGACGGTGGTGGGCTCGGGCGTGGCCTCGAAGGCGGCCTCGATGGCCTGCTCCTCGTGCTCCTCCAGCTTCTCCCCCCGCTCGTTGAAGCCCTTGAGGCCGTTGTCTTCGGGCGGGTTGTGGCTCGCGGAGATCATCAGGCCCCAGGTCTTCGGACCCTCGGCGCTGAGGCGGGCCACGGTCCAGGCCACGGCGGGCGTGGGGGCCAGGCCCAGCAGGGCCACCTTGAGCCCCTGGCCTACGCCCAGGACGAAGGCTTCGGCCAGGGGACCTGAGCTGGTGCGGGGATCCCAGCCCACCACCAGGCGGCGGACCCCGTTCTCCCGGGCCACCTGGGCCCAGGCGGCCCCCCAGCGGGTGGCCTCCTCGAGGGTGAGGGGCGGCTGCAGTGCCACGCCCCGGATGCCGTCGGTGCCGAAGTAGCGGAGGGTCATGCCTCCAGATTACCCGAGGGCGTGGGTCCTGAAGACCCGGTATCCCCAGCCTCCGGCCTCCGCGTGGGCCGCGGCGGTAAGGCCGTCCCGCTGGGCCGGGGGGAGGTCGGGCCTGCCCGCGCGCGCGGCCAGGAAGCGCTTCCGGGAGATGCCGATGCAGAATCGCTCGGCCGGCCAGGCCAGCCTCCCCGGGAGTGCGGGCAGGGACTGCCAGAGGGCCAGATCTTCTCCGAAGGTGGTTCCGAAGCCGAAGCCGGGATCCAGGAGCATCCGGCCCGGTGCGATCCCGGCTCCGAGGAGCCGGTCCCGGACGCCTGCCAGTTCTGCCACCGCGCGACCGGCATCGGTTTCGCCTTCGCCCTCGTAGGGCGGCATGAGGAAGCCGCGGCCCCTGGGGCGGCTCCGCATGGCGATGAGTCCGCAGTCCGCCGTCCGGGCCAGGTCCAGCATGCCGGGGTCCGAGAACCCGGCGACGTCGTTGAGCACGGCCACCCCCGCCGCCAGGGCGCGGCTGGCCACCTCGGGATGGCGGGTGTCCACGCTGAGAGGCAGGTCCGGGTTTGCGGCGCGAAGCGGCGCGATCACGGGGGCGAGGCGGGCCCACTCGTCGTGGGGATCCAGGGGTTCCGCGCCGGGGCGGGTGCTCTCCGCTCCGAGATCCAGCATCCGGGCCCCAGCCTCCACCAGCCGTTGCGCCTGGGCCAGGGCGGCGGCGGGATCGAGGAAGCGCCCCCCGTCGCTGAAGGAGTCCGGGGTCAGATTGAGGATGCCGATGAACAACGGTTCGGAGGTGAGCTCAGCCCACATGCCGGCCTCCTAGGTGGGCAGCGGCGGTCTCGCGTATCGCCCCAGGCGATACCGAGAGATTGAGGATGCCGATGAAAAGGGGACCGCCCTGCAGGAGCGGTCCCCAGTCGAACGGGGCCATGTCCCTAGGCCGGCTTGAGGGCCGGGTTCAGCGGCGCGCCGGTGGCCGCCCCTTCGGTGGTGGCAGGGGCCGTGGACGTGCCACCGGACTTAGGGGGGGGGAGGGTGCCGCCCTTCATGAGGATCTCGATGTCGCTGCCGTCCAGGGTCTCCCGCACGAGGAGGGCCTCTGCGATGGTCACCAGCTGGTCGCGGTGGGTCTCGATGGCCTCCTTCGCTCGGCGGTAGTTCCGCATGACGAACTCCTGCACCTCGACATCGATCAGACGGGCCGTGTCCTCGGAGATCTCCCGGTGCTGGGCGAAGTCGCGGCCGAGGAAGACCTCGTGCTGGCCGCCGCCGAAGTTCAACGGGCCCAGCTTGTCGCTCATGCCGTACTCCGTGACCATCGACCGGGCCATCTCGGTGGCCTGCTGGATGTCGTTGGCGGCGCCGGTGCTGAGCTGGTTGAAGAAGATCTCCTCGGCGATGCGCCCGCCCATGGCGATGGCGATCCGGCTCTCCATGTAGTCCCGGGTGGTGTTGAACCGGTCCGAGACGGGGAGCTGCCAGGTGACGCCCAGGGCGCGGCCCCGGGGGATGATGGTCACCTTGTGCATGGGGTCGCTGTGGGGCATCACGACGGCGACGACCGTGTGGCCGGCCTCGTGGTAGGCGGTGATCCGCTTGTCGGCCTCGGTCATGACCAGGCTGCGGCGCTCGGCGCCCATGTAGACCTTGTCCTTGGCGCTCTCGAAGTCGGTCATCTCGACCCACTTCTTGCTGCCGCGGGCGGCGGTGAGGGCGGCCTCGTTGCAGAGATTGGCCAGGTCGGCGCCGGCGAAACCGGGGGTGCCGCGGGCGATCACTTCGAGGTCCACGTCCGGGCTGAGGGGGATCTTGTCGGTGGTATGCACCTTCAGGATCTCGTGGCGGCCCTTCACGTCGGGACGGTCCACCACGACCCGGCGGTCGAAGCGGCCGGGGCGGAGGAGGGCGGGATCCAGCACGTCCGGGCGGTTCGTGGCGGCGATGAGGATGACCCCCTCGTTGCCCTCGAAGCCGTCCATCTCGACGAGGAGCTGGTTGAGCGTCTGCTCGCGCTCGTCGTGGCCGCCGCCGAGGCCTGCGCCGCGGTGCCGGCCGACGGCATCGATCTCGTCAATGAAGACGATGCAGGGAGCGCTCTTCTTGGCCTGCTCGAAGAGGTCGCGCACGCGGCTGGCGCCCACGCCCACGAACATCTCCACGAAATCGGAGCCGGAGATGGAGAAGAACTGCACCTTGGCCTCGCCGGCGATGGCGCGGGCCAGCAGCGTCTTGCCCGTCCCGGGAGGGCCCATCAGCAGCACGCCCTTGGGGATCTTCCCGCCCAGCTTCACGAACTTGGCGGGATCCTTCAGGAACTCGACGATCTCCTTCAGCTCCTCCTTGGCCTCGTCGCAGCCGGCCACGTCGGCGAAGGTGATGCGCTTGGCGCTGGTGGACAGGCCCTTGGCACGGGCCTTCCCGAAGCTCAGGGCCTTGTTGCCGCCCATCTGGGCCTGGCGCATGAACACGAACCAGAGCACCACGAAGACCAGGAGCGGCGCCCAGAACATGAGCACATAGGCGAAGTTGTTCTCGCTGGGCTTGGTGGCCCGGAACTCATCCAGCTGGCCCTCGGTCTTCCAGCTGAGGATCACCTTGCCGAGGTCCTGCATGGGCGGGGCCACGGTGCGGAAGCGGTCGATGGATTCGCCGGTCTTGGGGTTCTTGACGGGCTCCTTGTAGGTGCCCTCGAGGTCCAGGCCGGAGAGGGTCACGGTCTTGTACTTCCCGGCTGTGCCTTCGGTGTAGAACGTGGAGAAGGGGATCTCCACCTGGCGGCTGTTCTGGGGGATCTGCCGGAAGGCCAGCACGAGCAGGGCGATGATTCCCAGCCAGACCAGGACGCTCTTCATCATGGAATTCAAATTGTCACTCCTCGGGGCTTCGCCCCATTCCAGGTCCAGTGTACCCCGGCCCGGAAGGCGGGGAACCCTGCCTTAGATGCAGATACCGGCCCCCAGGTTCAGGGTTTAGGGAGAAGTTGCCCCAGGATGCCCGGCGCGCGGCGGCGAGGCGGACGGCCAGCCAGGGCGCGAGGCCCCGCAGGAGCGTGGCTTCCAGGGGATGTCCCAGCTCGCGGAAGGCGGATTCAAGGGTCCAGCGCAGCTCCATCTCCGTCCAGGAACCGGCTTCGAAGATGACCTCCCCATCCGCGACGGACCAGCGCCCGCCGCGCCAGGACGCCACCAGGCGGTGGGCGAGGGCCTGGGCCTCTTCCGCCTGGAGGTGGGTCTCGAAGAGGTGCCGGTCCAGCTCCGGGGCCTCCCGGCGGATGTCCTCCAGCAGGGTCCGCCACCGGT
>DASVZU010000137.1:0-3968 GCA_036391515.1 Holophagaceae bacterium
ACCCTCCGGACGCAACGGGGGCATACTCGTTCCCTCGGGAGGCTTCCATGCAGATGCGCCAGCTCGGAACCCAGGGATTGACCGTGTCCGCCCTCGGCCTCGGGTGCATGGGCATGTCCGACTTCTACGGCGGCCGGGACGAGGCGGAGTCCGCCGCCACCCTCCGCCGGGCCGTGGAGCGCGGCGTCACCTTCTTCGACACCGCCGACATGTACGGCCCCCACACCAACGAGCGGCTGGTGGGCCAGTGCCTGGCGGATGTGCGCGACCAGGTGGTCATCGCCACCAAGTTCGGCATCGTCCGCGATCCGAACGATCCCACCATCCGCGGCGTCTGCGGCCGGCCCGACTACGTCCGCAGCGCCTGCGAGGGCAGCCTCCGCCGCCTGGGGGTGGAGACCATCGACCTCTACTACCAGCACCGGAAGGATCCCCAGGTGCCCATCGAGGAGACCGTGGGCGCCATGGCCGACCTGGTGAAGGCCGGCAAGGTGCGGTTCCTCGGCCTCTCCGAAGTGAGTGCCGAGACCCTGCGCCGGGCCCATGCGGTGCATCCCATCAGCGCCGTGCAGTCCGAGTACTCGCTCTGGACGCGGGATCCGGAGGAAACCCTCCTGCCGGCCTGCGCCGACCTGGGCGTTGGGTTCGTGCCCTACAGCCCCCTGGGCCGGGGCTTCCTGACCGGCCAGATCCAGCGCTTCGAGGACTTCGAGCCGGACGACTACCGCCGGAGCTCCCCGCGCTTCCAGGGGGAGAACTTCCAAAAGAACCTCGACCTCGTGGCCCACATCCAGGCGCTTGCGGCGGCCCGGGGCTGCACCCCCGCCCAACTGGCCCTGGCCTGGGTGCTGGCCCAGGGGAGCCACCTGGCGCCCATCCCCGGCACCAAGAAGCGGAGCCGCCTGGAGGAGAACCTCGGAGCCCTCGACCTCACCCTCACAAGTGCCGAGCTGGCGGAGATCGACCGGCTGTTCCCCCTGGGGGCGGCCGCCGGCGGCCGGTACCCCGCGGCCATGATGGGGCTGGTCAACCAGTAGGCCCATGGCCCGCCGCGCCGACGCCCACCCGGACAACGCCCCAGGCCCCTTCTTCGTCGACCGGACCTGCATCGACTGCGGCACCTGCTACCAGTTCGCCCCGGAGACCTTTGCCGATGGCGGGGACCACGCCCGGGTGCACCGCCAGCCCGGGACGCCCGAGGCCGGGCTCGCCGCCGCCATGGCGCTGGTGGCCTGCCCGGTCGGCTCCATCGGCACCTCGGACAAGGGACGCCTGGCCGAGGCCTCCCGGGCCTTCCCGCATCCCCTGGCCGACGATCTCCTCTTCTGCGGCTACACCAGCGAGAAGAGCTTCGGCGCCTGGAGCTACCTGATCCTCTCGCCCAAGGGCAACGTCCTGGTGGACTGCCCCCGGGCCGCGGGACCCCTGATGGACCGGATCGAGGCCCTGGGGGGCCTCCGCTGGATGGTGCTCAGCCACCGGGACGACGTGGCGGACCACCAGGCCTTCCATGACCGCTTCGGCTGCGAGCGGGTCATGCACCGGGCCGATGGCCTGCGCGGCCTGGAACGCTATGTGGACGGCGACGAGCCGGTGCCCCTGGCCCCGGATCTGCTCCTCATCCCCACCCCGGGCCACACGCCGGGAAGCCTGTGCCTGCTCCACCGGGACCGGCTGTTCACGGGCGACCACCTCTGGTGGAACCCGGAGAAGGGCCGGCTCTCCGCCTCCCGTGCCTACGCCTGGCACTCGTGGCCGCAGCAGCTCGACAGCCTGGAAAGGCTGTTGACCTTCGAGTTCAGCTGGGTGCTCCCGGGCCACGGCAGCCTCCACCGGACCGCCAGCCCGGGTGCCATGCGGGCCGACCTGGCCCGGGCCCTGGCCGCCCTCCGCCGGTCTTGATCGCCGTCTCCGGGGAGCCGTGGGAAACTGGGGGGCTTCACGGGAGTTCCCCATGACCATCGCCACCGACGCCCCCGTCCTCTCCGCGCCCCGCGGCACGCACCTGCACTGCAAGGGCTGGGTGCAGGAGGCCGCCCTGCGGATGCTCATGAACAACCTGGATCCCGAGGTGGCCGAGCGCCCCGAGGACCTGGTGGTCTACGGCGGCCTGGGCAAGGCCGCCCGGAACTGGGACTGCTTCCACGCCATCGTGAAGGAGCTGAAGCATCTCAACGACGACGAGACGCTGCTGGTGCAGAGTGGCAAGCCCGTGGGCGTGGTGAAGACGCACCCCGAGGCCCCCCGCGTCCTCATCGCCAATTCCAACCTGGTGCCGAAGTGGGCCACCTGGGAGCACTTCCGGGAGCTCGACCAGAAGGGCCTGATGATGTACGGCCAGATGACCGCCGGCAGCTGGATCTACATCGGCAGCCAGGGCATCGTCCAGGGCACCTACGAGACCTTCGCGGAGGCGGCCCGGCAGCACTTCCATGGCACCCTGGCCGGCACCTGGACCCTCACCGCCGGCCTGGGCGGCATGGGCGGCGCCCAGCCCCTGTCCGTCACCATGAACGGCGGCGTGGCCCTCTGCGTGGAGGTGGACCGCACCCGCATCGAGAAGCGCCTGCAGACCCGCTACCTGGACGAGTGGACCGACAACCTCGACACCGCCCTCGCCCTGGTGCAGCAGTACGTGGCCGCCAAGGAGGCCCGCAGCATCGGCCTGCTGGGCAACGCCGCCGAGGTGCTGCCGGAGATCCTCAAGCGGGGCTTCCAGCCGGACCTGGTCACCGACCAGACCAGCGCCCACGACGAGTACAACGGCTACATCCCCGCGGGCCTCTCCCTGGACCAGGCCGCCGCCCTGAGGGCCTCGGATCCGGAGGCCTACGTCAAGCGGGCCCTTGCCTCCATGCGCACCCACGTGGAGGCCATGATCGAGTTCCAGCGCCGCGGTGCCGTCACCTTCGACTACGGCAACAACATCCGCGCCCAGGCCCAGCGTGCGGGCCTGGAGAACGCCTTCGCCTTCCCCGGCTTCGTGCCGGCCTTCATCCGGCCCCTGTTCTGCAAGGGCATCGGCCCCTTCCGCTGGGCCGCCCTCAGCGGCGACCCGGAGGACATCGCCGTCACCGACGCCGCCATGATGGAGCTGTTCCCCGAGAACGAGGGCATGATCCGCTGGCTGAAGGCCGCGAAGGAGAAGATCGCCTTCCAGGGCCTGCCGGCCCGCATCTGCTGGATCGGCGCCGGCGAGCGCCACCTGGCGGGGCTGAAGTTCAACGAGCTGGTCCGCACCGGCAAGGTGAAGGCCCCCATCGTCATCGGCCGCGACCACCTGGACAGCGGTTCCGTGGCCAGCCCCAACCGCGAGACCGAGGGCATGAAGGACGGTTCCGACGCCGTGTCCGACTGGGCCTTCCTCAACGCCCTCACCAGCGCCGCGGGGGGCGCCTCCTGGGTGAGCCTCCACCACGGCGGCGGGGTGGGCATGGGCTACAGCCAGCATGCCGGCGTGGTCATCGTGGCCGATGGCACCGAGCGCGCCGACCGCTGCCTGGCCCGGGTGCTCTGGAACGATCCCGCCATGGGCGTGTTCCGCCATGCGGACGCGGGCTACGACACCGCCCGGGAACACGCGGAGAAGATCGGATTGCACATCCCCATGAAGGCCTGACGCCCTCCCCGGGAGATTGATACCTCAATTCCTGCGGTATGCTGGCGGTCCCCCCACGAGGTGACCATGCCCGCCCGCCTTCCGAGCCTGCTGTCCGCCCTCCTGCTCTGCGCCCCGCTCCTGGCCGGCCAGAAGGCCAAGGTGCCCGCGCCGGCGCCGAAACCCCAAGGGCCGGCCGTGGACGCCGCCCGCCTGGCGGCCCTGAAGGCCCGCAGCATCGGTCCCGCCGTCATGGGAGGGCGGGTCTCGGACATCGCCGCTGATCCCGCCAGTCCCGACACCTTCTACGTGGGCCTCGCCACCGGCGGCGTCTGGAAGACCGTCAACGCGGGCGCCACCTTCGCGCCCG
>DASVZU010000138.1:0-1956 GCA_036391515.1 Holophagaceae bacterium
GTCGCTCGAAGCGGCCACCAGGGCCGGAAAGGGCAGCGTGGCCCGGGGGAGAGGCCCGAAGCCCCGGAGCACCTCCAGGGTGTCCGGCCGCTCCACATCCGGCGGGACCGCCAGCAGCGCCCCCCGGACTTCCCGTGGACTCCCGGCGGCCCAGTGCGCGATGGCCAGGCAGCCCAGGGAATGGCCCACCAGGATGGGCGGCTCCCCGCAGGCCGAAACAGCCTCGTCCAGGGCCTCGACCCAATCGGCCTTGTGCGGGAAATCCCAGTTGGGCATCTCCACCCGCCGGGCGCCCCGCAGGGTGCCCTCCCAGAGGCTCTGCCAGTGGCCGGGGCCGGAGTTCTGGTAGCCGGGGACGAGGAGGATGGGGGACATGGGACACCTGGCGGGGATCCCGGCCTTCAGGGCCCGGGAGGATCGGGAGGCGGAGGCGCCACGGCATCGGCCAGGTGGCGCACGTAGCCGCTGAGGTCCGTGACCGCCCGGACCGCCTCGGGCGCGGCCCGCAGGAGCTGGAAGTAGCCCAGGTAGGCGGCGTAGACCAGCAGGGCCCGCTGCCGGCTCTCGACCTCCGAGAGCCCGAGGGACTGGAAGGCCTCCATGCCCAGGGCCATGCGCCGGTCCGTGGCGCGGCGCAGGAAGGGGCGCACCCGGGGATCCTCGCTGGAGGCCGCCAGGGCCGCGAAGATCAAGCCGTTCTCCACATCCTCGAAGGCCGCGAACATGAGCACCCGCAGGCGGCGGTGAGGATCTGGGATGCCCCGGTAGCGGTCCACCACGTCGATGCTCTGATCCTGTTCCCAGGCCTCCAGGGCCGCGAGGATCAGGGCGTCCCGGTTCTCGAAGTGCCAGTAGAAGCTGCCCTTCGTCACGCCCAGGGCCTGGGCCAGGGGCTCCACGGCGACGGCGGATACTCCCTCCCGGGCCATGAGCAGCTGGGCCGCCTTCACCCAGGCCTCCGGGGAGAGGGGACCGGCCGGTCGGACGGCCTTCTTGCGGGGGGGAGCCATGGGGACCTTGACAGGGCGGACGCCACGACCATACTCGTCGGTATGGAATCCATACGCAAGCGTATGTTCATCGGCCCCGGAGGTCCCATGAGCCCTTCCCGCTGCACCCTCGCCACCCCCCTCCTCCTGCTGGCCCTGGGCTGTGCCACCCCTGAGACGGTCCAGCGACGCAGCAGCCTGGCCTCGTACCTGGGTGCCAAGCCCGCCCCGGCGGCGGCCCCCGCCCCGGGGACTGCCGAGGTGGAACTCCCCTTCCGCCTGGGCATCGCCTTTGTGCCGGCGGATCCCACCCAGAGCCGGGGCGACTTCGCGCCCACCAACCAGCTGGGGCCCCTGGGACCCGGCCAGGAACCCGAACTCCACGCGAAGGTGGCCGCCTCCTTCGCCCAGAAGGCCTGGGCGCGCGACCTCAAGACCATCCCCTCCCTCTACCTGGCCAAGGGCGGCGGCTGGGAGGACCTGGACAAGGTGGCCCGCAGCTTCCAGGTGGATGTCATCGCCCTCGTGTCCGTGGACCAGGTCCAGTTCAGCAACCCGAAGTGGTACGCGTGGACCTACTGGACCCTCGTGGGCGCCTACATGGTGAAGGGCGACAAGAACGACACCACCACCGTGGTGGATGCGGCGGTCTATCACGTGCCCTCCCGCACCCTGCTCTTCAGGGCCGGGGGCGTAGGCACGGCCAAGGGCACGTCCACCTGGTCGGGCCGGGAGGATGCCTTCCGCCAGCAGTCCCGGGAGAGCCTGGCCCTGGCCATGACCGATCTCTCCGCCTCCCTCGACCGCGAGGCCGGCGCCTTCCGGCAGGCCGTGGCCAAGGGCGCCCGGACCGATGTCCGGCTTCGGGATCCCGGCGCGCAGGCCGTCGAAACCCCCTCCCCCCGCTGATGCCCGGAGCCTCTATGTCCCGCGCCCTCCTGCCCGCCCTTGTCGGCGCCCTCCTTCT
>DASVZU010000139.1:0-4394 GCA_036391515.1 Holophagaceae bacterium
ACCGGCGCCCAGGGCCTCCTCCACCCGGAACCGGCCCACCAGCGTCCCGGGCTCGAGGAGCGTGGGATCGGCCGGGACCGGGGACGCCGCGGGGTCATTCGGGGGCTGGGACATGGGGCACCGGGAGTTATCTGACCTTACCATCCGCTGTGGATTCAGTCTCCCCGCCGAGCCAGCGCCTCCTGCACGGTCCGCTCCAGGGCCTGGAGGGTGTAGGGCTTCTGGAGGAAGCCCGCCAGGCCCCGGCCGAGGAACTGCTGGATGGATTCCTGTTCGTTGTAGCCGCTGCTCAGGATCACCGGGATGCCCGGCCGGATCCGCCGGAGGTGCTGGAAGGCCTCGCGGCCATCCATGTGGGGCATGGTGAGGTCCATGAGCACCAGGTCGATGTGATCCTTCTCCCGCGTGAAGACCTCCACGGCATCGAGCCCGTCCACGGCCGTCACCACCCGGAGTCCGAGGGATTCCAGGGCCGCGCCGGCGGCCTCCCGGATCATCTGCTCGTCGTCCACCAGGAGTACGGTGCCGAGCTGCCTGGAGGGGCGGTCCGCTTCGCCGCGGGCCTCTTCCTGGGGGCCCGTCCCGCAGGCGGGGAAGAGGAGCCGGAAGGTGGTCCCGCGTCCCGCCTCGCTGTAGATCCGGATTCCGGCGCGGTGGCCCTTCAGGATGCCCAGGGTGGCGGAGAGCCCGAGGCCGCGCCCCGTGATCTTGGTCGTGAAGAAGGGCTCGAAGATGCGGCCCTGCACCTCCTGGCTCATGCCACAGCCCGTGTCGGAAACCTCGAGCGCCACGTAGGGCCCGGGGGCGAGGTCCTGGCCGTGGTACAGCTGGTCGAGGTAGCGGCGGTCCAGCTCCGTGACGCTGGTTGCCAGCCGGATGGTGCCCTCGCGGTCGCCGATGGCGTCCGAGGCGTTGGTCACCAGGTTCATGATCACCTGCTGGATCTGGGCGGCGTCCGCCTGCACCAGGGGCAGGGTCTCGGCGAGGTGGAACCGGAGGGCGATCTTCTTCGAGATGGAGACCTCCAGCAGGTGGGTCATCTCCCGCACCACCTGGTTCAGGTCGTAGGGCCTCACCACGAAGCGGCCCCGGCCCGAGTAGGCGAGCATCTGCCGGGTGAGGTCCGCGGCACGGTGGATGATGCGCTCGAGGCTCTCCAGGTGGGGGAGCGCCGGGGATTCAGGAGCGAGCTTGAGCTGGGCCACGTTCATGTGGCCCAGCATGGCCGTGAGCAGGTTGTTGAAGTCGTGGGCGATGCCGCCGGCCAGCACCCCCAGGCTCTCCAGCTTCTGGGCGTGCTGGACCTGGCGCTCCAGCTCCAGGCGCTCGTGCTCGGTGTTCTGGCGTTCCAGCTCGGCCGAGGCCCGGGCCGAGAAGATCCGCAGGAGGGAGGCCACGAGGGAAGGATTGGACAGCGGGTGTCTATTGCAGATGCCGATGAGGCCCAGCACGCGGCCGCCGGAATCCCGCAGGGCCGCTCCCACGTAGCTCTGGAGGCCCGTCTGGCGCAGGCCGGGGTCCTCCGGGAAGGCCTCCTGGACGCCCGCGGGGAAGACGCAGATCCCTTCCTTCAGCACCCGTTCGCTGACGCTGTCCGCCAGGGGCCAGCCGAGGTTCTCCCCGGTCTCTCCGTCCATGAACACGGCGAGGGTCTGGATGCGGTCTACCCCATCAGCCTGGATCCGTTCCCCCACGAAGGCGATGTCCGCCTCGGAGGCCTGGGCCAGGTGGCGTACCAGATCCTGGAGGAACGAACCCCCCGTGGAGACGCCGACCCCCTCCGCGACCCGGAAGATCCGCTCCTCCAGCAGGCGCCGGCTGGCCAGCTCGCGCTCCAGTCCCGCCGCCAGGCTGCGCACCTCCGCGGTGGCGGCCTGGACTCGCCGCCGGAAGACCAGCACCGTGGCGGTGGCGATGATGAGCAGGGCGAGGGTGGCGAGGCCGGTCCGCACCACCCAGGCCGGCAGCGCCTGGCTGCGCACAGGATTGAGCCAGCGGTCCAGGATACCGTGGTAGGTGGAACCCGGATCCTTGCGTTCGGCCTCCAGGTACCGGTCCAGCGCCGCCAGGAGGTCCCCATTCCGGCCCTTGGCGACGCCGAAATAGATCTCGAAGGGGTCGAACATCACCGAGGTCCGCTGGATGGCGTAGCGGGACTCGTGGGCGTAGCCGTAGAAATTGACGGTGACCCCCGCGTCCACCTCGCCGGCCGCGATAGCCGTGAAGAGTGCCTGGAAGGTCGGGTAGTCCACCTGGGTGCAGCTGATGTTGAACCGGGCGCAGAGGCTCCTGAAATGCTCCCCGTTGATGTCCCCGTGCATGACGCCGATCCTCCGGCCGCGCACGTCGAGGATGCTCTGGATGTGCGCCCCGGGATTGGCGTAGAGGATGCTCCAGGCCGTGAAGGACGGGATCCTCCCGAAGTCCAGGTAGGTGGCCCGGTCCGGCGTGTGGGCCACGCTCGGGAGCAGGTCCAGGTCGCCGGAGCGGGTCCCCTCCAGGCAATCGGACCAGGTGCCGGGGACGAACTCCAGCTCCCAGTTCTCCCTGGCGGCCACTTCCCGGAGGATGTCGACCAGGAAGCCCTGGGCCTGGCCCCGCGCGTCCAGAGAGGTGGCCGGGGGATTGGCGAAGATTCCCACCCTCACCCGGCGGGCCGGCGCCGCCTCGAGCCGGCCCAGGCCCAGGACGAGCAGGCCCGCGGCCAGGAGGCGGCGCATCTGGGCGAACCGGGCGGGGGCGGGCATGTGGGCGTCCTGGGGCCTGGCGGTGGGGGAACTGGACCGGGAGGTGCGACCTGCCTTCCGAGCAATCTACCCCCAGGTTCCCCGGACGCCTGTGACAACGATCATCTCTGCTGGGACGGATCCGCTTCCCTCCGCGCCTCCGGACGGGCCATCCACTCGCCATCCTTCCATGTGAGCCGCAGGAGGTGGCCCGGCGCCACCCGGGCGGCGGACGTGACGGGGCGGCCCTCCGCGTCGCGGACCAGCACGAAGCCCCGGCCGAGGGGGCCCGTGGGGTCGAGCCCTTTCAGCCGCTCCAGCTCCACGGCCAGCCGCTGGTCCCGGCCCTGGCAGGCGCGCAGGATCGCCGGCCCGAGCCGGCGCTGGGCCTCGCGCACCCGCGGCAGGTCGGCCTCTCCGGCTGCGGCGGCGGCCGCGTGGGCCAGGCGCTGGCGGAGGAGGGCCAGGCGTCCGCCGGCCTGGTCCAGGCGGCGGCGGGGGTGGGCCAGCTCGAGCCGGTGGACCAGGGCGGCCAGCCGGCCCCCGGCGGCCCCCGCGGGCTCGGCGCGGACGAGCCCGCGATCGGTGAGCAGGTTGAGGGTGGTCTCGAAGCCCCGCAGGCGCCAGGCGAGCTTCGCTGCCAGGGCCTCCCCGCGCCGCTGGAGGTCCGCGGCCAGGGCGGCCCGGTCCGGCGTGGCGAGCTCCGCCGCCTGGCTGGGCGTGGCGGCCCGGCGGTCCGCGGCCAGGTCCACCAGGGTGGTGTCGATCTCGTGGCCAACGCCGGTGACGATGGGCAGCTGGCAGGCCGCCACGGCGCGGACCAGGGCCGGATCGTTGAAGGCCCACAGGTCCTCCAGGCTGCCGCCGCCCCGCACCAGGAGGACGGCCTCGCAACCCCAGAAGGGATCCTGGACCTCCTGCAGGGCCAGGAGGGTCTCCGGCACGCAGCGCTCGCCCTGGGCCGCGGCGGGGGCGATGAGCAGGTCGATGCCGGGCGCCCGGCGGGCCGTCACCTCCAGCACGTCCCGGAGGGCCGCTCCGCCCAGGGCCGCCACCACCCCGAGCTTCCTCGGGAACCGGGGCAGGGGCCGCTTCGGGCGGTCGAAGAGGCCCTCGGCCCGCAACTCGGCCTCCAGCTGCCGGAGCCGGGCCTGTAGGTCCCCCTGGCCCGCGAGCTCGCAGTGGGTGACGGCAAGGGTGAGGCTGCCGCCCGCCACGTAGAGGTTCAGGCTGCCTTTCAGCACCACGCGCTGGCCGTTGGCGGGTGTGTGGCCCAGGAACCGCTGCTGGCCCGCCCACACGGCGCACTGGAGCGCCGCGCCCTCCTCCTTGAGGGTGAAGTACCAGTGCCGGCCCGAGCCCTTGAAGTTCGACACCTCCCCCACCACGCACACGGCGGCGAAGGGCGGCTCGATGCGGGCCTTGATCTGCTCCAGCAGGCGCTTGACTGAGA
Organism: Holophagaceae bacterium; assembly: GCA_036391515.1. Taxonomy (GTDB): domain Bacteria; phylum Acidobacteriota; class Holophagae; order Holophagales; family Holophagaceae; genus Geothrix. The sequence continues at coordinate 4,180 of DASVZU010000139.1, forward strand.
GTGGGGCATCCATGCCGGGCATCATCGCACGCGGACGCCCGCCGCGCGTCCGGGCGTATCCTGGTGCGGGAGGCGGCCATGGCCTCGCGGACCGTGAAGCCGGGGGAGGGCGCCTACGGGCGGTTCGTGGCGCGCCTCAACCGGTTCCCGCAGGGGGCGCCGCCCACGGAACGGCTGTTCCAGATCCTCCGGCTGCTGGTGAGCGAGCGGGAGGC
>DASVZU010000140.1:0-10980 GCA_036391515.1 Holophagaceae bacterium
GGGTTGGGCTCTCCATTCTGAAAAGAGGCACCTGACTCGACCAACCGGGTGGCGGCCCAGGTGCGGAGGCGGGGATCGCTTCCCTTCATGAGGGCCACAAGCCAGGAACGGAAGGGTTCCTGGGCGCCGATACCAAGGTCGCCAGGCCGGGCGTTCGCGAAATCCAGGAAGGGTTGGAGTGGGACCTTCGGTCCGATCCAGGCCTGCACCAAGGCTGGGTCGATGGGGGCGGCCTCGCCTTCGATCATGCCGATTAGGGCCCTCGGGAAAGGCACGCAGTCCTCGCCCAGGCGGACCGAGATCAGCCTGCGATCCTCGGCATCTATCTGGAGAAGGGCGGGCCTGGACCGGAGTTTCCATTTGTCGAGAAGGGCCGAACCATCCGGATCCTCAGGTTGGAGCAGGCAGATCTCGGCCTCTCCTCTTGCATGCACGCCGTCCAGGGTCTGGAGGAAGGCCAGAGCCGCCTCTCGCCGTTCCAACTGATCAGGAATGAAGACGATGAGATGACGGTGGCTTTGCTTCGCGGCTATTCGGGCCTCCCGCAGGGTCCGCCAGGCGTGCGGAGGCCAGACCGGCGGAGAAGCTGGCCGGATATCAGCCGGGGGAGAGGGGATGGGAAGCATCAGGAAAATCTGGCAGGGCTGCTAGGCTTCATCGCGTCGGCTGCCCACGACCACGTAGGTGCAGAGGGCGGCGAGGGCGACGATGGCGATCCACTCGCCCAGGGCCCCGCCGGCGGAAGCTTCGCTGAGGAGGGGGAATCCCTCGGGCCAGCGCATCTTCACCAGGGCTGCGACGACACCCATGATGGCGCCGCCGGCCATGAGGCCGCTGGCGATGAGGACGCCGCGGTTCTCCCGGGCCTTGGCGGTGGCTTCGGTGTCCCCGGCCTTCCGGCGGTTCACCAGGTGGGCCAGGATGCCGCCCAGCAGCAGCGGCGTGTTCAGCTCGATGGGGAGGTACATGCCCAGGGCGAAGCCCAGGGCGGGCAGGTTCACCATGCGCAGCACCAGGCTGAGCAGCACGCCGAGGCCGAAGAAGTACCAGCGGAGGGGCATGGCCGTGGTGCCGAAGACGCCCTCCAGGATGGCCTGCATGGCGCTGGCCTGCGGCGCGGGCACGGCCTGGCTGCCGAAGCCCTGGTGGGCCAGGATCCACATGGCGAGCCCGGTGAAGACGGCTGCGACGAAGGTGCCCACGAACTTCCAGCCGATCTGCCGCGCCGGGGTGGCGCCGATCCAGTGCCCGATCTTGAGGTCCGTCGCGAAGGCGCCGGAAGCCGCCAGGGCCGTGCAGACCACCCCGCCGACCATCATGGTGACGAACATGCCCGGCCCGCCATGGAAGCCCAGGCGCAGCATCACCACGCCGGTGATCAGCAGGGTCAGCATGGTCATGCCGGAGATGGGGTTGGTGCCGATGGTGGCGATGGCGCGGGCCGCCACGGGGGCGAAGAGGAAGGCGATGACCATCACCAGGGCCGTGGCGACCAGGGCGGGCACCAGGGCCTGCTGGATGCCGATGCCGAAGCTGAAGAAGAGCAGGGTGAGCAGGCCGGCGATGACCAGGCCGGCGCCGATGAAGGCGCCGCTGAAGCTGCGGTCCATGCGCGGCACGGCCGCGGCCGCGCGGGTGTCCTGGTGCTTCAGGCCCTTCATGTTGCTGACGATGGAACGGGCCATGTTGGGCACGGAGGCCAGCACGCCCATGATGCCCGCGCCGGCGATGGCGCCCACGCCCACGATCTTCACGTAGTGCTTGAAGACCTCCTCGGGGCCCATCTGGGCGATGAGTTTGGTCCCGGGGGCGAGGATCACGGGCACGTGCTCGCCGATGGCATGGACCATGGGCACCAGGACGAACATGGCGAAGAAGCTGCCCGCGGCGATGATGGCCGCGTAGTGCAGGCCGATGATGTAGCCGATGCCCAAGGTGGCGGCGCTGTTGAGCATGTTGAAGTTCAGGTAGCGCTTCTCGAGGGCCTCGCCGATCCAGGCGTGCCGGAAGCGGATGGTCTCCGACATGCCGCGGAAGATGCCCACGAAGCCGTCATAGGCAGCCCCGATGGCGGCCGAGATGGCGAGGGTCTTGGCCTGGTTGCCGGCCTTCTCGCCGGTGACCAGGATCTCCGTGGTGGCGGTGGCCTCGGGCCAGGGGAAGATCCCGTGGTTCTCGATGTAGAAGTGGTAGCGCAGGGGCACCAGGAACAGGATGCCGAGGCTGCCGCCCAGGAAGCTCACCAGCACCACCTGCCAGAGCCGGGGCTGGACCACGCCGCTGCCGGGGATGGCCGCCAGCATGTAGAGGGCGGGGATGGTGAACACGGCCCCGCTCACCACATGGCCGCTGTTGGCGCCGATGCTCTGGATGATGACGTTCTCGAGGATGGTGCTCTTGCGGGGGTAGAACCGGCTCAGGCCCACGGCCAGGATGGCGATGGGGATGGCGGCCTCGATGCCCTGGCCCACCTTCAGGGCCAGGTAGGCGGCGGCCATGCTGAAGATGGCGCAGAAAATCAGCCCCAGGGACACGCTGCGGGCGGTCACCTCCGGCACGCCCGTTTCCGCGGTCACCAGCGGGACGTAGCGCTCGCCGGGGTTCAGGGGACGACGGGCGTTCTCCGGCAGGCCGTGGATCGCCTCGCTCGCGGGCTCGTGGGACATGGGGACTCCTGGGGTGGGGTATCTGACAAAGGTACTACCGGCGGGGGCTTGGGGTCAGGATCGGGCTTCCGCCTTCTCGCGGCTGGCGTCTTTTGGATAACCGTGTCGGTACGGGCGTGGCATGGCTCTCGGTCCCGGGCCCCCCGGGGCGGGCCCGGGAAGCTCTCAGGCGGGGTACTTGTCCAGCACGCCCTGGACCACCCGGCGCGAAAGACCGTGGTAGCCGGGGCTCGCGGCGGCGAAGATCTCCCGCGCCAGGGCGCGGGTGCGGGCATGGGCCCCCAGGGCGCCATAGAGCGGACGCAGATACTTCATGCGCCCCACCTTCACGAGCACCTCCCGGATTCGCGGAAAGGCCGGTTCGTAGTCCGCGGCGGCGGCCAGGGTGAGCCATTCCACGAGGATCTCGTAGTTGCCGCGGCCCATCAGGGTGAGGTTCCCGTCCAGCCAGGCGCAGTCTGCCTGGCTGAGCTGGCGAGGCAGCTTCTGGAGGTAGACCAGCAGCTCGGCGGGCTTCCACGCGGCGACCTGATCAACGGTGGGGCGCCCGCCATCGGGCCAGCGCTCCGCCAGGGCCGTCAACCTGTCCAGCTGGGCGCTCCGGAACACCGGCGCCGTCTCCGGCAGGCCCGGCTGGTGGAGGTAGGCGTCGGCGCCCACCGCCTTCAGGGCCCCCGGGAGCTGCTCCTCCGTGAACGTGCAGAACTGCTCCGTGGTGATGGAGGTGAACCGGAAGGCATCCATGTAGTCGCGGATGAACCTGTGGAACCGCTCCTCGCCCACTTCCCGCTCCAGGGCGGCCACCAGCCGGGCTCCCTTCTCGTAGGGGATGCTGGAGAAGGCGTCGTCCGGATCGATGCCCTCCAGGTGCAGGCGGAGGACCGTCAGGTGCGGCTCGGCCTTGAAGCGGTCCAGGCTCTCCTCCAGGGCCTTCTGCCCCATGGCCCATCCCAGCGCTTCGGCGTCCACGCCGTGGAGGATGCGGAGGATGCGCCGCTCCGCCCACACGGTGAAGCCCTCGTTCAGCCAGAAGTGCTCCATGGTGGCGTTGGTGACCAGGTTCCCCGTCCAGCTGTGGGCCAGCTCGTGGGCCACCACGTCCACCAGGCTGCGGTCCCCGGCCAGGAGGGTCGGGGTGAGGAAGGTCATGCGCGGGTTCTCCATCCCGCCATAGGGGAAGGAGGGCGGCAGCACCAGCATGTCGTAGCGGTCCCAGGGGTAGGCGCCGAACAGACCCTCGGCCTTGACGATCATGTCCTCCACGCCGGCGAACTCCCAGGCGGCGGACGCCACAGTCTCGGGTTCTGCCCACACACGGCTGCGGGGGCTGAGGTCGCGGGATTCCAGCCGCCCCACGGCCAGGGCCAGCAGGTAGGTGGGGATGGGCTGGGGCATGGCGAAGCGGAAGGCGTGGCGCCCCGGTCCAGCCGGAGCGTCCCCCGCGGGCCCCGCGGACATCACGGCCGTGAGGCCCTGGGGGACCGTGACCTCCGCCTGGTAGGAGACGCGCACCACCGGCGTGTCCTGGCAGGGCACCAGGGTCCGGGCGTGGATCTGCTGGCACTGGCTAAAGAGGAAGGGGGCCTGCTTGCCCTCGGTTTGTTCCGGCTCCAGCCATTGGAGGGCCATGGCTACCGGCGAGGTGAGGTACTGGACGGAGACCTCCCGGGTATCCGCCGGAAGGGCGAGCCGCAGGCATCGGCCCAGGATGGCATCCTCCTCCCCGAGGCTCCAGGCGATCGGGCCCTGGCCGGGCACTTTCACGGAGAGGATCTCCAGGCCCTTGGTATCCAGGTCCAGCGTGCCCTGCACCGCATCCCCGAACTCCAGCGTGGCCTCGCCCTCGATCCGCTTCCGTCCGAAATCCACCCCCAGCTTCAGGCGAAGCCGCCGGGTCTTCGGCTGCGAGGAATCGTAGAAGGAGTGGGGATCGGGGCGGTGCATGGGTACCTCGGGAAGACCAGCCATTATCCATGGGGCTCCACCCGTGGGGAGGGTGACCTTCGGCACGAGGCTCCGGCCTTCCCGGGGGGAGGCCCCGATCCTTTGTCGGCCTGCCCCCGGGCGGGAAGGAACCGGCTTCCTACTCCTCGTCCGGCGCCAGCCCCTCCACCTTCTTCATCTGGATGGCGTCGCCGTGGTCCTTCACGATGCGGCGGTACCAGGCGTCCGGGTAGCGCGGGAAGGTGACCTTGCCCTTCTCGTCGCGCACGTTGCCGTCGAGGTACTTCCAGATGAGGAACTGCCCCAGCTTCTGCCAGCGGGCCACCACCTCGGCGGAGACGTCGGCGGCGCGCTTCGTCAGGTAGTCCTTCGCCAGGCCAGGGTCCTCCTTGTAGAGGGCGAGGGCGCGGCGGTCCACATCGGGCTGCTCGGCCGTGAAGCGGCCCTCGAACCCGCGCTGCACCTTCTGCACGTCCTGGATCATGTCGCTCCAGCGGGTGTAGGTGTAGTTGCTCACGAAGTTGAAGGTCCAGAATGCGCTGTCCCAGCTGAACTCGCTGAAGTTCCCCGTGCCCTCGGCGAAGGCGTGGGGCGGGGCCTGGACGCCGCAGGAGATGGGCACGTAGCAGGTGGTGTAGGTGTCATCCACGCCGAACCAGAGCACGCCCCCCACGGGATCCGGCAGCCAGGCGCGGGGCTGGGCCACGAAGGAGAAGCCGGTCTGCTGGGTGCTGATAGCCCGCTCGTGCAGGTACTCCTGCCCGTCGATCTTCCAGGTCATCGGACGCCAGCGGTACGGCAAGGCGAAGGGGCCGGCGCCCACGTCCTTCGTCATGTCGAACTCGGTGCCCTCATAATGGTCGCGCATGAGCTCCATGGCGTCGCGCACGTCCAGCTTGTGGTCGGGCCTGATGCAGAGGGGCAGCGGCTTGGCGCCCTTCACGGCCTTCACGTAGTCGATGGGAAGATCCTGGCTCGGGGCGGCGCGGCGGAAGAGGCTCCAGACCCGGGCCTCGCAGAACCGCAGCGCACCGTAGGTGAGGGGCGCGTAGGTGTCGGCGAAGCTGAAGTCCCGGTCCTCGCCCTTGAACCAGCCGTGCTCCCGGGCGAAGGGGATGAGGTCCCTGCTGTACAGGGCGTTCTTGGGATCATTGAGGGGGAACTGGCGGATGCGGGACTGGTTGGCGTGGGCGCTGATGGTGCCGTCCGGAAGCCGGTAGGCCACCCACAGGGCGCCCTTCTGGCCCTTGCCCTTGCCGATCATCTCCAGGATCCACGCCTCGTTGGGATCGGCGATGGAGAAGCTCTCGCCCTCCGAGGCGTAGCCGTAGGTCTCCGCGAGGTTCGTCATCACCTCGATGGCCTCGCGGGCGGTCCTTGCGCGTTCCAGGGCGATGTAGATGAGGCTTCCGTAGTCCACGATGCCGCTGGGAACCTGGAGTTCCTTCCGCCCGCCGAAGGTGGTCTCGGCGATGGCGAGCTGGTGCTCGTTCATGTTGCCCACGCGGGTGTAGGTGACCGGGGCCTCGGGGATCCGGCCGAGGAACTTGCCGGTATCCCATTCGACGATGTCGCGCATCTCGCCGGGCAGGTGGGTGCCCCCGCGCTTGAAGTAGAGCTCTCCGTAGAGCGTGTGGCTGTCGGCCGCGTAGGTGATCATCGTGGAGCCGTCCTTGCTGGCCCCCTTGGTGACGAGCAGGTTGGTGCAGGCCTCCAGGGCCGCGCCCGCGCTGAGCAGGATGGCGAGGAGGGCGAGGGGGCGTATGCGCATGGGACTCCCTTGGGCTGGGCCGGCGGCCTGGGTCCAGTGTAGAAAAGGCCGCCCCGGATCCGGGACGGCCTTTGGTCACAGATGCCAGGACGGGGCTACCAGATGGCGGTGCGCGCCTGGCCGGCCGGGGCCTCGGCGCAGCCGAAGGCCTTCCGGAATTCAGGGAAGTCCGCCACGGGGCCGATCACGCGCCAGCGCACGGGGGAGTGGACGTCCGTGGTGACGCCCAGGCGCAGGGCCTCCGGCCGCTGGTTGGTCCGCCAGCCCTGGGCGAAGGCGATGAAGAACCGCTGGTCCGGCGTGAACCCGTCGATAGGCTTCAGATCCTTCCCCTTGGTGGCCAGCTTGAAGGCCTCGTAGGACACCCGCAGCCCGCCGATGTCGGCGATGTTCTCGCCGAGGGTCTGCTTGCCGTTGATGTGCAGGCCGGGGAGCACCTCGAAGGCGTCGTACTGCTTCACGATGTGCTCGGCGCGGGCCTCGAAGCGTTTCGCGTCGTCCGCCGTCCACCAGTCCTTGAGGTTCCCCTGCCAGTCGTACTGACGGCCCTGGTCGTCGAAGCCGTGGGTCAGCTCGTGGCCGATGGTGGAGGCCAGGGCGCCGTAGTTGGAGGCGTCGTCGGCCTTCTCGTCGAAGAAGGGCGGCTGGAGGATGCCGGCCGGCAGGACGATCTCGTTCATGCTGGGGTCGTAGTAGGCATTGTTGGTCTGGGGCGTCATGTGCCACTCGTCGCGGTCCACGGGCTTGCCCAGCTTGGCCATCTGGCGGCGGAACTCGAAGGCCGCGCCGGCCTCGACATTCAGGACGAAGGGGCGGCGGGCGACCTCGAGGCTGCGGTAGTCGCGCCAGCGGTCGGGGTAGCCCACCTTGGCGCGGATGGCGTCGAGCTTCCTGATGGCCTGCTGCTTGGTGGCCTCGCCCATCCAGTCGGCGGCGAGGATCCGGGCCCGCATGGCCTCCTTGTGGAATGCCACCATCTGCAGCACCCGGGTCTTGGCCTCGGGGCTGAAGGCGGCCTTCACGTAGAGCTGGCCCACATCCTCGCCCAGGGCGCGGTCCGTGGCGTAGAGGACGCGTTTCCAGCGGGGCTTGAGCTCGGTGGTGCCGGAGAGCGTCTTCCCGTAGAAGGCGAAGTTCTCGTCCACGAAGGTCTTGCCGAGGAAGGGCGCGGCGCTGCGCAGGACGTGCCAGCGCAGGTAGGTGCGCCAGGCGGCCAGGGGCTCCGAGGCGAGCAGGGCGCCCAGGGCCTTGTAGAACTCGGGTTGGCCCACGAGGACGCTGCCCTCGGAGGCCGGAAGCTCCACGGCCTTCGCGAAGGCGGCCCAGTCGAAGCCGGGGGCCAGGGCCGCCAGGTCCTTCCGGGCCACCTTGTGGTAGTTGGCCTGGGGGTCCCGCAGGTCCACGAGGGTCCGGGAGGCCTGGGCCAGCTTCGTCTCCAGGGCCATGACGGCCTGGGCCCCGGCCCGGGCCTGGGCGGGGGTGTCCCCTGCCAGCTCGAAGATCCGGCCCATGTGGGCCACATAGGCCTGGCGGATGGCCTCGGCCTCCTTGCCCGGCCGGAGGTAGTAGTCCCGCTCGGGCAGCCCCAGTCCGCCCTGCCAGAAGCTGGCGATCATGGCCGTGCTGTCCTTGTCATCCACCTGCACGCCGAAACCGAAGCCGGCGCGGACGCCCTGGGCCTGGAGCCGCCCCATCTCGGCCACGAGCCCGGCGGTAGTCTGCACGGCCTCGATGGCCTTGAAGGTGGGAGCCAACGGCTGGAGGCCGGCCTTCTCGATGGCGGTCTCGTCCATTCCGGAAGCGAAGAAGTCGCCCACGCGCCGGGCGGCGGAGCCTTCGGGCCCGCCCTGCTTCGCGGCGGATTCGAGGATTCCCTTCAGGATGGCCTCGTTGCGCTCGTCGATCTCCTGGTTCACGCCGTAGGAGGCGTATTCGCCCGGAATGGGCACCTTGTCGAAGGCACCGTTGGCGAAGCCGTAGAAGTCCCGGCAAGGGGACACGGCGGTGTCGAGGTAGGACCGGTCCACGCCCAGGATGGGCTTCGGGCGGGCTGTCTGGGCGGCCAGGGGGGCGGTTGCCAGAGCCAGGGTGAGGAGGGTGCGGGGCAGCTTCATGGTTCGTCCGGGAAAGTTGCGAGCCCGGCAGGCGGAGTCCGGGCTCGCGGGAAAAGGTCGATGGATCGGGCCCTACCAGATGGCGGGGCGCAGCTTCTCGTCGCGCACCATGGCGCAGCCGTCGGCGCATCCCCAGGCCTGGAAGAACTCCGGCAGGTCGCTCATGGGGCCAATGACGCGCTCGACGCCGGGGCTGTGGGGATCGGTCTTCAGCCGCACGGAGAGCGCCGCGTCGCGGATGTGGTTGCGCCAGATGCTGGCGGAGCCCAGGAAGAAGCGCTGCTCGGCGGTGAAGCCGTCGATCTTCGCGGGCTCGGGCTTGCCCTGGAGGCTGCGCCTGAAGGCGGCGTAGGCGATCTTCATGCCGCCGAGGTCGGCGATGTTCTCGCCCAGGGTCAGCTTGCCGTTGACGTGCTCGCCCTTGAGGGGCTCGTAGGCGTCGTACTGCTTCACCACGAGGTCGGTGCGGGCCTGGTAGGCCTTGCGATCCGCGTCCGTCCACCAGTTCTTGAGGTTGCCGTCGGCGTCGAACTGGCTGCCCTGGTCGTCGAACCCGTGGGTCATCTCGTGGCCGATCACCCACCCGATGGCGCCGTAGTTCACGGCGTCATCCGCCTTGGCATCGAAGAAGGGCGGCTGGAGGATGCCCGCGGGGAACACGATCTCGTTCATGGTGGGGCTGTAGTAGGCGTTCACGGTGGAGGGCGTCATGCCCCACTCGGTGCGGTCGATGGGCTTGCCCAGCTTCGCGAGGTTGTCCTTCACCCGGTAGGCCGAGGCGCGACGGACGTTGCCGAAGTAGTCGTCCCGCCTCACGTCGAAGGGGTAGGTTTTCCACTTGTCGGGGTAGCCGATCTTCACGCCGAAGGCATCCAGCTTCTTGAGGGCCTGCTGCTTGGTCTCCTCGCCCATCCAGTCCAGCTTCTGGATCCGCTCATGCAGGGCGGCGCGGAGGTTGCCGACGAGCTCGAGCATCCGCTTCTTGGATTCGGGAGGGAAGGCCTTCTTCACGTAGAGCTGGCCCAGGGCCTCGCCGATGGTGCCGTCCTCCATGGCCTCCACGCGCTTCCAGCGGGCCTCCTGCTCCGGCGTGCCGTTCAGCACCTTGCCGTAGAAGGCGAAGTCCTCTTCCTCGAAGGCCTTGGGCAGGAGATCGGCGGTGGCGCGCAGGGCGTGCCAGCGGAGGTAGGTGCGCCACTGGGTCGCGGGGGTCTCGGCGGCAAACCTGGCGAAGGCCGCGGCGTACGAGGGCTGGCGGACGTTCAGCTCGTCGATCTTCGCGCCGCGGGCCTTGAAGTAGGCCGCCCAGTCGAAGCCCGGGGCCTCCTGCTCCAGCTGGGCCAGGGTGCGCTTGTTGTAGGTCTTCTGGGGGTTTCGGAGCTCCACGCGGGACCAGGCCGCCTGGGCCATGCGGGTCTCCAGGTCCAGCACCACCCGGGCCCGGACCTTGGCCAGGTCGGCGGGATCGCCGGCCAGCTCGAACATCTTCGCGACGTGGGCCTCGTACTTGGCGCGGATGTCCTTCGTGCGGGCGTCGTCGTTCAGGTAGTAGTCGCGGTCGGGCAGGCCCAGGCCGCCCTGGTTGAGGGCGCCCATGTAGCGGGTGCTGTTCTTGGCGTCCTGCATGACGAAGAATCCGAACCCGCCGGGCAGGCCTTCGCCGTGGAGCTTCGCCAGGGTGACGGCGAGCTGCTTCGAGTCCTTCAGGCCGTCGATGGTGGCGAGAATGGGCCTCAGGGGCGTGATGCCGCGTTTCTCGATGGCGACGGCGTCCATGCCGGCGGCGAAGAAGTCGCCCACCTTCTGTTCGACGCTGCCCCTGGGCCAGGTGTGCTTGGCGCTGGTCTCGTCGAGGATCTGCTTCAGGATCTCCCGGTTGTGGTCACTCACCTCGGTGAAGGAGCCGTAGATGGCCTTGTCCGCGGGCAGCGGATGGCTCTTCAGCCACCCGCCGTTGGCGAAGTGGTAGAAGTCGTCGCAGGGCTTCACCGTGGTGTCGAGGTTGGCGGGGTTGATGCCGTGGGGGCCCGACTGGGCCGCCAGGCTGAGGGCCGTCAGGCCCAGCGTGAGGCAGAGGGAGGTGCGGAAGGCGGATGCCATGAAGTTGACCTCGTAAGATGAGGGAAAAGGCTATCAGGAATTTGTCAGGCTGTCCTGGGCAAGCGGGGCCTCCGAAGGGGCCTTGGGGGCGATGTGAAGGACCTTCTCGACCACGGCGTGGACGGCCCCGTTGCGATCCACCAGCTCCACGGTGTAGGTGCGGTCCACCTTGGGGAGGCTCGCCAGCAGGTCGCGGATCTCGGCCAGTTCGGCTGCGTCGAGGCGGAAGGTGGCGGTGAGTGCGCCCCGGCCGGGACGGCGGAAACGAACCGTGGCGGCCTTGTCCCACACCACGTACGCCGGCCCCAGGTTCTTCATGAGCATGATCATGAAGAAGGGGTCCACGGAGGCGTAGAGGCTGCCGCCGAAGATCGTGCCCACGACG
>DASVZU010000141.1:0-8970 GCA_036391515.1 Holophagaceae bacterium
GTGCCCGTGGTCTGCCTCTCCGGCGGGCTGGGGGACGGAGCCGAGGCCGTGCTGGCCCAGGGCATCGACGCGCTCGCTGCCGTTCCACCCGGGCCGATGGACCTGGCTGCCTGCCTGGCGGGCGGGGCCCCGCTCCTGGAGGCGGCGGCCGCCAGGGCCTGCCGCCTGATCCGGATGGGAATGGGGATGGGATCGGGCTGAGCCCCGGTCAAACCTGGAACACCTCCACCGTGCGGGCCAGGTTCGCCACGACCGCCCTCACCCGTTCAGCGCGGCTGGACAGCTCCTCCGCGCTGGCCGCGAGCTGGGTGGAGGCGCTGGCCACCTGGGAGGCCTCCCGGGCGGTGGATTCCACCTGCCGGGCCACCTCCTCGCTGGTGCGGGCCTGCTCCTCCGAGGCGGTGCCGATCTCCTGCGCCATCCGGGAGACGCCCTCGATGCTCTGCTGGATCTCGTGCAAGTGGGCCACCAGGGCTTCCAGCTTGCGATCCCCTTCGCCCACGGCGGCGTCTGTCTGGGAGATGAGCTGCTGGATCTCCTTCGCAGCCGAGGCCGAGCGTTCGGCCAGCTTGCGGACCTCCTCGGCCACCACCGCGAACCCCTTGCCCTGCTGCCCGGCCTTGGCGGCCTCGATGGCGGCGTTCAGGGAGAGCAGGTTCGTCTGCCGGGCGATCTCCTGGATCACCTGCGCGGCCTTCGCCATGGCGCTCGTGGTCTGGCGGATCTCCGTCATGGCCTGGGTGGCGTCCTGGCCGGCCCGGGAGCCCTCGTTGGCGGTCTGGACGGACGCGTCGGCGAGGCGGAGGGATTCCCGGGCGTTCTGGGCCACCTGGGTGGCCGAGGCCGAGAATTCGGTGACCGAGGTGGCCATGCGCGCCGTGGTCTCCTGCTGGCCCTCCGCGGACCGGGCGATCTGCTGGGTGGCGGCCGAGGCCTCCTCCGAGGACACCTGCAGTTCCTTCGCCACGCCGTCCATCTGCTTCGCCACGCGCCCGAGCTCCCGGATGATCCGGCGGAAGCGCAGGGTGAGGACATTGAAGGAGGACGTTGCCCGGGCCACGTCTCCGGCACCCACGACCGGGACCTGCTGGGTGAGGTCGGCCCGGTCGATGGCCTGGAAGAGCTGCTTCAGGGGCCGGTCCACCTCCGACAGGGCGGTCCAGCCCCAGGCCCCGGTCAGGAGGAATGCGCCGCTCAGGCCCTTGAACGCCAGGGAGGCGGGCGAGAATTCGGCGGAGAGGAGCGCCAGGCTCGCGGTGAGGAAGGGCAGCCCCAGGGCGAGCCGGAGGCGGGTCCCCAGGGGGAGGGCCTGCATCCGCTGGCGCAGGCTCGTCTTCAGCTCCTTCCGGTCCCTGGCCTCGGCATAGAGCTTCTCCGCGGCCCGGATTTGCTCCGGCGTGGCCCTGCCGCGAATGGAGACGTAGCCGGAGATCCCGCCGTGTTTCCGGAGGGGGCTCACGTCCGCCTGCACCCAGTAGTGGTCCCCGTTCTTCCGGCGGTTCTTCACGATGTTGGTCCACGGACGGCCCGCCTTCAGGGTGTCCCAGAGATCCTTGAAGATGGCAGGAGGGACATCCGGGTGGCGGATGATGTTCTGCGGGGCATCCAGCAGTTCGTCGAGTCCGAACCCGCTGGATTCCACGAAATCGGGGTTTCCCCAGCGGATGACCCCCCTGAGGTCCGTTTCGCTGATGAGGAGGGCCTCCTCTGACAGGACGTGCTCATGCTGGGTGATCGGAAGGTTGGTTCTCAATGGATGTCCTCAAAATATGTCCAGACAATCGAATCGACGAAAGATGCCGGATAATTAGATTTGAGCTTTGAAAAAAAGACTCCCAGAATCGGGGCAATGCCTGCGGGCGAACCAGGCCAATGGCCATGGGGCGGACAGGGGTCGCGGAGCTGTCGCCATCCCCGAATTTCCAGGAGAATGCCAGGGCGCGCCCGCCCGGGGCCCAGCGAGGAGGAACGCGATGAACTCGAACATGGAGTTCCAGTCCGGGGTCCTGGAGGCCTACGGGGATGTGTACACCCCAGCCGCCCTCCGGGCTCTGGAGGCGTTGGCGCCCCTGGAAGCCCGCCGGCGGGAGCTGATGGCCGCCCGGCTGGTCCGCCGGAAGCGGCGTGCCGAGGCCAGGGAGCGCATCGGGTTCCTGGATCCCGCGTCCCTGGTCCCCGGTACCGGGATCCGCGTGGCGGACGCCCGGGCGGGCAATTTCGATGGCGCGGAGATCCCGCCGGACCTGGCCCGCCAGTGGATCCAGGGCACGGGGCCGGCCACCAAGCCCCGGTCCAGCGTGCGCTCCGGCATCCGCAACGTGGCCTACGCCCTGCTCTCCGGGGCCGACGGCTGGATGTTCGACGGCGAGGACGCCCTGGGCCAGGTGGACACCATGTCCCTGGACAACCACCGGAACCTCAAGCTGGCCCTCGCCCGGGACCCGCTCTTCCTCGAGGTGGCCGAGGAGGTCGCGGCGGAGATGAACCAGTGGGCCCAGGGCTTCTTCGGCCACCCCATCATCGCCGACTGGCGGCAGCAGCTGGACTTCACCACCGTGCTCTACCGGGCGCGGGGCCTGCACCTCGACGACCGCCACCTCCGGATGGGCGGCCAGGGCTTCTCGGCCTCCATCGCCGACCTCGTCCTCTACGTGGTGAACAACCACGAGGCCCTGCGGGCCGCGGGCCGGAGCGTCGCCCTCTACCTGCCCAAGATCCAGACGGCGGAGGAGGCCGCCCACTGGAACGCCCTGCTCCTGGCCCTCCAGGCGCACCTCGGGCTGCCGGCGGGGACGATCAAGGTCTATGTCCTGGTGGAGCAGCTGGAGCAGTGCTTCCAGCTCATGGAGATCCGCGCGGCCCTCGCGCCGCACTTTGTGGGCTTCAACACCGGGCGCTGGGACTACATCAACAGCGTGTCCGACGCCCTTGCGTGGGATGCGGCCTTCGTGAACCCGGACATCAGCGCCATCGGGATGACCTATGGCTACATGCGGACCTACGAGGACCGGGTGCGCCGGGCCGTGAACACCCCGGACCGGAACGGCCGCTGCGCCCTCTGGCAGGGGGGCATGGAGCCGAACATCCCCGTGGGTTCCGAGGGCGGCGTGGCCGCGAGCATGAAGCGGGCCGTGGCCGGGGCGGAACGCGAGCAGCGGGAGGGCGCCTCCGGCAAGTGGGTGGCCCACTGGAAGATGGTCCACATCGTGCGGCCCGTGTGGGAGCGCGCGGGCCAGGCGAACCAGGCGGGGCGGGCCTTCCAGGCCCTGGGCTACGGGCCCGAGGACGCCGCGGGGCTGATGCACCTCGAGCCTGCGCCCCGCACCATCGCCGGCGCCCGGGACCTGCTCTCCGTGGCGCTGCAGTACGGGAACGCCTTCCTCCGGGGCTTCCAGGCCGCGGCCCTGAAGCCCGCGGACCACTTCGGCAACGACGACGTCCTCTACCTCATGGAGGACATGGCCACCGGCGAGATCCGGCTCTCCATCCTGTGGGAGTGGCTGCACAAGGGCGCCGCATTCACGGACGCCGATGCCGCCATGGGCACCGCCGCCGGGGATCCCTTCACCGGCGCCCTCTTCGCCCGCCTGCTGGAGGAGGAGTACGCCAAGCTGCGGAAGGCCGGCAACCGCGATGTCCACGACGATTCCAAGGACACCACCCTCCCCGTGGCCCGGGCCATCGTCCAGGCCTACGTGACGAGCCCCGTGAAGGCCCCCTGGTACGTGGACCTCCTCAACCTGAACCTCGGCCTGACGGACCTGGCCGAGGCCGAAGGGCGCATCGCCCGTTTCCTCGACACCTTCCGGAAGGACGGGACCCGGATCACGGAAAACCTGGACTTCTGAATCCTTAGGCGGCCTCGCCGGGCCGGGCCCGGAGCTTCCGGGCGCAGTCGGGGCATACGCCGTGGGTAACGGACACGCCGGCCGCCTCTGGGTTGCCGCAATCGGCCTGGATCCAGCGGCCGGACTCGTCGCGGAACCGCCCGCACCAGCTGCAGACCGGCAGGAGCCCGCCGCGGGCGCGGAGGGCCACGAGGCGTTCGGCGCACCGCCGCTCGGCAAGGGTGCCGATCCGCTCGTCCAGGTTCGTCCGCGCCTCGGCACGGGTCATCCGACCGTCCATTCCAAGTCTCCCGGGTTCCAGGGGACGACGTCCCGTGCTGGATCCCTGCAGACAGGATGGACCCATGAACCTGTTTTGACAGTGATGTTCGGCACGTTCCAGGAACGACCTGGGGTCAGGCCCGCAGCTTCTGGGCGAACCCCTCCAGGGCCCGGTAGTAGGGCTCGATGCTGGGGATGAAGTGGCGCTCGCCCTTGGCGTGGGGGCCGATGCCGCTCTGGCCCCAGACGACGGCCTGGCCGCGGGGGGCGAAGCGGGCGGAGGTGCCGGCGCCTTTGCGGCCGATGGGCGCATCGCCCCCGGCCGCGGCGATGCCTGCGAGCAGGGCCTTCAGGTAGGGGTTCTCCGGATCGCAGGCCACGCCGGCCTCCCAGGCGGAGGGCACCAGTTCCAGGCCCCGCTCGGCGGCCAGGGCCTCGATCTCGGCTCGCAGCTTCGACACGTCGTCCTGGGGGATGGGCCGGATCTCCACGCCCAGGCTGCCGCGGTCCGGCGTGATGTTGTAGACGCCGGGGGTGCCCACCTGGATGTAGGCGAAGCGGGCCAGGGATTGCCAGCCGTTCTCGCCCTTGAGGGTCAGGTGCTTCGGGAAGAGCTCGCGCAGGGCCTCGCGGGCGCCCAGCAGGCGCTCGGTGAGGTCGGGGCCGCCCGCCAGGCCGCTGTGGCCCCGGGCGCCGGTGGCCACCAGCTCGAAGCGGAGGACGCCGCGGTTCTGGGTGCAGACCTCGCCCCAGAGCTCGGTGCCCTTCTCGCCCGTGCGCTCGCCGGCCACGAAGAACGCCGGCTCGTAGCCGGATTCCTCCTTCAGCCGCGCGAGGACGTGGGGCGTGCCCATGGGCTCCAGCTCGCCGTTCTCCTCGTTGCCCACCATGAGCAGATTCACGGGCGGGTAGGGGGCGCCCTTCTTCAGGGTGTCCTTCATCCACACGAGGTAGGTGGCCAGGACGGTCTTCATGTCCGCGGCGCCGCGGCCCCAGAGGTAGTCGCCCTCGACCTTGGGCTCGAACTGGCTGTCGTCGGGCTCGGGGGCCACCACGTCGAAGTGGCCGCAGAGCATGGCCGGGGCCTGCTCCTGGCCCGGGAAATGGGCCAGCAGGGCGGGGAAGGTGGCGCCGTCGAAGGTGCGGACCGGCACGCCGTGGTTGCGCAGGTAGTCGTGGATGAAGGTGCCCGCCCGATGCACCTCGGCGATGCGCTCCTCCGGGCAGGCCGTGACCGACGGGATGCGGATGAGGCGCTGGGAGAGGGCCAGGATCTCGGCGGTCTTGTCGGCGTACTCCGTCTCCACCAGGGCCTCGGGGCGGGGCTGGAAGCGGATGGGGGCGCGGGCATCCATGGAGACCTCGTCCCGGGCCCGCTCCAGGAAGTCCTGCAGCTTGTCCTCCTCGGCGCCCAGGGCCGCGAGGTTCCCGGTGAGGGCCTCCACCTCGGCGGCGACGCGGGCCTGGCGCTCCTCCGCCAGGCGGGCCAGCAGCTCGGGCGGGACGATGTCGGAGCCCTTGAGGTCGGCCTTCAGGCGCTCGCGCATGCGCTCGGCGGTGCTGGGGGCGCCGGCGGCCATCTCGGCGAGGGGCGCGAGGTCCTCCCAGAAATCGAGGGCCTCGGCCAGGGGGCGGAGCTGATCCAGGGTCCAGGCCAGGAAGGCGCGCATGGCCACGGGCTTGGCCGTGAAGGGATCCTCGATGACGGCGCGCAGGCCTTCCCGGGCGGCCAGGTCCTCGTTGCGGCGGGCCCGGGTGATGTCCTCGGCGTCGTAGCGGAAGGCGCGGGCGAAGTCGGGGTCGCCGTAGAAGCGGAGGAGCAGGAGGTGCTTCAGGGTGAGGTTGGCCACGTCCAGGGCCAGCTCGTGGCCGGGATCGTCCGTGCGGACCTCCACGCGGGCCATGGGCAGGTCGATGCGGGCGAAGAGGTTCTGGCGCTCGATCTGGGCGGCCATGTCCTCGACGTTGCGCGTCTCGCCGGCGGCGAAGAGGCCCCGGGCGTAGATGTCGTGCAGCTGGTCGCTGGTGACCTGGATGAGGCGCTCCACCGGCTCCGCCTGGGAGCGGGCGCGGACGGGGATCCAGTTGTTGTTGCCGAAGCGAACGCCGCGGCGCACCAGGTCGTAGGACAGGCGCAGGTAGTCCGGGTGGCTCCGGTTCAGGTCCGGCACGTCGAGGGCCGGAGGGTTCGGGAAGGTGAGGTTGCGCACCGACTCGTAGGGCGTGAGCCGCACGACGGGCTTGCCGTCCTCCTCCGAGGCCTGCATGGGCGTGCTGGCGCTGGTGGCGATGAAGAGGGCGGCGAAGGCCCGCATGAGCCGCGTGCCGGTGATGTAGACCTGGTTCTTGTAGTCGTCCAGGTGACGGTCGCCGCGCTCGGCGGCGGGCAGGTGCATGAAATCCCAGGCCAGCATGGGCTCGGGCAGGCTGAGGTTGGAGTGCGTCCCCGCGGTGGCCAGTTCGGTGCCGTACAGCTCGACGCAGCGCTGGAGGTAGCGGCGCTTGGCCAGGTGCCAGGACTCGGGCACGCAATCGGGCCCGATCTCCGGCAGCACGAGCAGGTTCCCGTGCCAGTAGTAGAGCGGCTCGCCGAAGGCCCGGCCGTCCCTGGCCAGGGCGTTGATGAGCTCCGCCTCCAGCAGGCGGCCCTCGTAGATCGTGCCCCTCGGCGTGTGGTACGGCCTCGTCACCCACTCGATCATCCAGTGGAAGACCTCGAGCTGGTGGTAGGG
The DNA here is from genome assembly GCA_036391515.1 of Holophagaceae bacterium. Classification (GTDB taxonomy): domain Bacteria; phylum Acidobacteriota; class Holophagae; order Holophagales; family Holophagaceae; genus Geothrix. The sequence goes on from DASVZU010000141.1 coordinate 6,842, forward strand.
CTCCGTCCAGGGGGCCAGCACCTTCGATCGCAGGTGGTCCACGAAGGACATGTGGTCCGGCCCAGTGCCCACGGTGAGGAGCGGGCGGAACCGGGAATCCATGAGGTTCCACTCCAGCTCCAGGCCGCAGAGCCCCCCTGAGGGCCGGGTCTCCTGTGCCGTCTGGCGCGCCAGGGTGAACTTCTCGACGAAGGCGTTCAGGTCGAACACTAGGCCTCCAGACCCTTCAGGGCCTCGACCAGCCGGGTCGCGGCGCCCTGGGTGCGCTCGACGGGGGTGGCGTAGGAGAAGCGGATCCACTCGGCGCCGTAGGGGCTGAAGAAGGCGCCGGGCACCACGGCCACGCCCACCTCCTCCGCGAGGTGCTGGCCCAGGGGCTCGGAGTCGGCCCAGCCCTTGGCCTTCAGGGCGTCCCCCACGTGGAGGAAGGCGTAGTAGCCCTGGCCCAGGATGTGGCGGAGGCCCTGCTCCTTCAGGAAGCCGCGCAGCCAGGCGCGGCTGGCGTTGGTGGGCCCCACGATGGGCGCGGCGGCCTTCTGGATGCCCGTCTCGTAGGCCGCCATGGCCACGGCCAGGCTGAAGAAGGAGGGGATCACGGTGTGGGAGGCCTGGGCCACGATCACCTTCACCACGGATTCCGCGGCCAGCAGGTGGCAGTTGCGGATGTTGGAGCCGCCGAGGCTCTTGGTGATGCCGTCCAGCACCATCAGGCGCTCGCGCTGGGCGGGCTCGAAGGCCTTCAGGAGGGCGTTCACGTCGTAGGGCTCGTGGTCGCTGACGACGTGGTACATCCAGTCGAAGAGGACGAAGGCCACGCCGGCCCCCAGGGCGGCCTTCGCCAGCTCGATCTGGCGCTGGAGCGTGAGGGTCTGGCCCGTGGGATTGTCGGGGCTGGTGATGACGAGGCCCGCCACCTTGCGGCCGTGCCGCCCGGCCTCGGCCACGCAGGCGCGAATGCCGTCCTCGCTGTAGGCCCAGCCCTCCTCGGGGCGGCCCGGGGCCCACATCACGTTGGCGCCCACGCCGTAGGGGCCCCAGTTGTAGCTGATCCAGGGCACGCGGCTCACGACGATGACATCCCCCTGGCGGCCGTGGCCCAGGGCCAGCATGGCCTGGTAGGCCTTCTGCAGGCCGTCGCGCCCGCCCTGGGTGCCGATGACGTTGGCAGGGCCCCAGCCCGTGGCGGGGTCCAGCTTCCAGTAAGTCTCGGCCACGGCCTTGCGGTAGGGCTCGGTGCCGAAGGGCATGTCGTAGGCCGTGCCGTGCTGCTTCTGCAACTCGAAGGCGCGGTCCAGCAAGGCCTCGGGGACGCCCGGCAGCGAGGCGCCGCCATCGCCCTGGCTGGCGTCGAAGACGGGCACGCCGGGCTGCTTCTGCTGGAACACCTTCAGCGACTTGTTGATGAGGAACATCCGCGAGGGCGGGATGGCCATCATCCGGCCCAGGTGATCGCTGGCGGGGACGAGGTTCGCGTCAGGTACAGCGAAGGCAGGCGTCTCGGAAGAGAGCAGCGGCGTGGACACGGAACCTCCAGGGCGGATGGGGCGCAGTGGACCGATACGAAAAGGTCGCCCCCGCGGAACCGCAAGGACGACGTATGGGTGACCTCAAGGATAGCAGTCGCGGCCTGGGCTCACCGCTTGGAATGTGGCGATGGCAATCCGAAAGATGGGATTCTTGACAGATTGTCCGGAACCGGATGGCGAGGTGGGATGAACGATTCCACATCTGAGGCCCTTGTTGCAGCGTCATCACCAAGGGAAGGTCGGGGGCCCCGGGTTCTCCTCCGGGAATTGTCGATGTGTTACTAGCAGAGGGGACCCGGGCCTCCTTAATGCGGTTCGCACCCTCTCAGGCCTCCGCCGCGGCCCGCAGGGCGTCCCAGAGGGCCTCGACATGGTGCCGCTCCGTGGCCTCGGCGCCGATGCTCACCCGGAGCATCTGCGTCCCCTTGAGGATGGAGGGCGTGAGGTAGGCCTTCCCGCCCTCGTTCACGCGGCGGGCGAGCTCCAGGTTGTGGGCGGCGAGTCCGGCCTCGTCCAGGCCGGGCTTCAGGTGGCGGAGGCAGACGGTCTGGAGCGGAACGGGCGCCAGGCGCTCCCAGCCGGGGGCGGCGTCCACCTGGTCCT
>DASVZU010000142.1:0-14787 GCA_036391515.1 Holophagaceae bacterium
AGAGGGTCTTCTTCTCCAGTGGGCCCAGGATATGCCCAGGGTTTCCACCCTTGTGGCGCGGATATCGAATCTGTATGGTCCCGGGCAGCACCTGGAGAAGCCGCAAGGTCTGATCGCCCACATCTCGCGCAGCATCCTCCATCACCTGCCCATCCATATCTATGTGCCGCTAGATACACAGCGGGACTACCTCTACGTCGAGGATTGCGCGAGGGAGCTCCTGCATGGCCTCCAGCGCCTTGGCAGTGCTCCTCGCGAGAACGTGGTGAAGATCTTCCATTCGGGAGAGAGCACCACCATTGCGGGAGTGATCGGGGCCTTCGCGCGCATCGCGAAGGGTCACCCGCGGATTATCTGTTCAGCCAGCCCCGTGGGCGTCCAGCAGCCCCTCCAACTTTGCTTCCGCTCGGGCGTATGGCCCGACCTCGACCGGACGCGGCGTACAGATCTCGCCGTAGGCATTCAGCGAGTCCACCAACACCTGCTGGCGCGCTTTCAGGAGGGGAGGCTGCCACCCGTGATTCCCCGGGCCTGAACGGGTGGGCCGGCTCCTTCAGTCTCCGCCCAGGCCCTCCAGCAGTTCTTTCGCCCCCCGGTGGTTGGGGTCGAGCTTGAGGGCTTCCCGGGCGGCGACGCGCGCTTCGTCCCTGCGGCCGAGGGCCTGGAGAACCTGCCCCTTGCGCCACCAGGCGCCCGCGTAGCCGGCGCTGCCGCCTTCGAGGGGCTCGCGGAGGACCTGGTCGAGGGCGGCGAGGCCTTCGGGGAGGTGCTGGCCGGCGCGGGCGGCCACCTTGCCGAGCTGGAGGCGGAGGAGGCTGGGGGCGTCGGTGCGGCCCAGGTGGTCCTGCACCACCTGCCAGGCCAGGTCGGGGCGGCCGGCGTTGAGGTACGCATCGCTGGCGGCCGTGACGCCCCGGGCGCGGGTGGCCACGCCGGGCAGCAGCCGCGCGGCCTCGGCCAGCAGGCGGGCGTTCTTCCCGGCCTCGCCCAGGGCCTTCTTGGCGGGGCGGCGGTCCAGGGCGTCGAGGTACTGGCCCACCACCTCGGGATCCTGCGGGGCCAGGGCCAGGGCGCGGCCGAAGTAGGGCTCGGCGTCGCGCCAGTGGTCCTCCTCCACCAGGACGAGGGCCTGGAGCAGGTCGCCCCGGGCGGGGGCCACGCGTCGGAGGGACTCGGCGCAGGCCAGGGCCTTCCGGGTGCTGCCGCCGAGAATGCCCGGCAGCATCTCGTAGGCCAGGCCCAGGCTCATCCAGGCATCGGCCAGCGTCGGATCGGCCTGGGTGGCGGCCCGGAGATCGTCCAGGGCGCCCAGGGCCTTCCGGAGGGAGCCCAGGTTCCGCTGGGCGATGGCGGTGCCGGCGCGGGCCAGCCCCCGGGCCAGGAGGGCGTCGGCCAGGCCGGGGTTCAGGGCCAGGGCCCGGTCCGCCGCCGCACGGGCCTCTGCGAAGCGCTGGAGGCTGGAGAGGGCCTGGGACTGGGCGGCCCAGGCCCGGGCATCCTCCGGGGCCTGGCGCGTCCGGGCCTCTGCATCGGCCAGGACCTTGAGGTAGCGGCCGGCGTCCAGGTCGGCCCGATAGGTCGGGGCCTGGGCGGCGAGGGCGGGGGGGGCGAGGAGGATCATGGCGGCCTTGGAGAAAAGCTGAGACAGGATTAACAGGATTGAAAAGCCGGATGAACAGGATTCGCGCGGGGAGGACGGGATCCTTACCCCGGGTATAGCGCATTGGCGCGGGTTTGCGGTATGCTGGGTGACTGTCTGGACACGGCTCTGGAGGAGATCCCATGACCATCAAGGGCGGGCTGCTGGAAGGCAAGCGGGGCCTGATCATCGGCGTGGCCAACAAGCGCTCCATCGCCTGGGGCATCACCCAGAAGGTGGCCGAGGCCGGCGCCCAGCTCTGCCTGACCTACCAGAACGAGCGCCTGGGCGAGAACGTGCGGGAGCTCGCCGCCGACCTGAAGCACCCGCTGATCCTGCCCATGGACGTGGGCAGCGACAGCCAGATCGTCATGGCCTTCGACGAGATCCGGAAGAAGTGGGGCAAGCTCGACTTCCTCGTGCATGCGGTGGCCTACGCGCCGCGCCAGGCCCTGGAGGGCCGCTTCCTCGACACCAGCCGCGAGGACTTCCGCGTGGCCCACGACATCAGCGCCTACTCCCTGGCGGCGGTGTCCCATGCCGCCGCGCCCCTGATGGCCGAGGGGGGCTCCATCGTGACCCTCAGCTACCTGGGCGGCACTCGGGTGGTGCCCAACTACAACGTGATGGGCGTGGCCAAGGCCAGCCTGGAAGCCAGCGTGCGCTACCTGGCCGCCGACCTGGGCCCCCAGGGCATCCGCGTAAACGCCATCTCCGCGGGCCCCATCAAGACCCTCGCCGCCTCGGGCATCTCGGGCTTCGGCTCCATGCTGAAGCACCACCGCACCCGCACCCCCCTGCAGAAGGACACGGACCAGGAGGAGGTGGGCGACGCCGGCCTCTTCCTCGTGAGCGCCATGGGCCGCGGCATCACCGGCCAGGTGCTCTACGTGGACGGCGGCTACAGCATCATGGCGGACTGAGCGCGGCCACGGCAAAGGCGTGGACAGGATTAACAGGATTAAAAGCCTTCTCTTGAAATCCTGTTAATCCAGTATTTAATCCTGTTCATCCTGTCTCAGCTTTTGGCTTTCGGTGGGACGAGGGCCTTCGAGCGTTCAAGGGCCTGGGCGCGCTGGGCGGGGGTGAGCTGGCCGGATTCGAGGAGGACGAGCACCCGCTGGAGGCCTGCGAGGCCGCTGCGGTCGGCGGCCAGCATCCAGGCGTAGCCCTCCACTGGATCCGGAGCCATGCCCTGGCCACGGAAATACATGGTGCCCAGGGTCAGCATGGCCTCGGCCTCGCCGCGATCGACCCTCGCTCGGATGAGGCCCAGGGCCTGGCGGTAGAAGGCCTGGGCGCGGTCTGGATCCCGGGCCTTGAGCAGGTCCCCGGTCAGGAGCATGGCCTCGGTGTTCCCGGCCGTGGCGGAGGCCAGGGCCAGCCGCTGCGCCTCGACGGGATTCCGGGGAACCCCTTCGCCCCTCAGGCAGGCCCGCGCCAGGGCAAGCTCAGCGTCGGGGTCCCCCTGGTCGGCGGCTTTGCGGAACCAGGCCGCAGCCCTCCCGGCATCGCGGGCCAGGAATCCCCGACCGCTCTGCCGCAGGAGACCCAGGGCGTACTGATCCCGCGGCCGTCCGCGCAGGGCCCTGGCCACACCGGCCAGCACATGGCGGGAGCCCCACAGGGAGGCGAGGCTGAAGCAGACGAGGAAGGCCAGGGCCGCGAAGCGCAGGAAGCGGCGAAGGGCCACCCCGCTGCTGCCGCCCTGCCGGTGGAGGTGGAAGGCGAAGGCCGCGCTGGCCAGGAGGGCGAGGCCCAGGGCCTGCACCAGGGGCAGCAGGGCCTCGATCCGGAGGACGGTCCAGTTCACATCACCCCCGCAACTTCGCGAGGGTGTCGAGCACGTCCTGCACGTGGCCCTTCACGCTGACCTTGGGCCAGGCGTGGCGGATGATGCCCTTGGGGTCCACGAGGAAGGTGCTGCGGATGATGCCTTCGACCTCCTTGCCGTACATGAGCTTCTTCCCGAAGGCGCCGAGGGGTTTCAGCAGGGCGCAGTCGGGGTCTGAGAGCAGGGGGAAGGTGAGGGCCTGCTTGGCGATGAAGTTCTGGTGGCTCTTGAGGCTGTCGCGGCTGATCCCGTAGACCCGGGCGCCGAGGGCCTGCACGCGGGCCAGGTTGTCGCGGAAGTCGCAGGCCTCAGTGGTGCAACCCGGCGTGCTGTCCTTGGGGTAGGCGTAGAGGACGGTCCAGGCGCCCCGGAGGTCGCGGTCCGTGACGGTGGCGCCCTGGTCGTCCTGGAGGGCGAAGGCGGGAAGGGGCTGTCCGACGAGGCTCATGCGGGCTCCGGAGCGAGGGTGGAGGTCCATGCTAAGGCCAAGACGGCCGCCAGGGCCGCCCAGCCGAGGGGCGTGGGATCCGTGGCCAGGCGGGGCAGCTCCTCGGCGAGGACCCGGCCCAGGCTGTCGTGGGCGGGACCGGGACCCAGGCCCAACGCCGAAAGGGTGGCCTCGCCCCAGAGGGCGCCCAGCCAGGCGCTGGGGAGGAGGGGGGCGATCTGATCCAGGCCCCAGGGGGCCCAGCGGCGGAGGCGGGAGGCCGCCCCTGCGCCCATGAGGGTTTCCGAGAGCCACGCCGGCGACCGGCGGAAGGCCTCCACCCGGGCCCGCAGCGGGGCCTCCAGGTGCAGGGCCAGGAGGCCCCCCAGCAGGAGGGCCAGGGGCAGCGGGGCCAGGCCCCCGAAGGCCGCGGCCAGGGGCAGCAGGAAGAGCAGGGGCGGGAGGTTCCGCAGGGCGGAGAGGGCCCCGCGCCAGCGCCCGGCCCCGATGGCGAGGACCAGGCCCGCGGCCAGGGCCAGCAGGGCGCAGAGGCTGGCGAAGCCCAGGCTCCGGCCACCCGCCAGCAGCAGGCGCAGGAGGCTGTCGCGGCCCAGGTCGTCGAGGCCCAGGGGATGCCGCAGGCTCGGCCCCGCGCCGCCGCGCCAGGGATCCAGGGGCGCCTCCGGCAGCAGGTAGGCCCCCAGGAAGGCGAGGCGCCAGGCCAGGGCGAGGCGCGGGCCCCTCATGCCTCCTCCCGTTCCAGGGGGCGGGCCAGGAGCCACAGGAGGGCGAGGACCAGGATCCAGGCGGCGAGCCCGGCCCGGTCCCGGCGGGCGATGCGGTCCATCCAGTCCGTGCCGAGGCCCGGCACGCCAAGCAGCCGTTCGATCACGAGGGCCGCCGTGAGCCAGAGGGGCAGCCGTGCCGCCAGCCAGCGGCCCCAGAGCCGCCGCAGGGCCATGCCGCGGGCGAGGCGCACGGCGCGGGGACCCCAGGCTGCGGGAAACGGCGCTTCGGGCGGCAGGGCCTGGGCCAACCAGCGCACCTCCGAGGGCAGCGCGGCCAGCAGGAAGGCCAGGGTCCAGCCGCCGAGGGCAGGGGGACCCCAGGCCGCGGGCCAGAGGGCGAGCAGGAGGGCCGCCCACAACAGATCCGGCGGGGCCTCCAGCAGGGCCAGGGGCCTGCGCCGGGCGAGGCCGGGCCCGCCGGCCCAGGCCAGCAGGGGGGCGGCGAGGGCCAGGGAACCCAGGGCCAGCGCCGTGGGAAGCAGGGCACGGACAGGGAAGGGCGGAGGCTGGGCGGACTTCCAGAGGGCGCCCGGGAGGAGCAGGGCCAGGGCGAGGCCGAGGCCCCAGACCGCAAGCCCCTGGAGGCGGTCGCGCCCTACTTCTCCCAGCGCCATCCAGCCGCGCCGGGGGTGGAGAGGTAGAGGCCCAGAAGGCCGGGCGTCACCTGGAGCCGCTTGTCCACCCAGAGGATGCTGTGGAAATCCACGAGGGGGAGGGCACCCGGGGACTTGGCCCACAGGGCCTGGAGGTCGGTCCAGGCCACATCGCCGGGCTCCCTCAGGCGGGACACGATCCGGGCGAGGGCGGGGCTGCTCCAGCTCGTGAAGTTCATGGGCCCGTGGGGTTCCATGTATTCCAGCACGGACCAGGGTTCGGGATCGAAGGTGGCCATGTAGCAGGCGAGCTGGAAGTCCCCCTTCTGCAACCGGGCGGCGAGGAGGGCCGGATCCAGGGGCTGGAGGTCGACCTGGACGCCGTCCTTGTGGGCCCGCTCCCGCAGCGCCATCAGGAGCTTCTCCACGGGTTCGTCCCCGGCGGCGTAGAGCAGGGGGAGGACCTGGCCCTTCGGCAGGGGCACGGTCGTCGCGTCGATCTCCTGGTCCTCGAAGCCCAGGACCCCGGGCCACAGGCCGCGGCTGGGGCGGGCCCCGGCGCCCAGGAGCTGGGGCGGGAAGGCGTCCTTCCGCCAGCGCTCCATGGCCTGGAGGGGCCCCAGCCCCATGCGGCTCCACACCACGAGCTGGTAGGTCATGGGCTGGGTCACCACGCGGTAGCCCGGAGGCGGCTGGGACTGCAGGCGGGCCGGGGGCACGCCGAGGCTGAGCCAGCCCTTCTGGAGGGCCTGGGCCACGGCCTGGCTGTCACCCAGCAGCCGGAAGTGGATGCCCTCGATGGCCGGCTTGAGGAAGTGGTCCCGGCGGAGCAGGCGCCATTCGCCACCGTCCTGGCGCAGGAGGAAGGGGCCGGTGCCGCGGTCCGGGTGGCCGCGCTGGGCGATGGGGATACGGGCCAGTCCCATGAGGAGACGGCCCGGCGCCTGGGGCGACTGCAGGGCCACCTGGCCGTCCTTCAGTTCGACGCGGGCGCCTTCCAGGATGGCGCGCTTGGTGGGGCTGGCCTTGGGATCGGCGAGGATGGCCTGGAGGGTCCAGACCGCGTCCTCCGCCTCGGCAGGGCTGCCGTCCGTGAAGCGGGCGTCCTTCCGGAGCCTGAAGAGAAAGGTACCGTCCTTCAGCTTCCAGGAGGCGGCCAGACGGGGCACCACCTTGCCGGCGGCGTCGAGGCCCACGAGCGCATCGCCCGTGAGGGCCTGGAGGATGGCCTGCTCGTACCCCTCCCCTTTCACGAAATCCAGGGGGCCTGGATCCCGGGCGAAGCTCTCCTCCACCATCTGGGCCCGGGCCGCGAAGGTGGCCAGAAAGAGCAGGAGGATGGCGAGTTTGTTCCGCATGGTGTGATTCCTGATTTTTCCCAGGATGCGCCGGTGGCGGGGGCTTGCCAAGTCCCCTTCGAGGACGGTGCCGGCGGCGTGATGGGTGTTGCTACTCTGAACGGGGAGGAACCTTGGCGGACGATTCGGGATCGAGCCTGTTCTGGTGGTGGCCCCTCCTGGCCCGCCACCGGCGGAAGCTCTACGGGGGGCTGGCAGCCACGGTCTGGTGCAGCGTGGCGGCCTCGGTGGTGCCGTTCTGGTCGGGCAAGGCCGTCCACGCGCTGGAACTTCGCGACTGGCACGGCTCCCGGATCTACCTGATCTGGATGCTGGGATTCACCCTGGCGGCGGGCATCGGGCGCTACCTCATGCGCAACACCCTCATCGGCCTGAGCCGCGAGGTGGAGCGGGAGCAGCGGGAGGGCCTGTACACCTACCTCCTGGGGCGCCCCTTCGCCTTCTACGAACGCCAGCGGGTGGGGGACCTCATGTCGCGCGTCGGCGACGACGTGGGCACGGTTCGCATGGCCACGGGGCCCGGCCTCATGAGCTTCCTCCAGGTGGTATCGATCCTGCCCGTCACCCTGGCCCTGATGATCCACATCAACTGGCGGCTCACCCTGGCGGTGATGCTGCCCTTCTCCTTCCTGGCCCTGGGCTTCTACCTGATCGGGAAGGCCAGCCACGCCATCCAGCAGAAGCTACAGCTGGCCTTCTCGGCCCTCTCCACCTTCAGCCACGAGACCATCAGCGGCGAACGGGTGGTCCAGGCCTTCGGGCTGGAAGAAGCCCGCGTGGGGCACTTCCGGGAACTGAGCCTGCGCCACGCGGCGCTCAGCATGCAGCAGACGGTGGTGTTCAGCGCCTACGCGCCCCTTTCCGCCTTCATCAGCGGCATCTCCGCCCTGGTGCTGGTGGCCTACGGCGGCAGCCTCATGGTCCGCGGCGCCCTCGACCTCGGCGACCTCACGGCCTTCACGGGATTCCTGGTGGCCCTGGCCTGGCCGATGATGAGCCTTGGCTGGTCCGTGAACCTCTTCCAGCGGGCCCGGGCGGGACAGGAGCGCATCGACTACGTGCTGAACAGCCCGGAGCCGGCCCTGCCCCCGGCCGAGGCCATCCTGCTGCCGGAGCAGCCCGCCGCCCTCCGCCTGGAGGAGGCCATCCATCGCTTCGACAGTGGCCGGGGCCTGGGGCCCCTGGATCTGGACCTCGCCCCCGGCGACAGCCTGGCCGTCGTGGGCGGGATCGGCTCGGGAAAGACCCTGCTCCTGCAGGTGCTCGCCGGCCTGCGCGAACCCCAGGGGGGCCGCCTGCGGGTGGATGGCGAGGTCCTCGACGAGACGGGTCTCCGGCGCCACTGGGCCGGCCTCGGCTGGGTGCCCCAGGAGGCCTTCCTCTTCTCCGACACGTTGCGGATGAACCTGGCCATGGGCCGGCCCGAGGCCACGGAGTCGGAGATCTGGGACATCGCCCGGGTGGTCTGCCTGGACGAGCTGATCCAGCGGTTGCCCCAGGGGCTCGACACGGTGGTGGGCGAGCGGGGCGTGGCCCTCAGCGGCGGCGAGCGCCAGCGGGCCGCCCTGGCCCGGGCCCTGCTGCGCCATCCCCGGCTGCTGCTGCTGGACGACGCCCTCTCCGCCGTGGATGCCGAGACCGAGAGCCGCATCCTGGAGAACCTCCGGGCCTTCCTCGGCAAGTCCACCCTGGTGCTGGCCACCCACCGCGTCTTCGTAGCCGAGACTTGCGCCCGCGTACTGGTGCTCCACGAGGGTAAGGTCCAGCAGCTCGGCACGCCCGAGGACCTGGCCGCCCAGCCGGGCACCTACGCCCGCCTGAAGCAGCTGCAGAGCCTGGAGCGGGAGCTGGTCCGGGGGGCGTGAGCTCCCGCCTCAGCTTCCCTCGCGGAACGTCACCTTGTTGATCTCGGCGAAGGAGGCCCCGCTCCGTTGAGAGGCCGCGCAGCGGGATCGAAACGGGAGGACGCGACCAGATGTCGCGTCCGTTCGCGGGAAGATCACGTTCCCTCGCGGAACGTCACCTTGTTGATCTCGGCGAAGGTCGTGATCCCCATCCTGACCTTCTCGATGGCGCTCTCCCGGAGGAACTGCATGCCGCCGCGCCGGGCCGCGGCCTTCACCTCGCGGACGGGGGCGCGCTGCACCAGCAGCTCCCGCAGCTCGTCGTTGAGGCCCATGAACTCGATGATGGCCTGCCGGCCGCGGAAGCCGGTCCCGTGGCAGTCCACGCAGCCCACGCGGTCGAAGAGGCTGGCGCTGCGCAGCCAGGCCTCGTCCACGCCGTTCTCCTCCAGCTCCTGGGGAGTGGGCGGCGGGGCGGGGCGCTTGCACTTGGGGCAGAGCACGCGCACCAGGCGCTGGGCCAGGATGCAGTTCAGGGAGGACACGAAGTTGTAGACCTCGACGCCCATGTGCTGGAAGCGGCCCAGCACGTCCAGGACGTTGTTCGCGTGGACCGTGGTGAACACGAGGTGCCCCGTGAGGGCCGACTGGATGGCGATCTGGGCGGTCTCGGGATCGCGGATCTCGCCCACGAGGATCTTGTCCGGGTCGTGGCGCAGGATGCTGCGGAGGCCCAGGGCGAAGGTGAGGCCCTTCTTCTCGTTCACGGGGATCTGGGTGACGCCCTCGAGCTGGTATTCGACCGGATCCTCGATGGTGATGATCTTGTCCTCGGGGGCCTTGATCTCGCTCAGCACGGCGTAGAGGGTGGTGGTCTTGCCCGATCCCGTGGGGCCCGTCACCAGGAACATGCCGTAGGGCTCCCGGGCGAACCGGCGCAGGCGCTGCAGCTCGTGGGCGGAGAAGCCGAGGATCTCCAGGGTGAGGGACTGGAATTCCTCCGTGAGGTTCTCCTTGTCCAGGATGCGGATGACCGCGTCCTCGCCGTGGATCGTGGGCATGATGCTCACGCGGAAGTCGATGGCCCGGCCGCGGACCTTGAGCTTGAAGCGGCCGTCCTGGGGCTTGCGCTTCTCGGCGATGTCCAGCTCGGACATGACCTTGATGCGGCTGATGATGGGCGAGGCGAAGCGCCGGTCGATGGGCTCCGCCGCCGGGTAGAGACTGCCGTCGATGCGGTACTTGATCTGGAAGCCCGTGCCCGTGGTCTCCAGGTGGATGTCCGAGGCGCGCCGCTGCAGGGCGTTGAAGACGGTGGTGTCCACCAGGCGGACGATGGGGGCCTCGTCCTTGTCGGTCAGGCGCTCCAGGTCGAGCACCTCGTCGTCCAGATCCTCCTCGTGGAGCACCTGGATCTTGAGGGCCTCCCCGGCCTCGTCCATGACCTTCTGGCCGCTCTCGGACTTCTTGAGCACTTCCTGGATCTGGGCCTGGGGGGCTCCGGCGAAGCGCAGGGGCCGCTTGAGGCGGAGGCGGAGCAGGTCCTGGGTGGGGATGTCCAGGGGATCGGCCATGGCCAGCCAGAGGACGCCCTCCCGCTCCTGGACCGGCACGAAGTGGTGCTTGAGCATCAGGTCCAGGGGCAGGGCCTGGAACAGGGCGAAGTCCACGGGCTCCCGGGTGAGGTCCAGGGTGGGGTACAGCTCCCGGGCCGGACGGAAGTCCGTGAGGGTCGAATCGCCAGGCTCGACGGGTTCCGCGGGGACCGTGGGGGGCTGTGGGGACATGGAAGCATCCTACCGGAGAAAAACGGCGGGTGATGGCGGACGGTCATGGATCACAACCGACCGCGCGGTCAGGTCTGAAACATTGACCCTTCCGTGACACAGGCGGCACAATCGTCCTGCTCGGGAGGACCCATGCGTGGGTATGCGCCAATACTGCTTCTGGTTCTGATCGCCGCCTTCCTGCCGGTGCTGGTCTGGACCATCTCCCGCCTGCTGCGGCCGAGATTTCCCAATCCTACGAAATACACTGCTTACGAATGCGGCATCACGGCCACCTCCGAGGCCCGCGAGAAGTTCAGCGTCCGCTACTACCTGGTGGCCGTCATGTTCCTCGTCTTCGACGTGGAGACGGTCTTCCTGATGCCCTGGGCCATTCAAATGAAGGAACTGGCCGTCTTCGGAATCATCGAGATGGGGATCTTCCTGTTCCTGCTGCTGTTCGGCTACGGCTACATCTGGTCCAAGGGAGCCCTGACATGGGAGTAAATCAACCCACCGCCCTGGAGCATGTGCTCATCACCACCAAGGTGGAAAAGGTCATCAACTGGGCGCGGGCCTCGAGCGTGTGGCCCATGACCTTCGGCCTGGCCTGCTGCGCCATCGAGATGATGGCGGCCGGTGCCAGCCGCTTCGATTTCGATCGCTTCGGGGCCGGCATCTTCCGGGCCACGCCCCGGCAGAGCGACCTGATGATCGTGGCCGGGACCGTCACCTACAAGATGGCGCCCATCATCAAGAAGCTCTATGACCAGATGCCCGAGCCCAAGTGGGTGATCGCCATGGGCTCCTGCGCCACCGCCGGCGGGCCGTTCGACTCGTACCACACCATCCAGGGCGTGGACAAGGTCGTGCCCGTGGACATCTACATCCCGGGCTGCCCGCCGCGCCCGGAGAGCCTCATCTACGGGTTCCTCAAGCTGCAGGACAAGATCATGACCAGCAGCCTGGCGGACCGGTACAAGGAGATCTTCGAGGAGGTCGGCTGATGTCCGAACCGATCGAACCCCAGACCCCGGCCGAGCCCGAGGTCCCCGCCGGTCCGTATGTCTACGACTACGCGGCCTCCCCCCAGCGGCAGGTCACCCTGCCCAAGACCGTGCCCCTGCCCAGCCTGAAGGCCTACCGGGCCGAGGTGGCCGCCCAGCAGGCCGCCGACGAGGCGAAGTGGCAGAAGATGCAGGCGGACTACGAGACCGCCAAGGCCAAGGCCGAAGCCGAGGGCAAGGAGGCTCCCAAGCCCCCGGTGAAGCCCGTGCCGAGGAAGGACGACAACGACATGAAGACCCCCTGGCCCCAGGAGGCCAAGGATCCCGACCTGCTGCGCCTCCAGGAACTGCTGGGCGACAAGGTGGAGGAGGTCTTCGAGCAGGCCGGTGAGCTGACCTGCCAGGTCAGGAAGGAGGCGCTGCTGGAGGCCCTCCGCCTCTGCCGCGACGACGCGGCGCTCAAGTACGAGATGCTCGCGGACCAGACCGGCACCCACTACCCCGCCGCCAAGGACTTCGCCTTCTCCCTGGTCTACCAGCTGTCCAGCATCAGCCGGCGCAAGCGCCTCCGGATCCGGATCCTGGTGCCCGAGGGCTTCGAGCCCGAGAGCGCGTGCTCGCTCTATCCCGGCGCGAACTGGATGGAGCGGGAGACCTACGACATGCTCGGCGTCCGCTTCAAGGACCACCCGGACATGACCCGCATCCTCTGCCCGGAGGACTGGGAGGGCTACCCGCTGCGGAAGGAGTATCCGACCGTGGGCTGGGGGCAGCGCGACATCGATTTCCGCGAGGACCGGGGTGGCGTGCTGATGCGCATCGCCATGGAGAAGGCCGGCCAGATGGGCATCAACCTGAAGCAACCCCAGGCGGACTAGGAGCGGACGGTGTTCAAGAACGAGGAACTGGAAATCAACCTCGGGCCCCAGCACCCCTCCACCCACGGTGTGCTCCGGGTGAAGCTGAGGCTGGATGGCGAGACGGTGGTGAAGTGCACGCCGATCATCGGCTACCTGCACCGCGGCGTGGAGAAGATCTGCGAGAACAAGACCTTCTTCCAGGGCCAGGTATGGACGGACCGCATGGACTACGTGGCGGCCATCAGCAACAACCTGGGCTGGGCCGAAGGGGTGGAGAAGCTCTTCGGCATCGAGGTGCCCCGCCGGGCCCGCTACATCCGGACCATGCTCACCGAGATGAACCGGCTGGCCTCCCACCTCCTGTGGCTGGCCACCCACGCCCTGGACATCGGGGCCATGACCGTCTTCCTCTACACCTTCCGGGAGCGGGAGTACCTGCTCGATCTCTTCGAGGCCTTCTGCGGCGCGCGCCTCACCACCACCGCCTTCCGGATCGGCGGCCTGCGCGAGGATCTGCCCCCCGGCTTCATCAAGCAGGCCCAGGCCTTCCAGAACATCTTCCTGGACTGCCTGGAGGAGTACGAGACGCTGCTTTCCGAGAACCGCATCTGGAAGAAGCGCACCGTGGGCGTGGCGAAGATCAGCGCCGAGGACTGCATCGCCCTGGGCGTCACGGGGCCGGTGCTCCGCGCCGCCGGGGTGCCCTACGACATCCGCAAGGCCTTCCCCAGCGCGGCCTACGCGGAGATGGACTTCGAGATCCCCACCCGGCCTGAGGCCGACACCTACGCCCGGTACCTGGTGCGGCTCGCCGAGATGCGCCAGAGCCACCGCATCATCCAGCAGTGCATCGACGGCCTGCCCGAGGGCCCGGTGATGGCCAAGATCCCCAAGATCCTCAAGTCCGAGGTGAACGAGGTCTACCATTCCATCGAGGCGCCGAAGGGCGAGCTCGGCTACTACTTCGTGGCCGAGAAGGGCGGCACCATGCCCTACCGCATGCACGTCCGGGCGCCCAGCTTCGTGAACATGCAGGCCCTGTCCAAGATGGTCGTGGGCAGGCTCCTGGCCGACGTGATTGCCGCCATCGGCACCCTCGACGTGGTGCTGGGCGAGATTGACCGCTGAGGATGCCCTCCATGCCGACGATGACCCTGACACAAACTCTGGTGATGGGCCTGATCCAGATCGTGGCCGTGCTGGTCCTGATCTTCGTGATGGTGCCCCTCCTCACCTTCGCCGAGCGCAAGGTGATCGGCTACGTCCAGGTCCGCCTGGGCGCCACCCGCACCGCCGGCGGCCACCGCGGGCTCACCGGCGCCCTCAACCGGGGCATGTGGGCCATGGGCAAGGTGCCCGTGCTCTCGATCCTCCGCGGCCTGCCGGTCTTCATCGCCGACATCCTGAAGCTGATCCTCAAGGAGGACATCATCCCCGAGAAGGCGGACCGCGCCGTGTTCACCCTGGCACCCATCCTCTCGGTGATGGCGGCCTTCGGCGTGTTCTCGGCCATCGCCTTCTACCCGGGTGTCCTCTTCACCTTCCCGGCGGGGTTCCCGGTCGTGGGTGGCCTGCCCTTCATGGGCTTCATCTCCGACGTGAACGTAAGCCTGCTCTACATCATCGGGCTGGCCTCCGTGGGCGTGTACGGCATCGTGCTGGGGGCCTGGGCCTCCAACTCCAAGTACCCCCTGCTGGGCGGACTGCGCTCCGCGGCCCAGATCGTGAGCTACGAAGTGCCGCTCACCCTCAGCCTGCTGGTGCCCGTGGTGCTGTCCGGCTCCCTCAATTTCCGGGAGATGTCCCTGCGTCTGGCGACCGGCGAGGGCATGAGCTGGCTGGCGATCTTCCCCCTCATGGTGGGTTTCCTGATCTACACCACCTGCGGCTTCGCGGAGACCAACCGGACCCCCTTCGACCTCCCGGAGGCGGAGAACGAGCTGGTGGCCGGCTTCCACACGGAGTACTCGGGCATGAAGTTCGGGTTCTTCTACCTGGCCGAATACACCAACATGATCGTGGTCTCCACCTTCGCCAGCGGCTTCTTCCTGGGCGGCTACCACTTCCTTCCCTTCGGCCTGCAGCGGCTCGTCCCGGCCACCGTGCCCTTCTTCGGACAGCCGAGCCTGATCTTCTTCTTCGGGAAGGTCTTCTTCATCCTCTTCACCTACCTGTGGGTGCGGGCCACGCTGCCCCGCTACCGGTACGACCAGCTCATGGACGTGGGCTGGAAGTACCTCATCCCGCTCACCCTGGTGAACCTGTTCGTCGCGGCCATGATCCGCTTCGCCTACTGAGGGAGGATCCGTGCGCCTGCTCAAGACCCTGATCCCTTCCGACATCGCCGCGGGCCTCGCCCTCACCGGCAAGTACTTCGGCAAGGTCTTCCTGTCCGCCAACCGCAAGAAGGTGCGCGCCCACCTGAAGCATTTCACCCAGGAGTACCCGGAGATCCCGGTGCGCCTGGCGCCCCGCTACCGGGGCCGGCTCACCCTCCTGAAGGACGAGCAGGGCGAGATCAAGTGCGTGTGCTGCCTCGCCTGCGAGAAGATCTGCCCCACCGAGGTCATCACCATCGAGAAGGGCAAGAAGGAGGGGCGCAAGATGCCCTTCCCGGTCCGCTACGACTTCGAGATGGAGCGCTGCATCTTCTGCGAGTTCTGCGTGGAGA
>DASVZU010000143.1:0-8246 GCA_036391515.1 Holophagaceae bacterium
CGCCCATGGCTGCCGCGTGGCCTTCATCCACCCCGCCGAGACCGGCGGCGTGCTGATGGAACTGAGCCAGGGAGCGTAGCCTTCGCCGGGAGCAGATGCGGTGAACCGAGCCTTCATGAAGGATCCGGATGATGCGGGGCGCCCCGAGGCGGTGCCCGATCGGCCGCAGAGCCCGCATCCGAACTACGTGACTCCCGACGGTCTCCACCAGCTCGAGGCCCGCGTTGCCGAGCTCACCGAAGCCCGGGACCGGCTGGTGGATCTGGGCCGGCTGGCGGATGCCCAGGAGCTGGCGCTCGTGCAGCGGGATCTCCGCTACTTCGAGGCCCGGCTGGCCCGGGCCATCCCGGTGGCCCCCGACGCGGCGCGCCCGGGCCGGGTGTGCTTCGGGTCCACGGTGGAGGTGGGCGACGAGGCCGGCCGGGTCGAGACCTACACCCTCGTCGGCGAGGACGAGGCGGATCCGGCCCTGGGCAGGATCAGCTGGGTCTCGCCCCTGGCGGAGGCGCTCCTGAATGCCGAGCCAGGCGACGAGGTGGTGTGGCGCCGCCCGGCCGGGGCGAAGCGGCTGGAGATCCTCGGCATCCGGTCCGGGCATGCGGAATGAGGGTCGTCCGCGCCTAGCCCACCCACCCCAGGTAGCCCAGCCAGATCGCCCGTCCGAAGAACACCACCACGGGCGTGGCCAGGGCCAGGAAGCAGCCGAAGGGCAGCATGGTCTGCGATCCGGAGCGGCGGATGAGCATGAGGGGCAGACCCACCGCGGCACCCAGGGCGGCCCCGAGGAAGAGGATCCCCAGCATGGGGCCCCAGCCCCAGAAGGCACCCAGCCAGGCCAGCATCTTGAAGTCGCCCATGCCCAGGCCGTCGGTCTTGCGGATCCCCTTGTAGACGAGGTTCAGGAGGGCCGGGCCCCCGTAGCCGAGGGTCAGGCCCAGGAGGCTGCCCTTCCAGGTGAGGGCCTCGCTGAAACTCGGCCAGGCGGGGGCGGGCTGGAGGCCGTTGTGCCAGAGGCTTGAGGAGAGGAGATCCGTGAGCCCGTGGGGGCCCATGACCACCACGGAACGCTCCGCCAGGAGGGCCTGGGGCAGGGTGAAGAGGAGGCCCAGTGCCATCAGGGGGAACTGGAGCGCATCCGGCAGGATCATCTCCGTCAGGTCGGTGAAGAAGAGCACCAGCAGGGCGAAGGCGCAGAGCACGCCCTTCAGCCAGACCAGGGTGCCGAACGGGAGGACCCAGTGGGCCCCGCCGAGGATGAGCCCGCCCAGGAGCTCCACCAGGGGGTAGCGGACGGGAATCCGCCAGCCGCAGGCCGCGCACTTTCCCCGCAGCCAGAGCCAGCCGAGCAGGGGCACGTTGTGCCAGGGCTTGATGGCCGCGTGGCAGGAGGGGCAGTGGCTTCCCCGGGTGACGACATTGCGTTCCGCCGGATCCTCCTGGGGGAGCCGGTGGATCAGCACGTTGCAGAAGGAGCCCGCGGCCAGGCCGAAGGGGGCCAGGAGCAGGCTGAGGGTCCAGGGGGGCAGGTCCAGGAAGGCCATGGGACCACGATACCGGGAGCTTCTCGGCCTTTCGCGGCAGAATGGAGGTGACGCCCTGGAGGCCCCGTGTTCCGTAGCCTGATCCTGTGCAGCACCCTGGCCCTGGCGGCCCAGCAGCCGCCCGCCCCCCCGGCCCAGGCGACCGCCCCGGCCCCCGCGCCGGAGCCCGCCCCGAAGGTCCACCCGCGGGTGCGCATCGACACCAGCTACGGTCCCATCGTGGTGGAGCTGGAGCCCGAGGCGGCCCCGGCCACCGTGGCGAACTTCCTTCAGTACGTGAAGGACGGCTTCTACAAGGGCACCATCTTCCACCGCGTCATCCGGGGCTTCATGATCCAGGGCGGCGGGCTGACGGAATCCCTGGACGAGAAGCCCACCCGGGGCGCGGTCACCAACGAGGCCCCCCAGGCCTTCAAGGCCGGCCTGAAGAACACCCGCGGCACCATCGCGATGGCCCGCACGGACAATCCCCAGAGCGCCTCCTCCCAGTTCTACATCAACACCGTGGACAACCCGGCCCTGGACTACCGGGACTACACCCCCGAGGGATACGGCTACTGCGTGTTCGGCCGCGTGGTGTCCGGCATGGACGTGGTGGACAAGATCGAGAAGGTGCACACCGAGTGGCGCAAGGGCCAGTCCGGCGTGCCCCAGTTCCCGGTATTCATCAAGGGGGCCACGCTCCTGCCGCCGCAGTAGGCGATGCCCGCCCGACCCTTCCTCCGGCCCCTCCTGGTCTGGATCCTCGGGGCCCTGGCCCTGGCCGTGGCGGTGCTGATCTGCTTCCTGCTGGCCCCCTTCCTGGGCGGGCCGGGGGCCTTCTGGGCGGTGGCGCCGGGCTACATCCGGGGCACGGCGGCGGCCTTCGGCATCCGGCGGCGCCTGGAAGGCTGGGACACCCTGCCGGAGGACCTCCGGACCGGCGCGCGGCCGGCGGTGTTCATCGGCAACCACACCTCCCAGTTCGACCCGCCGCTGCTCATCTCCACCCTGCCCAGCCGCCCGGTCTTCGTGGCCAAGAAGGAACTGGCCCGGGTGCCCTTCCTGGGCTGGGTGATCTGGCTGGCGGACTTCATCTTCATCGACCGCGACCGGCGCGAGTCGGCGCTGCGCAGCCTCGCGGCCGCGGCCCGGCGCATCCACGGCGGGCAGAGCCTCGCGGCCTTTCCCGAGGGCACGCGGAGCGCCACGGGCGGGCTGCTGCCCTTCAAGAAGGGGGTCTTCGCCCTGGCCTTCGAGGCCGGTGTCCCGGTCGTGCCCCTGGCCATCCACGGCGGGCGGGAGATCCTGCCCAAGGGCACCTGGCGCGTCCAGGGGGGGACCTACCGCATCACGGTCGGAACGCCGCTGGAGACCGGAGTGTTCCCGGATGCCGAGGCCCTCCGGGGGGCAGCCGAGGAAGCGGTTCGCCGGCTGCTGGAAGCAGGCCCGCTCAGTTGATGATCTTGATGGGCGGGGGCGGGCCCTGGGGCCGCTCGCGCTCCTTGGGGATGAAGATGCCGCCGAGGAGGGAGGCCACGACGCTGGCGACCAGGGCGCCGAAGAACCCGGCCCAGAAGCCGGAGACGCTGAAGGCGAGGCCGAGCCGGGACGAGAGCGTGCCCGCCAGCCAGAAGACCAGGCCGTTGATGACCAGGCTGAAGCAGCCGAAGGAGCAGACCATGGGCACCAGGGCCACGAAGCGGAGCAGGGCGCCCACCGAGGCATTGAGCAGGCCCAGGATCACGGCCACGGCGAGGAGATCCACGAAGGCGCCGTGGCCGATGCCCGGCACCACGGCCGACGCCACCAGCAGGCCGATGGCGGAGAAGAGGAAGCGGAGCAGGGTCTTGATCATGTCAGGGCATCCCGTCCTTCTCGTTGGCCTGGGTGATGACGCTGCCGGGGGGGACGCTGCGGGTGAGCCAGACGTTGCCGCCGATGGCGCTGCCCTTGCCGAGGGTGATGCGGCCCAGCACGGTGGCGTTGGAGTAGACGATGACATCGTCCTCCACCACGGGGTGCCGGGGGATGCCCTTCACAGGGTTGCCCTGGTCATCGAGCGGGAAGCTCTTGGCACCCAGGGTCACCCCCTGGTAGAGCCGCACGTTGCGCCCGATGACGCAGGTCTCGCCGATGACGACGCCGGTGCCGTGGTCGATGAAGAACCGCTCCCCGATCTGGGCGCCGGGGTGGATGTCGATGCCCGTGAGGCTGTGGGCGTGTTCGGTGATCATGCGGGGCAGGAGGGGCACGCCCAGCTTCAGCAGCTCGTGGGCGAGGCGCTGGCTGGTGACGGCCAGGAAGCCCGGGTAGCTGAAGAGCACCTCGTCGGGGCTGGTGGCCGCGGGATCGCCCTCGAAGCCGGCCTGGATGTCCGTGGCCAGCAGACGCCGCACCTCCGGGAGGCGGGCCAGGAAGGCGCCGGCCAGGGCCAGGGCGCGGTCCGCGCAGGCGCCGCAGGCGGGATCCGAGGCCATGAGGCCGCGCTCGATCTGCTCGGCCAGGCCGTGCAGCACCCGGTCCAGGCGGGCGCCCAGGTGGTAGCGCAGGGTGTCGGCCTTGAGCTCGGAGGCGCCGAAGTAGCCCGGGAACAGCAGGGCCCGCAGCTCCTCCACGAGGCCCGCCAGGGCCGTGCGCGAGGGGAACTCGCGGCGGCCCAAGGGCATCTCCGTGAGGGCGGTGGAGGCTTCGGCCAAAGCCTCGACCACGGCGTGGAGGTCGGGGGAGGGGGCGGGTTCCTGCGGCATGGGAGTGAGGATACTCCCGGGCCGCCTCAATAGGTCCAGCTCAGGCTGCAGCCGGTCTCCTTCGCCAGGCGCTCGGCCAGGTTGGGATCGTGCTTCAGGCGCAGGTCCCGCCCGGCCCGGACGCGGGCCACCAGGCCCTCCTTCGAGCGGTACTCGAAGGTGACGGGCAGCTCGCCCTTGTGCTCGGCGAGGAGGGCGGCCAGGCGGGGCGGGCACTCGCCCACGGGCAGGCGCACGAGGACGCCGGTGAAGCCCCGGCCCTGGAAGCCCTCCAGGGGCTCGAGCTGGGTGGCGAACAGCTTCACCACCAGCTGCTCGTCCTCCTCCTCCGCCTCGCTGTTCCCGTTCGCGGTGATGGTCTCCACCCGCAGCTCGCCGGTGATCCGGAGCATGGACTCGGGCAGCGCCAGGTGGCCGTACTGCTCGAAGGGGCGTCGGTTGGCCTTCTTGGTGAGGGGGTCCCACTTGCTGGCCATGAGCAGCACTTCCATCTTGCCGGTCAGGTCCTCCACCTGGAGGATGGCCCAGGGCTCGCCCTTCTGGTTGGTCTTGAAGGCCACGCTGGTGACCATCACGCCCACCGCAACCTCGTCGCGGTCCCGCAGGCGGCCGGCGGTGGCATCCTCCAGCACCTTGGCGATGGAGCCGTGCGTGTGCACCTGCAGGGCGTCGGCGAACTCCTCCAGGGGATGGCCGCTCACGAAGAGGCCCAGGACCTCGCGCTCGGCCTTGAGGCGCTCCTTGCGGTCCCAGGGCTCGATGTCCTCGGGCACCCGCCAGTCCTCGCTGAGGCTGGCCATCTCCGCGTCGTCGAAGAGGCTGGTGAGGCCGAGGTCGGCCCCGCCGCCCCGGGAGGCGGCGGAGAGGGCGTCCGGGAGGCCCTCCAGCAGGGCGCGGCGATTGGGCTCCAGGCCGTCGAAGGCCCCGGCCTTGATGAGGGATTCCCACACCTTGCGGTTGGCCTTCTGGAGGTCCGTGCTCTTCAGCGCGTGGAACAGGTCCTTGAAGCGGCCCTCGGTCTTCCGGGCCTCCAGGATGGCCTCCAGGGCGGCGTCGCCCAGCCCCTTCACGGCCGCGAAGCCGAAGCGGATCTGGCGGTCGCCGGTCACGGTGAAGTCCAGGCCCGAATCGTTGATGTCGGGTCCCAGCACCTCGATGCCCCGATCCCGACAGTTCTGCACGTACTTGGCCACGTCGTCCGTGCGGCCCGACTTGGTGGAGAGCAGGCCCGCCATGAACTCCACGGGGTAGTTGGCCTTCAGGTAGGCCGTCTCGTAGGCCACCAGGGCGTAGGCGGCACTGTGGCTCTTGTTGAAGCCGTAGCCCGCGAAGTACTCGATGAGGTCGAACAGCTCGGAGACCTTGGCCTTGTCGTAGCCGCGGTCGGCCCCGCGCGCGATGAAGGTGTCCTTCTCCTTGGCCATCTTGGCCTTGTCCTTCTTGCCCATGGCGCGGCGCAGCATGTCCGCCTCGCCCAGGGAGTAGCCCGCCACCAGGCTGGCGATCTGCATCACCTGCTCCTGGTAGAGGATCACGCCGTAGGTGGGGGCGAGGATGGGCTCCAGTTGGGGGAAGAGATAGGTCACCGGCTCGCGGCCGTGCCGCCGCTCCACGTAGGTGGTGCCCATGCCCGCGCCGAGGGGGCCGGGGCGGAACAGGGCGTTCAGGGCGATGAGGTCGTCGAAGCGGTCCGGCCCCAGCTGCCGGAGGAGCTGCTTCATGCCGCCGGACTCGAACTGGAAGACGCCGTCCGTGTCCCCGGCGGAGAAGAGGTCGAACGTCTTCTTGTCGTCGAAGGTGCGGATGGCCGCCATGTCTGCCGGAGCCCCGCGGCGCAGCGCGATGACCCCCTGGATCTTGGCGATCTGGGTGAGGGTCTCCAGGCCCAGGAAGTCCATCTTCAGCAGGCCCGCCCGCTCGGCCTCGGTCATGGTGTACTGCACCATCACCGTGTTGTCCTTGTCCTTCGAGAGGGGCGCGAACTGGGTGAGGTCGTCCGGGGCGATGATGACGCCCGCGGCGTGGACGCCGGTGTTGCGGGCCAGGCCCTCCAGGCGCGCGGAGATGTCGAGGATGTTCTTCACCTCGGGATCGCTCTCGTAGAGCTCCCGCAGCTTGTCGCTCTTCTCCAGCGCCTCGCCCACGGTGATGGGCTTGCCGGGCTCCTGGGGCACCAGCTTGGTGAGGTTGTTGGCGAAGGCGAAGTCCTTCTCGAAGACCCGCGCCACGTCCTTGATCACGGCCTTGGTCTTCAGCTGGTTGATGGTGACGATGTTGCTCACCCGGTCCTGGCCGTACTTCTCGGTGACGTAGTCGATGACCTTCTGGCGACCGTCGCGGCAGAAGTCGATGTCCACGTCGGGCATGGAGATGCGCTCTGGGTTGAGGAACCGCTCGAACAGCAGGTCGTACTGCATGGGGTCGATGTCCGTGATCCGCATGGACCAGGCGACGATGCTGCCGGCGGCGGAACCGCGGCCCGGCCCCACGGGCACGCCCATCTCCCGGGCCTTGCGGATGAAGTCCCAGACCAGGAGGAAGTACCCGGGGAAGCCCATCTTCAGGATGGTGTCCAGCTCGAAGGCCAGGCGCTCGCGGTACTTCTCCTCGCCATGCTTGAGCTGGCCCTTCTGCCAGAGGGGGCGGCACTCGGTGATGCGGGCCTCGAAGGTCTCCTTCGCCACATGGACGAAATAGGACTCAAGGTCGAAGCCCGAAGGCACCGGGAAGTTGGGTGTGACGGGCTTTCGCGTGATGGGGAAGAGGTCCACCTTGGCGGCGATCTCCAGGGTGCGATCCAGGTATTCCGGGTGGTCCGGGAACACGGCGCGCATCTCCTCCGGCGTCTTCACGAAGAACTGGTCGGTGGAGAACCGCATCCGGCGCTCCTTGGCCTTGGTGGTCTTGGTGCCGATGCAGAGCAGGGTGTCGTGGAGGTCGGAGTCCTCGTGGTTGAGGTAGTGGGCGTCGTTGGTGGCCACGAGGGGGATGCCCAGCTTCGCCGCCAGCGCCTGCTGGAAGGGGATGATCTCCTTCTCCTTGTCGAAGCCCTGGTCCTGGATCTCCAGGTAGAAGTCCTCGCCGAAGAGGTCGCGGAAGTCCCGGGCCACGCGCTCCGCCTGGTCCAGCCGGTTCTGCAGGATGCGGGCCTGCACCTCGCCGCCCAGGCAGGCTGAGAGGGCGATGAGGCCCTCGCTGTGCTCGCGGAGGATGTCCTTGTCGATGCGGGGCTTGTAGTAGAAGCCCTCGGTGAAGCCCTTGGAGACCAGCTTGCTCAGGTTCGCGAACCCGGCAGGGTTCTTGGCCAGCAGCACCAGGTGGTAGCCGGCGTCCCGGGAGCCGCTGGGATCCACGCAGTCCTCCAGCCCTTCCTCGCCCGTGGTGTTCTTCGCCTCGAGCTTGCGGTCGAAGCGGGTCTTGGGGGCCACGTACACTTCGCAGCCAAGGATGGGCTTCACCGCCCAGGTGCCGCTCTCGTCCTTCGTCTTCTCGCAGGCGTCGAAGAGCTTCATCATCCCGAACATGTTCCCGTGGTCCGTCACCGCCACGGCGGGCATGCCCGAGGCCTGGCACTTCTTCACGAGGTCGGGGATGCGGGTCAGGCCGTCGAGGAGGGAATACTCGGTGTGCAGGTGGAGATGGGCGAAGCTCATGGGCCCATTGTGGGGCGGGGCCCGCTCCTGGGGGCAAGTGCCCCGCGTTCATCCCGATGCGAAGGCCGGCAGATGGGGCGCCGGGTCAGGCCTGGCCCAGGAGCCCCTGGAGGGCGGTCCGGAGGCCGGCCTCGGTGAGGGGTGGTTCCACCCGGGCGTGGGGGCCCTCAGTCTGGGGGCCTCCCACCTGGATCCACCGCGCCCGCCGGCGGAGCAGGTCGTCCTCGCGCCAGACGGCGAGGATGCTGGGTTCCCGCGCCCAGACCAGGACGCTCGGGTAGGGGCCCTCCCGCGGCGGGACGGTGCCCCAGACCTCGATGTCG
>DASVZU010000144.1:0-11764 GCA_036391515.1 Holophagaceae bacterium
GCTCTGTCCCGGGTGCGACCGCCCACCGGGCTGTCTCCCCGGGCCAAGACGAGCGCCGTCGATTCAGTGACTTCGAATCCCCCTCGCCAATCAAAAAGCCGCCTTGCGGCGGCTTCGGTGGCGGAGAGAGGGGGATTCGAACCCCCGGTACTGGTTTACCCAATACACTCGCTTAGCAGGCGAGCCCGTTCGGCCACTCCGGCATCTCTCCGAGGCCTTCCAGATTACCTGTGGCGGCCCGGGGGCACAAGGCGGCTTGTCCCAACCCACGCAAACGCCCCGCGGGCGCGGGGCGTGGTGGCGGAAGGTGAGGGATTCACTCCGGCCCTCCGGGCCTCCGTTCCGCGCGAATCGCAGGGCGCCCCGTCCCGGGTCCGACAGCCCCCCGGGCTGTCTCCCCGGGCCAGGACGAACGCCGGCGATCCAGCGACTTCGAATCCCTCCCCTCCCGCGCCCATGAAAACGCCCCGCGGAGCGGGGCGTAACTGGCGGAAGGTGAGGGATTCGAACCCCCGGCGGGCTCTCACCCGCGCTCGTTTTCAAGACGAGAGCCTTAAACCACTCGGCCAACCTTCCCGGACGCCCCCAGTCTAGCGGAGGCGGGAAGCCGCTGCCCCATCGGGGCGCCTGCTGGTACTGTTGGAACACGGAGGACCCCGATGGCCCAGACGCGCCTGACCCTGTTCGCTTCCATGCTCACCCTGGCCGCCCTGGCCGGCTGCAACCAGAACCGCACGGTGAACGCCGCCGCCGCCCCCGCAGCCCCTGCCCCGGCCCCGCAGCCCATGGCCCCCATGATGGGCGGCGCCCCCATGGGCGAGGCCCCGGCGGGTCCCACCGCCACCGGCACCGTGGTGGAGACCATGGATGCCTCCACCTACACCTACGTGCGCGTGAAGACGGCCACGGGCGACATCTGGGCCGCCGCCGGCCAGTTCAAGGTGGCCGTGGGCGACCAGGTGGTGGTGCCCCTGAACATGCCCATGCAGAACTTCCGCAGCGGCACCCTGAAGCGCACCTTCCCGATGATCTACTTCGCCTCCCACATCGACAAGGTGGGCGGCGCCGCGCCGAAGAAGTAGTCCGGCCCGCGGCCGGAGGGCCCCGGACTTCCGGGGTGGGATCGCCCGAAGGCGGGGACTAGACTGGTACGGTCGAGTCTTCGCCTTCTGGAGTCTTCATGCCCTTCCGCCGGATGATCGCACCCCTGCTCGTCCTCGCCGCCAGCCTGGCCTGCGGAGGGGGCGGCGGCGACACCCGCTGGGGCGGCGCCACCACCGGCAACCTGGCCCTCCGCCTCGGCTCTGACAGCTTCCCCGGCTACAGCCAGGCGGTCGTGAGCCTGGAAAAGGTGGAAGGGACCCAGGACGGCTCGACCTGGACCTCCCTCGGGACGGTGCAGGCCACCTACGACCTGATGGGCCTCCAGAACGGAAACAGCGTGGTGATCCTGCCCGCCACCGCAGTCCCCGCCGGGACCTACAGCCAGTTCCGCCTCACCTGGGCCACCAAGAACTACGCGAACCCCATCAACCTGGCGGCCTACGTCGTCCCCACCGGGGCCGCCACCGGCCAGCCCATGGGCATGCCCGCCACCACCCTCATTTCGGGCCCGGTGACGGTGGCCGCGGGCGGCAGCGCCACGGCCCAGATCATGCTCTCCGGTCAGCAGGCGGTGCAGTCCCGGGCCGGGACTTCCCCCTTCACCTTCCAGGCCACAGGGCAGGCCTTCGACACAACGAAGGTGGCCAGCATTGCAGGGAAGCTGGCCGACGGCACCACCCCCCTGGCCGGCGTGGAGGTCTTCGCCGAGACCCTGGACGGCAGCCTCACCATTCCCACGATCCAGCGACGCGCCTTCACGGACATGAACGGGAACTACCTGCTGGAGGCCCTGCCCGCGAGCACCAACACGGCCTACTACGTGGTGGCCCAGCCGGGGAACAGCGTCGCCGCCTACCCGGCCCAGGCCGCCAACCCCGTGATCGTCACCTCCGCCAGCGCCTACACGGCCAACCTCGCCTTCAGCGGACCCGCGGCGCCCGGGGCCCTCACCCTCACGATCACCCCCGCCTCGACCACCGCCCAGGCCACCTGGGGCGAGCTCCGGCAGACCCTCACCACGGGCACGTCCGGCGCCGCCATCCTGATCGTCCGCTCCCAGACCGCGGCCTCGGGCCTGTCCCAGGACCAGGTCTTCTTCACCGCCCTGCCCCCCGGCATCTACGGCGTGGCCGCCCAGCGCAGCACCTCCGGCGCGGCCCCGGTCACCGTGAAGGCGGCCACCACCCAGGCGGTGGCCGCCGGCGCCACGACCACCACCACGCTCAGCTACTGAACCCTCCCCGTACGGACGAAGCGCCCGCCGGATGGCGGGCGCTTCTCGTTCGGGAGCGTTCCGGATCAGATGACCCGGTGCATCCAGCCGTGGGTGTCGGGGGCGGCGCCATGCTGGAGGTCGAGGAGGACCTGGCGCAGCTTGGCAGCCACGGGGCCGGTCTCCCCGCCGTTCACCAGCCACTCGCCCATGCGGGACTTCACGCGGCCGATGGGGGTGATGACGGCTGCGGTGCCGCAGGCGAAAGCCTCGGTCATGCGGCCCTCCTTGAGGGCGGCCTCCCACTCGTCCGTGCTGATCTTCCGCTCCTCGGCCCGGAAGCCCTGGTCCTTGGCCAGCTGCAGCAGGCTGTCGCGAGTGACGCCGGGCAGGAGGGTGCCGGTGAGCTCGGGGGTGACCACCACGGTCTCGCCCTTCTCCTGGTAGACGAAGAAGATGTTCATGCCGCCCATCTCCTCGACGAACTTCCGGTGCACCGCGTCGAGCCACACCACCTGGTCGCAGCCCTCACCCTTGGCCTGCCGCTGGGCCACGAGGCTGGCGGCGTAGTTTCCCGCGCACTTGGCGAAGCCCGTGCCGCCGGGCGCGGCGCGGACGTAGTCCTCGGAGATCCACACCGTCACCGGCTTCACACCCTGGGGGAAGTAGGCGCCGCTGGGGCTCGCGATGAGCACGAAGAGGTACTCGTTGCTGGCCCGCACACCCAGGGCGGCCTCGGTGGCGATCATGAGGGGGCGCATGTAGAGGCTCTCGCCCACGGCACCGGGGATCCAGGCGCGGTCCTGGCGGATCAGGGCGTAGGCGGCCTCGAGGAACAGCGCCTCCGGCAGCTCGGGCATGGCCAGGCGGCGGGCGGAGGCCTGGAAGCGGCGCGCGTTGGCCTCGGGCCGGAAGGTGGCCACGCCGCCGTCCTTCTGGGCATAGGCCTTGAAGCCCTCGAAGATGGCCTGGCCGTAGTGCAGCACCGAGGAGGCGGGATCCATGGCGATGGGCCCGTAGGCCTTCAGCTCGCCCCGGCCCCAGCCCTGGCCCTCCTTGTAGGGGATCACCACCATGTGATCCGTGAACATGCGGCCGAAGCCCGGGTTCGTCATCTTCCGCGCGCGCTCCTCGGCGCTGGCGGCATGGTCCGAGGGAAGGATCTCGAGGGTCGGCGTGGACGTCGCGGTGCTCATGGAGGCTCCTTGAGAGAAAGCGGGCCGGCTCAGGTCCGGCGGGCCAGGTGGCCCAGGCGCGCGATGGCGTCCCGGGTGACCGCAGGGTCGTGGGTGGAGAAGTTCAGGCGGAGGCAGTTGGTGCCCCGGCCATCCGCGAAGAAGAGGGGGCCGGGGGCGAAGCCCAGGCCGTGCTGGAGGGCGTCGCGGTGGAGATCCATGGCCGAGTAGCCCTCGGGCAGGACCACCCAGAGGTGCATGCCCCCCTTGGGCTCGGACACCTGGGTGCCGGGCGGGAAGTGCTCGGCCACAGCCTCGAACATGGCGTCCCGCCGCTCCTTCAGGGCGCGGCGCAGCCGCACCAGGTGCCGCCGGAAGCCGCCGTTGTCCAGGAACCGCGCCACCACCTCCTGCGTGAGCGTGGGCAGGGCGATGGTGTGCACCTCCTGGATGGGCGCCAGGCGGCGGAGGATGTCCTCCCGGGCGATGAGGTAGCCCAGGCGCAGGCCGGCCGCCAGGGACTTGGAGAAGCCCCCCACGTGGATGACGTGGTCCGCGTCAGGCAAGCGGCGGAAGGGCGGCAGGGAGTTGCCCGTGAAGCGCAGGTCGCCGTAGGCCGAATCGGCCACCAGCACCACGCCGTGGGCCCGGGTGAGGGCCAGCACCCGCTCCCGGCGGGCCTTGGAGAGGGTCATCCCCGTGGGGTTGTGGAAGCTGGGCACGGTGAAGAGCAGCTTGGCCTCGCTGCGCTGGAGGGCCGAGGCCAGGCGCTCGGGATCGAGGCCCTGCCGGTCCACGGGCACGGGCACGGGCTCCCGGCCCAGGGCGCGGATGAGGGCCAGGAAGCCCAGGTAGCAGGGGCTCTCCACCAGCACCCGGTCGCCGGGCACGGTGAGGGATTCCAGGGCCAGGGCCAGGCCGGCCTGGGCGCCGGGCAGGGCGCGGATGCCCCAGCCCTCGTCGATGGGATCGCCCTCGGAGGCCAGCCACCGGGCCACGGCCTCCCGATAGGGCCGGTGCCCGCCGGGGGCCGCGTAGACCCAGGCCTCGGGGCCGAGATCCTTCATGACCTGCACCGTCAGGCGCCGGAGCTGCTCCCCGGGGAGCAGGTCCGAGGGGATGAACCCGGCGGAGAAGCTCACGAGGTGCTGGTCCTGGGCCCGCTCCAGGGTCTCCCCGATCCAGGAGCCCAGCTCGCCCTCGTGGACGAGGAGGGGAGACCCCTCGAAGGGGAACTCCCCGGCGGTGCGCAGGCCGGGGGCCTCCGGCAGGCGGGGGGCCACGAAGCTGCCCCGGCCCTGCACGGTCTGGATCCAGCCCGTGCGCTTGAGGCCCGCCAGGGCCTTCAGCACCGTGAGGCGGTGGACGCCCCAGCGCCCGGCCAGCTCCGGCACGGCCGGAAGCCGGGTGCCCGGCCGCCATTCGCCCTGCTGGATGAGCCCCCGGAGCTGCCGCTGCAGCTGGAGGTACAGGGGGCTGGAGGCGCCCGGATCGAGGGTGGGGTCGAGGACCATGACCCCATCAGGATCGGATGATTCCCGGGACTCTCCAGCGATTTTGGTGTGAAATCACAGCCCTGGACAGACTGCCCACCCCCCCGGACCGGGTTTCCCCCAGGTTCCAGACCGCCCTAGACCGCCTGACACCTCAACCCGGCTGGCTTTCCGGCATCCATAATGGGTGCCCGGAGGTTCCATGACCGCGTTCCGCCTCTCCCCCGCCCTGCTGACCCTGGCCCTGCTCACGGGCTGCGCAGGCTACCAGGTCCGCTACGACTACGACGTGACCGCCACCTTCGCCCGCTACAAGACCTTCGACTACTACACCTCCAAGAAGGGCACCGGCGGCACCACCAGCCTCATGGACACCCGGGTGAAGGCCGCCCTGGAACGGGAGCTCCAGGCCAAGGGCTATGTCCTGGAGACCAAGGCCGATCCCGACTTCCTCGTGACCTACTACCCCATCGTGCGGGAGCGGCGCTACCGGACCACCACCCACGTGGGCGGCTACTGGGGCTGGGGCTTCCGCCCCTTCTACGGCGGCGTGGGCACCAGCGTGAGCCAGGTTCACAGCTACAAGGAAGGTACGATCGTCATCGAGATCGTGGACTTCAAGACCAACAAGCTGATCTGGCAGGGCGCCGCCGAGGGGGCCCTCACGGGCCTGGACAACCCCGAGGACGCCAACGAGGTGGTGGCCCGCGCCGTCCGCGACATCCTGGAGAAGTTCCCCCCGAAGTAGGCGGCTCTTAGACGTCCTTCACGAAGGGGCTGAAGTCGGTCCCCTCGTCGAAGACGTCCACGCCCTCCGTGCGCTTCAGGAAGCCCACCACGACATAGGTGAGGGGAGTCGCCAGGGCCTCGTAGAGCACCTTGAAGAGGTAGCCGCTGCCGGCCATCACGAGGATCGTCTTCACGGGCAGGGTGAAAGCGAAGAGACCGAAGGTGACCACCAGGCTGTCCACGGCCTGCCCGGCCACGGTGCTGCCGAGGGTGCGCGTCCAGAGCCAGCGGCCGCCGGTCCAGAGCTTCATCCGGGCCATGACGTAGCTGTTGACGAACTCCCCGATCCAGAATGCCGCCAGGCTCGCCAGGATGCCCCGGGCCGCGGTGCCGAACACGAGCTCGAAGGCCCGCTGGTTCTCCCGGGGCCAGTCCGGGGCCGGCGGCAGGGCCACCATGAACAGGGCGAAGGCGCCCATCAGCAGGCTGGCCAGGAAGGCGATCCAGATGGCGCGGCGGGACCCGCCGTAGCCGTACACCTCGGTGAAGACATCCCCGAAGATGTAGGTGATGGGGAAGAGCAGCTGGGCGCCGCTGAAGATGAAGGGTCCGATCTGGGTCGGCTTGGGACCCATCAGGTTGCTGATGAGCAGCACCACCACGTAGACGTGGACCAGCAGCTCGTAGTGGCGGAAGGCGGCCAGGCGCTGGTCCCGCGCGGTGATCTTCTGGAGCAGGGTGGACAAGGCGACTCCGGAGAGGGGGCCTCTCAGCCTACCTTCACCGCTTCAGTTCCGGACCAGCGGTCAGTCTGGACATCCCTGGGCAATTCCCGCCAAAGATGCGCAGGTTGGGTAATCTGGAGGTTCTCCACAGGAGCATCCCCATGGCCCAGGTTACCCTCAAAGGCAATCCCCTCCACACCTCCGGCGAGCTGCCCAAGGTCGGCGCCGCCGCCCCGGCATTCAGCCTGGTGAAGACCGACCTCTCCGAGGTGTCCGCCAAGGACCTGGCCGGCCAGCGCGTGGTGCTGAACATCTTCCCCAGCCTGGACACCCCCACCTGCGCCGCCAGCGTGCGGGCCTTCAACGTGCGGGCCAACGAGAAGCCCAACACGACGATCCTCTGCATCAGCGCCGACCTGCCCTTCGCCCAGAAGCGCTTCTGCGCCGCCGAGGGCCTGGACAAGGTGGTGCCCGCCTCCACCTTCCGGAATGCCGACTTCGGCAAGGCCTACGGCACCACCCTGGTGGACGGCCCCCTGGCCGGCCTGCACGCCCGCGCCGTCGTGGTGCTGGACGAGAAGGGCAAGGTCATCCACACCCAGCTGGTGCCCGAGATCGCCCAGGAGCCCGACTACGCGGCCGCCCTGGCCGTCCTGTAGCCGAAGTCCACCCGCGCGCGGCCTCCCGCCCGGGAGGCCGCGTCGTTTCCGGGGATCACTCCGCCTGGAACGCCGTGGCGGACGCCTTGAGGCCCTCGGCCACGCCCACCAGCTCCCGGGAGGTGTGCACCAGCTCCGGGGCCGTGTTGGCGAGCTGGGCGGCGGCCAGCTGCACGGCCTGGGCCGCGGCCAGGCTGGCCTCCATGCGCCGGCTCACCTCCGTGCTCACCTTGGCCTGGCTCTCGGCGGCCTGGTGGATTTCCCCCGCGGCGAGCTCGATCTCCCCCAGGGCCCCGTCCACCGTGGCCATGGCGGCCACCATCGCCTCCACCCGGGCGGCGCCGGCCTGGAGCGCCGACCGGCTGGCCTCGACGAGCCCGGACACCTGGGCCGCGGCCTTCTCGCTCTGGAGGCTGATCTGGTGCAGCTTCAGGGCCGTATCCGGCTCCCGGGGCCCCTCCAGGATCTGGCGGCCGGACTGCGCGAGGGACTGGATGGCCTGGATGGACTGGACGGCCTGGCCCGTGCGCTGGACCACCTCCTCGAGCGCACCCACCACCGCCTGGGCCTGGCGCGCGGTCTCGCGCACGCGGCTGCCCGCGTCGCGGCCCCCCGCCAGCATGTCCTCGAGGCTGGCCTGCACCTGCAGCACGGAAGCCTGGAGCTGGGTCACGGCGGAGGCCACCTCCTCCGAGGCCTCCCGCTGCACCCGGGCGCTCTGAGCCAGCTGCCCCGTGGCCGCGGAGACCTGGCCGGCATGGGAGGAGAGGGACTCGGCCCCGCCGCCCAGTCGCCCGGCATGGTGCTGCAGGTTGCGCACGAGCTCCCGCAGGCGGGCGCTCATGGCGTTGAAGGCCCGGGTCATGCGGCCCGTCTCGTCGTAGCTGTGCACGGGCAGCTGGATGCGGAGGTCGCCCCCCTCCATGCGGGCCATGCCCTCGGCCAGCTCCTGGAGGGGCTCGGTGATGAGCACCGTGGCGCGCCAGGTCCAGGCCAGCACCAGGAGGCCGAACAGCCCGAAGCCGCCCACCAGCAGCCAGCGCCGGGCCCCGGCGCTGGCCTCGAGCCCCCGGGCCTCCGCCTGGAGCTCCTTGCCGAACCGGTCCTGCACACCCTTGAGGGCGGCCAGGCGGGCCTCGGCCACCCGCGACCAGGCCGGGAGATCCTGGTTCAGGCTGCCCGCGCGGGCGGCCTCCTCCAGGTGGGTGAACTCCGGCGCGAAGTCCCCCGCCATGGCGGCCTGGTAGTCCGCCCGGGCCGCTGCCGGGGCGGCCGCGAGGAAGGCCGACTCCTGGGCCTTCCGGGCTGCCGCGGCCTCGTCCAGGCGCTCGACCTGGTCCACCTCGAAGGCGCCCTGGGCGAAGGCCTGGGAGATGATGGCCTGCTCCAGCCCGGCGGATTCCTTGGCCTGGAGCAGGCTCGCGAAGGCGCGGAGCTGCCCTTCCAGGGCCGTGCCCGCGGCGGGGAGCAGCAGCCGCTCCTCCAGTTGCAGCAGGCCCTCCACCTCGCGGTGGTAGCCGTCGATGACCCCGGTGCTCCCCGGCCGGTCCGCCCGCTGGCGGAGCTGGCGCAAGGCACCCAGGTCCAGGGCCGACCGGGGCAGCAGGGCCTTCAGGCCCGGATCCGTGCCCGCCACGGCGGCTTCCAGGGTCCGCACCTGCCGGTCGGTCTCCTCCCGGGCCTGGGCCAGGTCCCCCTGGCGCGAGGCGCCCTTCGGGCCCCGGGCCAGGGCGGTGGTGTCGGATTCCGCCTGGAGGGCCTGCGCCAGGTCCCCCACGGCCCCCGACACGGCCGAGGCCGCCCGCACCCGCTGGAGGCGGTCGAGCAGCCGGGTCTGCTGGGCCACCTGGAGGCCCGAGAGCAGGCCCCCGCCGACGACGGGCAGGAGCACCAGGCCCAGGAGCTTGATGCGGATCCGCACATGGATGAGGTCGAAGATCATGGGGCACCGGGAAGGGCGAAAGCCCCCACCAGTGTGCAGGGTGGCGGACCGCGCCCGATGCCTGTCAGGACTGGATTTGACTCAGATCACCATTGAGTCTTTTTTACCATGCGCCCTCACCGGATGCGGTCCATCCGCCGCAGGCCGGGCACCCGCCAGGCCGTGACCCCCACCACGAGGAGGGTCATGCAGCCCCCGAACACCACGGAGGGGACCAGCCCCATGAGCCGCGCCGCGACCCCGCTCTCGAAGGCGCCCAGCTCGTTGCTGGAGCCGATGAAGATCTGGTTCACCGAGGCCACCCGCCCCAGCATCGCGTCCGGCGTGAGGGTCTGCAGGAGGGTCGCCCGCAGCACCACGCTCACGCTGTCCACCGCCCCGGCGGCGGCCAGGATGGCCAGGCTCAGGACGAGGCTGCGGCTGAGGGCGAAGGCGATCATGGCGACGCCGAAACCGCCCACGCAGAGCAGCAGCGTCCGGCCCGCCCGCCGCATCGGCCCCAGGTGGGCCAGCGCCACGCCCATGAGCACCGAACCTACGGCGGGCGCCGCCCGGAGGGCGCCCAGGCCCTGGGGGCCGGTGCGCAGGACATCCTTGGCGAAGATGGGGAGCACGGCCACGGCTCCGCCGAACAGCACCGCGAAGAGATCCAGGCTGATGGCGCCCAGCAGCAGCCTCTCGGAGCGTACAAAGCGGATCCCCTCCGCCAGGCTCGCGAGCACGGAACCGCCCCGGGTCGCCGCGGGCCGGGGCACCCGGCGCACGGGCAGGAGGGCCAGGAAGCCGAGCGAGAGGAGGAGCATCACCGTCCCGTGGGCCGCGACGGGCCCCTTCCAGGCATAGAGCAGGCCGCCGAGGGCCGGACCCACCACCATGCCCGTGTGGAAGACGGAGGAGCGCCAGGAGGCCCCGTTGGCGTAGAGGTCCTTGGGCAGCAGCTGCGTGCCCAGGGCCGTGCTGGCCGGCCGGTAGAAGGCCCGGACGATGCCCGTGAGGAAGATGACCCCGTAGATGGGCCAGACGGCACGAGCGAGGGGGCCCGACCGGGAATGCCAGGTGAAGCTCCAGAGCAGGGCCGAGCAGAGGGCCAGGCTGAGCAGCGAAGCCAGGCAGATGCCCCGGCGGCTCGCCCGGTCGGCGGCGTGGCCGCCGAAGAGGGCCAGGAGGAGGAAGGGCAGCGCCTCGGAGAGGCCCACCAGCCCCAGGGCCAGGGCATCCCCCGTGCGCGCGTACACCTGCCAGCCCACCACCACGCCTTGCATCTGGAGGCCCAGCGTGACCAGCCCCAGCGAATGGATGAACCACCGGTAGTCCGGATCCCGCAGGGCGGCGTAGGGATCGTGGGGGGCCTCGGCCCCCTCAACCAAGGGGGTCCCCGGCGTGGGGGATACGGCTGGGGGCTTCAGGCGTCACTCGTACCTCAGGGCATCGATGACGTCCAGTCTCGCAGCCTTGAGGGCCGGCAGGAATCCCGCGACCACCCCGACGGCGCCGCTGAAGCCCAGCCCCAGCGCCACCGCCCAGACCTCCACCACCGCCGGGATCTCGGCGCGCTGGAGGATGGCCACGGCCGTCGCTGCGACGCCCACGCCCAGCGCCCCGCCCAGGATGGAGAGGACGATGGCCTCCGTGAGGAACTGCCACAGGATGCTGTGCTGGGTGGCCCCCGAAGCCCGCCGCAGGCCGATCTCCTGGGTCCGTTCCGTGACGCTCACCAGCA
Organism: Holophagaceae bacterium; assembly: GCA_036391515.1. Taxonomy (GTDB): domain Bacteria; phylum Acidobacteriota; class Holophagae; order Holophagales; family Holophagaceae; genus Geothrix. The sequence goes on from DASVZU010000144.1 coordinate 10,761, forward strand.
TGATGTTCGAGATGCCGATGCCCCCCACCACCAGCGAGATGCTGGCCGCGACGGCCAGCAGGGTCGTGAGGATGCCCGCCTGCTCCGTCTGCATGCGGACGATGTCATCCTGCTTCCGGATGTGGAACGGATTCTCCTCCTGGGCCGGCACCTTCAGGTGCTGGCGGAGGAGGGCCGTGATCTCGGCCTCGGCCAGCTCCGCCTCGCCCTCGTGGGCGCTCACCATGATCCGCTGGATGGTGTTCCGCCCCATGACCTTGCGCATGACGGTGGTGTAGGGCCCGACGACGAGGTCGTCCTGGTCGCCCCACATGCCGGCGCCCTTCCTCTCCAGCACCCCCACGATCTGGAAGGGCAGACTTCCGATGCGCAGGGTCTGCCCCACGGGCTCCTCCCCGTTGGGAAAGAGGTTGGCCTGGACGGTCTTGCCGATGACGCAGACCTTGGCCTGCCCGCGCACTTCCGCATCCGTGAAGAAGCGCCCCTTCTCCAGTTCCCAGCCCCGGATCTGGAGAAACTCCGGACCGGTGCCCTGGATCTGGCTGAGGTAGTTGCTGTTCTGGTAGACCACCGGGCGGGTGGTGGAGACCTGGGGCGTGGCGGCATGGACGCTGGATCCGGCCAGCTCCCGGTGGATGAGGGGCGGATCATCCTCCTTGAGGATCGCGGCGCTGCCCAGGGCCTGGGGCCCGTGGTGCGAATGGGTGCCGGGGGCCCCCGGGAAGATGGTCAGCATGTTCGAACCCATGTTGCGGATGATGGCGATGGAGGCCCGCTTGGAGCCCTCCCCGATGCCGATCATGGCGATCACCGCCCCCACGCCCACGATGATCCCGAGCATGGTGAGGAACGCCCGCGTCTTGTTCCGGGTGATCGCAAAAAGGGCAAGCTTCAGGAACTCGAGCAGCGCCACAGTGCCTCCTCAGCCGATCCCGCGAGAGGACAACGGCGTCTCGCGTATCGCCCCAGGCGATACCGAGAGAAGGGCAAGCTTCAGGAACTCG
>DASVZU010000145.1:0-7951 GCA_036391515.1 Holophagaceae bacterium
AGCGTGAGCGCCGCTCCGTCCACGAACACTTCCATGGACTGGTTGACGGAGCCTCCCCCCACCGCACGGCTCGCCAGGGTCCCGATGCTCGCCTTGTAGGGCGTCAGGTCCACCACATAGATCATCGACCGCGCCGTCGCATCCAGCCGCGACCAGTTCGGGTCCGTCCCGTCCACGAGGTGGGCCGAGGAGCCGCTCAGCGCCACTCCGCCGATCAGCCGGGGCGTCTCGTTCGGGTAGGCGTCCCACTCGACCGGGTTCGCCGCCGATCCGGAATCCGCCGAGCCCAGCGTGAAGGAGCTGCTTCGCGGGTAGACGCCTCCCCGCAGGAGCACTCGCAGCACCCCCGGGCTCGTCCGGCGCGCGTTCTGGATGATCGTCCGCGCCCCCTCCAGCGTCGTCGGCGCCGCCAACGTCCCCGGATTCCCCAATACCCCGTTCGGCGCCACGATCACTCCGGTGACGCTGGTGGTGACGGCCTGGACGATGATGGCCGAAGAGCCGGACTGGGTCGGGTCCGCCGCGCTCGTGGCGGTGACGGTGTGGTTGCCGGCCGCCAGGGGCGCGGTGTAGGTGACGGTGTTCCCGGTCCCGGTGAGGGTGCCCACGCTGGTATTGCCGTTCGCCACACTGTCCACCGCCCAGGTGACCGCCGTGTTCGTGGTGCCCGAGACCGTCGCCGTCAGGGTCAGGGTCGCCCCGGTGTTGAGGGTGGCGTTCGCGGGGTTCAGCGTGACCAGGACCCCCGCCTGGATCGTGATGGATGCCGAGGCCTTCTTCGTGGGATCCGCCACGCTCGTGGCCATGACGGTGTGAGCCCCGACCGCCGCCGGGGCGTTGTAGGTGACGGTGTTCCCGGTCCCGGTGATCGTGCCCACGGCGGCATTGCCGTTCGACACGTTGTCCACCGTCCAGGTGACGGCCGTATCGGGGGTGCCCGAGACGGTGGCGGTGAGAGAGAGGGTGTCGCCCGGATTGAGTCGGGCGGACGCGGGGCTCACGGACAGGGCGATGCCCCCCGACACCGACGAAGCCGGGGCGGGCGGCGCGGGCGACCCTCCCCCACTGCAGGCGATCAGGGAAGTGACCACCCCGATGACCAGGATGCCCAAAAGGCGGACTTGAATACTCCCAGCATGCATGGGAGCCCCTTGTTCGACAGGACAGGCGTTCAGTGCGAAGGGGGTAGGCCTCGATGGAACCTATTTTATCCCATTCCTTGCAAATGTCCACCGGCGACTTATCATCAACCCGTGGAGACGTACCATGATCGCGTCCACTGATCAGCGCACCTTCGAGCGCATCCCCTTCAGCCAGAAGGTCAAGGTGGTGTCCATGGGGCGGATGGTGGCGTATGCGATGGCCATCAACCTCGGCATGGGCGGGGTTCTCCTGAAGTCGGCCTCCCCCCTGCCCGTGGGGCGGAAGTTCCGGTTGGCCATCCCCGTCACGGGCCCGGAAGGGATCAAGCGCATCCTGGCCGAGGGCACCGTGGTCCGGAGCGATCCGGAGGGGACCGCCATCCAGTTCACCAGCCCCCTCGAACTTGCGGGCATCAACACCCTGGTAGGCCAGGCGTCCGGCGCCGCGGGCCATTCGATCCTGGCGGGCTACCAGGCCTATTTCCGGGTGAGCCGGAACCCGGACCTCGCCGACTGCGAGCGCCTCCTGGGAGTCAGCAAGCGGACCTTCCGGACCACCTTCTACATCACCTTCCTCTCCTGCATCTCGCTCTCGATCCTCCCGGTCTGGCTCTTCCAGAGCAGCATCCCGGCCTACCCCAACTGGATCAAGGTGGTCCTGTCCTTCGTCTATGGCGGCATCTGGCTGGCGGTGATCCAGCCGACCCTCGACCTGTCCATCTTCCACTTCCTGAGGCACCGCCCGTCGACCCGGTCCCACGCCTGATCCGGGACGCCAGCCGCGGGCACCCGGCGGGCAGCCCTGCCAGGGAGGTGCCGCCGCTTCAGGTGTTGTCGGCCCGGCCGTACTTGTAGTGGTAGGCGTAGAGGTAGTGCCGGTCGTAGTATCCCAGGCCCGTCGGGAGGAGGTCGTTGAAGACACACCCCTTCAAGGGGATGCCGGCCGAGAGGATGCGGCTCTGGCAGGCCCGGAGTTCATCCAGGGTATGCTTCCGCGCCTTGGCCACCAGGAGGACGGTTCCGACCTTGGAGCCGATGATCGTGGCGTCGGTCACTGGAAGGATGGGCGGTGCGTCGATGACCACGAAGTCGTACTCCCTGGAGGCTTCCGCGATGAAGGTCGCGAACCCCGGGGACATGAGCAGTTCGGTGGGATTCTTGGGAATCTCCCCGGAACTCATCATGTGCAGGCCCGGGACCTCGGTCTTGTGGATCGCAGACTTCCACGGGGACAATCCCGCGATGACTTCGGAGAGGCCGCCAAGCCGGTTCCCAAGCCCGAAATACTTGTGCAGGTTCCCCTTGCGCATGTCCGCATCGACGACGAGCACCTGGGCCCCCGTCTGGGCCAGCACCACGGAGAAATTGCCGCTCAGGAAGGACTTCCCGACCTTCGGGGAGGGCCCGGTGATCATGATGGCCCGGTTGGGGGTATCCCCCATGGTGAAGTTGAGCATGGTCCGCAGGCTCCGGAGGCTCTCGATGGCGAGGTCGTCCGGGTTGTGGAGGGCGAGGAGGTGCCTGCCCGAACGGCTTTCCCGGATGGCCCGGTAGTGCTCTTCCTGGGCCTTGCTGTGGGGGACCGTCACGAACACCGGCAGGCCCAGCTTGGTCTCGATGACCCGGTGATCCTCCACGCCCTGCTGGAGGGCCCGGCGCAGCAGGGCCAGCCCGACGCCGACGAAGAGCCCCAGGACCAGGAAAACCGCCAGCAGCATCTCCTTCTTTGGCTTGATGGGCTTCAGCCCGGCCAGGGCCGAATCGACGACGCGGGTGTTGTTCGTCTCAGCCACCCGGGTGATCTGGAGCTGCTGGATGTTGTTCAGGAGCGAGGTGTAGAGGTCCGTGTTCACCTGGACCTCCCTGGAGAGGCGGACCAGCTCCTGCTGGTTCAGGGGCAGGGACCGGACCTTCTGGCTCACTGTGGCGGACTCGCTCTCCAGCTTGGCGATCTGGGCGTTCAGGGTCGACACGACATCCGAGTTCTCCTGGTAGATCCGCAGCAGATCCTGCTTCTTCTGCCTCAGGGCCGAGATCTGGGAGGCGAGGCTCGTGCTCTGCTGGAGCGCCAGGTCGGCCTCGCGCGGGATGTCCACCGATCCCGTCTGCGCGCGGAACCGGTTCAGCTGGTTCTCGGCCACGGCCAGTCGCGCGTGGACCTCGGGGATCTGCTTCTGGAGCAGCTCCAGGGTGCGGGCGATCTCCCCGCTCTTCCGCTGGATGTTCTGCTGGATGTACTGGTCCATGATGTCGTTCAGGATCTGCTCGGCCAGGATCGGATTGGGGTAGCGGAAGGTGAGGGCCAGAAGGTTCGTGGATTTTCCGGGCTGGGTGGCTCCCTTCTCCGCCGCCTCGAGATCGTTCCGGACATCGGTGATGGCATCCAGGAGGGGCCGGCGGACAAGGCGGAAGGCCTGGCCGGCCTTGGCGGCCAGTTGTCCGACCTTCAGCTTCAGCGTCTCCCCCCCGTAGGTGGCCTCCAGGAGTTCCCCGGGCCGGCCGGTGGCCAGGACCGTGTCCCTCGGATAGGTCGCTCCGGGCTTCCCCATCAGAGGCGGGGCGACGAGGGGTGTCTTCCATGCGTAGTTGCCGTCAGGCATCGCGACGATCTGGAAGGCCAGGCCCCGCATCGCGTCGGGCACCTCGAAGGTGTCCACCTGGATCCGGGGCGCGTCGGCCCGGCCCCGTTCCATGGCTTCGCCGATGATCGGGAGCAGGACCGGTTTCGCCACGACATCCAGACCCAGGGCTTCCACTGTCCGGCCCAGCACCAGGTTGCTGCCGAGGATCTCGATCTCGGTGGAGGCGTCGGAAGGAGCCGAGAACAGGCTCTCCATGCGGGTGTAGGCAGCATCGGAATCCCGCGCCGATTTGGGCGGCACGATCTGGAGCAGGGCCTCGGCCTGGTAGATCGGGGTGCTCCACCAGATGTAGAACCCGCCCAGCCCGAGGAAGGCCGCCATGGTGACCAGCAGGAGGTACCGGCCATTCCACAGGCTCATCAGCCATTCATGGAGGTCGATCTCGCGCGGGTCATCGAAGCCGCCCTTCGGCCTCGAGAAGGTGCCGGTGGCGCTCAGCTGGACGGGACGCAGGGAGGGGGGAAGCGTGGAAGTCATGCCAGCCTTTGCTCGGAGAGGAGATGCGGCGCCCAGGCCGACACCGCCTGGTGGATGTCCTCGTAGGCCTGCCGGAAGGCCTCCGGCCCCCGGCAGAAGGGATCCACGATGTCGAGGGCGGGGGTCGACAGCCAGTGCCCCAGGAGGAAGATCCGCCCTCGTGCGCTTGGAGCCAGCTGCGTGCACCACTCCTTCTGCTGGGCATCCATCACCAGGATGATGTCGGCCTCGCGGGCCATGTCGGGCGTGAACTGGCGTCCACGATGCGCGGAGATGTCGTGGCCCCCCGCCCGCATCACCGCAGAGGCCTCGGGATCCGGGGGCATGTCCACCAGGGCGTTCAAGCCAGCCGAGGTGACTCGGACAGCCGGGCCCAGGGCCGCCTTCAGCAGCCCTTCCGCCATCGGGGCGCGGCAATGGTTCGCCTCACAGAGGACGAGAACAGAGCGGATCAAGGACGTCGGCATCAAGGATTCAGCCTGTGGAGGAGCGGGAGAGCCAGCAGACGGGCCCCCGGGATCGGCGGAGGAACGGATCACTTCACCCGGTTGATGAAATAGTCGGTCTCCCCCACCGCGATGGCGGTCGAGGTGACGGCGGTGACCGTGGGCACCAGGAGGCCCATGACCCGACTGAAGCGGACCAGGGTGCCGGCATCCACGTAGACGATATCCCTGGGTCGGAGGGGGAACCGGTCCGCCAACACCATGGCGGTCGGATTGCGGGAATCCAGGTGGTAGACGTCCACGGCATTGGCGGCGCCGGCCTGCCGGATCACGTAGATGGATCGCGCGTCGGCACTCGCTCCCGCGATGCCCCCGGTCTCCGAGATGGCCTGGGCCAGGGAGAGGTTGCCGTGGATCAGCGGGATGGTCCCGGGCCGCGTCAGCTCCCCCATCATGTACACGGGGTTCTCCATGCTGCTCGGGACCTGGAGGGAATCCCCGTCCTTGAGCAGGATCTGGCCGATGCGATTCCCCGAGGCGAGGAGCGCCTGGAAGTTGAGACGCCACACGTGGTCCCCCCGGGTGAGGAGCAGCCGGCTGTCATCCGCCGTCGCCAGGAAGCCCCCCGCGCGATTGATGGCCTCGGCCAGAGTGAAGGGGACATCGGTGATGTTGTAGACGGCTGGATTCTTGACCTCGCCCCCCACGTAGACCTTCTGGGAACGGTAGGCGAGGATCTTCACGTCGATCTGGGGGTTCTGCAGGACCTTGGTGAGCTTGGTGGTGAGGGCGTCGCGCACCTGGGAGGTCGTCATCCCCGCCACCTTGAAGGAGCCCACATGCGGGAAGTACATCTGACCGCTCTCGTCCACGACGATCCCGGAAGCCGCGTCCTGCCTGAACTGCCCCAGGGGAAGCGTGATTTCCGGGTGGTCCCACACGGTCACCAGCAGGACGTCCTGGGGGCCGATTCGATAGGGGGGGATCTTGTCGTTCAGCAGCAGCTCGGCATCCGTCGGGTCGAGATCCCGGGGCCGCTGGACCTTGAGCGCCTCGGCGCCCAGTGAGCGCAAGTTGATGTTGAGGCCGTCCATCTGCATGGTGGTATCGCGTTTGCCCGGCTTCACGTTCAGCTTCATGCCGGGAGCCGCGCAGGCGCTGAGGAGCAGGATCGCCGCCACGGCGAAACCGAGCCCGACCCGTGCGGTCCGCGTCGATCCGGTCCGATCCGGCCCAGGCCCTGGCCAGAGGGAAGGATGCGGGTCTCGACCTTGAAGGGTGGACATGGACGCCTCCGGGTGGCGAAGCCTGGGGATTCAGACGAGAAAGATACATCCATTCATCGCAATTTCCCCAATTTATCTAATATTTTTTAACACGATCATAGCCATCTAGCACAAGCCGACTTAGCCCAGGCAGTAAGGGCGGGCCCATCCTGGGCGCCCCACCAGGGCCACCAGGAATCTCTCCCGGAACCGGGAGCCATGCTGGACGCCACCCGCTCCGCGGAGCTCCCGCCCAGGGCCGGGCCGACGAGCCCGGGCACCCGGACTGCGGTCGCCCCCAGGCTACTTCACGGCGAGCAGCTGGACTTCGAAGATGAGCCGGGCATGGGGCGGGATGTCCTCACCCGCCCCACGGGCGCCGTAGCCCAGTCCTGCCGGAATGTAGAGCATGCGCTTGCCACCCACCCTCATGGTGGCCACCCCCTCGTCCCAGCCCTTGATGACCCGGCCGATCCCGATGGGAATGGTGAGGGGTTCGCCGCGATCAAGGGAACTGTCGAACTTCTTCCCCTTCCGGTCGCCCCGGCCGGCCAGCCAGCCCGTGTAGTGCACCACGCAGGCCTGCCCGCGCTGGGGCATGGGCCCGGTGCCCACCACCAGGTCCTCGTACTGCAGGCCGCTGGGCGTCGTCACCTTCACGGGCGCCTTCATCCGGGGCTTCGTCCCCGCTCCCAGGGGCGCAGCCAGCACCATCAGAGAGAGGAGCAGGGCGGTTCGGGACACGGGACCTCCGGGTGAGACCGCGAGTGTACCGGAAGGCCGGCTGCTCTGGACCGGTTGAACCATTCCGGGGTTCCAGGCATCCAACAGGCAGAGGCACCTGCCGGTCCGGCAGGCCCCATTGACAACCTCCGGAGGAACCATGCCGCCCGGGAATGCCAGGACCCAGCCGCCGACCAGGGTGATCGAGAAGACCACCGTGCAGACCTGCCTCTCCATCGCCCGGAGGATCGAACAGGACCGGCACCTCGCCGGCGACACCCGGGGCTCGGAGGCTGCCCACCAGATCGCCGAGACCATCCAGCGGGAATTGCTGGAGCAAGGTTGGCACAAGGGCGGGTATCCCGCCGCGGCACGGATCACCCCTCACGCATGACGGGTCCATGACGGGCTCGCTTCGGCCCGGCTTGGCAGATCCGCCTGGAGGGCCCGCATTTCCTGGGCCTGGCAGGCCGGGCAGTATCCTCTGCAAGTCCAGGCGCAAGTGAGGCCCCGAGGTTCCCGTTGGGACAGGGCTATCGGATCCGACGGATTCTCAGGCATGCCCCAGGATAGGGTGCCGTCCTCGGCTCAGCAGGAGAGATCTCCCCTGCCGGCCTTTCTGTGATTTCGAATCCCACACCCTCCGTGCAGATGAAAGAAGCCGCCCTTCGGCGGCTTCAATGTGGCGGAGAGTGAGGGATTCCCTCCAGGGCCACCCTCCGGGCGTCCCTTCCGGCCGCACGAAAGGCCGGCACGGCGCTTCGCGGCCCAGGCAGCCCATCCAGGGCTGCCTGGGCCTGCGCCTACCTGCCGGCCTTTCTGTGATTTCGAATCCCACACCCTCTGCGCAGATGAAAGAAGCCGCCCTTCGGCGGCTTCAATGTGGCGGAGAGTGAGGGATTCGAACCCTCGAACGGCTTTTGACCGTTACACGATTTCCAATCGTGCTCCTTCGGCCACTCGGACAACTCTCCGTGGCTCCACGCGGGGCGTGGGGAACAGAAAGGCTAGCACGGGCCTCGATTCCGGCCAAGGGCGAAGGGCCTCAGGCAGCGTAGTGCTTGTAGAAATACCAGGCGGCCAGGAGGAACCCGATGCCCACCACGGCGACCCGGACAGTCTTGCGGCCGACCCGGTGGGCCATGTGGGCGCCGAAGAAGCCGCCGGCCATGGCCGAGATGGCCATGAGCAGGACGAGGCGCCACACCACGTTGCCGGGGTGGCGGAGGAACTCCATGCCCACGAACGCGAAGATG
>DASVZU010000146.1:0-2441 GCA_036391515.1 Holophagaceae bacterium
CCAAGGGTTTCCAACTTCTGACCCCGGGCCAGCCAAACCTAACGCTCCACTCGTACCCCGCCTGCATGGCCTTCCTCACTCCTTCGACGTCACCCCTCCTCCGCACCGCCACCCGATCCTGGTCACCTGCCGCTCCCGCGAGGTTCCGATGGATTTCCCGAACAAGGTCAAGGTGCCGCCGCTGCTCCAGCCCTATGTCGAGGCCTGGGGAAACCAGGATGCCGGGGCCCTGGCGGCCTGCTTCGAGGAGGCCTGCGAATTCCACTCCCCGCTCCTGGACCACCCCCTGAAGGGCCGAGCCTCCGTCCACGCCTATTTCTCGGACCTGTTTTTCAAGTTCCCGGGGATCCAGACCCACGGATCCCGGTTCTTCGTGCACGGGAATTCCGCCCTGACGGTCACCGAGCTCACGGTGGAGAATCCAAGCTGGGGCCGGGGCCGGTACCTGATGACCACGGCCCAGCTCCAGCGGTTCTCCGAGGCGGGCCTGATCTCACGCATGGAGGTCTACACCGACGTCGAAGCCGCCGTGAAGCTCTAGCCTCCCCAGCCCTTTCCCGGGCCTTCGCCACCCCCTGCACGCCACCCCCTCCCCGCTTCCCGGACCCCGTCCACCCGATCCCATGGATATCCGACTCGACGATCTCTCCGGCCCCGAGGTGCAGGCCCTCCTGGCGGAGCACCTGCGGAACATGCGCAGCCTCACGCCCCCCGGGAGCGTGCATGCGCTGGACCTCACGGCGCTGCGCCAGCCGGGGGTCACGTTCTGGTCCGCCTGGTCCGGGCCCGTGCTGGTGGGCTGCGGGGCCCTGAAGGAACTCAGCCCCCTGCACGGCGAGGTCAAGTCCATGCGGACGGCGTCCGACCACCGCCGCACGGGCGTGGCCCAGGCCATGCTCCGGCACATCCTGGGCGTGGCCGCAGCCCGCGGCTACCGGCGGCTGAGCCTGGAGACGGGCTCCCAGCCCGCCTTCGAGCCCGCCCGCCGGCTGTACGAGCGCTTCGGCTTCCAGTACTGCCCCCCGTTTGACGGCTACACGGAGGATCCGAACAGCGTGTTCATGACCCGCACGCTGTAAGGCACCCTCGAACCCATCGCCCCCGGAGGTTCCATGCGCCGCCCCCTCGCCCCCCTCCTCGCCGCCTGCTGCCTGGCCCTCCCGCTCCTCGGGCAGGGGGCGCCCCTGCGGGATCCGCTGCTGGAGCATCTGGCGGGGACCTGGGTGCTGCGGGGGACGCTGGCGGGGAAGGCGACCACCCACGATGTGACGGTGGCCTGGGAGCTGGGCCACCAGTACCTGACGCTCCGGGAGCGGGCCCGGGAGCTGGACGCCCAGGGGCGCTCCCAGTACGAGGCCCTGGTCCTCCTGGGCTGGGACGCGGCGGCGGGGGAGTACCAGTGCCTGTGGCTGGACACCACGGGGGGCGGCGGCCTCGCGCCCCAATCCATCGGCCTCGGCAAGCGCACGGGCGAGGCCATCCCGTTCCAGTTCCGCGACCGGGACGGCCGCCTGTCCTTCACCAACACCTTCGCCTACCAGAAGGCCACCGACACCTGGACCTGGGCCCTGGACAACATCCAGGACGGCAAGGCCATCCCCTTCGGCCGCGTGACCCTGAGCCGCCGCTAGCCTTCGCAAACCCACGGACCCATTCACCCAGGAGTGCCTGCATGCCCGAATCGCCGGAACCGGAAGCCCTGCGGCAGACCATCGTGGACGAGGAGCATCTGCGGATGCTGACGCTGGGCTACTACCTCAGCGCGGGAATGTGCCTCCTCTTCTCGCTGTTCGGGGGGATGTACATGGTCCTGGGGCTGATGTTCACCTTCGCGTTCCGGAACCTGCCGGCCCAGCCCCCCAACACGGCCCCACCCCCCGAGATGGGCTGGGTCTTCTTCGCCATGGGCGCCTTCCTCTTCGGCGCCATGGTGACCTTGGCGATCCTGAAATTCCTCACGGCCCGCCGCCTCAAGGCCCGCGCCTCCCGCACCTTCTGCCTGGTCATCGCGGGGATCTCCTGCCTGGAGGTACCCTACGGCACCACCCTGGGCGTCCTCACCTTCGTGGTCCTATCCCGCGATTCCGTGAAGGCCCTCTTCTCCCCGGCCCCGGCCGACTGATCCCCGGAGGACCCCATGACGCCCTTCCCCCTGGCCTCCACCTTCGTCGTGCTGGACGGGGCCCTGGCGGCCACGCCGGTGCCGGTGACGCCTTCTCTCTACGGAGAGCTGGACGCGCGGTTCGGGGGCTTCGCGGGCTGCCTGCTGGTGGCGGAATACGCCTTCACCGCGGACTGGCCCACCTGGGAGCGCCACCCGGCGGGGGACGAGCTGCTGGTGCTGCTGGAGGGCGCGGCGGAGCTGCGCCTCTGGCGGGCGGGCCGGGAGGAGGCGGTGCTCTTCGCCACGCCGGGCACCGCCTTCGTCGTCCCCCGGGGCA
>DASVZU010000147.1:0-7035 GCA_036391515.1 Holophagaceae bacterium
GCCGAAGCACTGCCCCGACGTGCCCGACGGCGTGATGTACCCGGCCCAGAGCTGGCCCGACCAGGCCCAGTACGACGCCCGCTACCGCTCCCTCGCCGCCCGCTTCATCGAGAACTTCAAGAAGTTCGAGGCGGACGTGCCGCCCGAGGTGGCGGCGGCCGGACCGCGCCTGGGCTGATCCCGGTCACAGGAAATCCCTGGGATCATCCTCCCCGGAGGCCGTCATGGAGCGCGTCCAGTGCGTCGTCATCGGGGCGGGGGTGGTGGGCCTGGCCCTGGCCCGGACCCTGGCCCGCGCCGGCCGGGAGGTGCTGGTGCTGGAGGCAGAGGACCGCATCGGCACGGGCACCAGCTCCCGCAACAGCGAGGTAGTGCACGCGGGGATCTACTACCCTGCCGGGTCGCTCAAGGCCCGGACCTGCGTGGCCGGGAACCGGATGCTCTACGCCTTCTGCGAGACCCACGGCGTGGCCTGCCGGCCCCTGGGCAAGCTCATCGTGGCCCAGGCCGACCAGCTGGAAGCCCTGCGGGAGATCCAGGCCCGGGCTGCCGCCAACGGCGTGGACCTGGACTGGCTGGAGGCCGGGGCCGTGCACGCCCTGGAGCCCGAACTCCGCTGCGCCGCGGCCCTGCACTCCCCCACCACCGGCATCGTGGACAGCCACGGCCTCATGCGGGCCCTCGCCCTCGACGCAGAGGCCCACGGCGCCACGGTGGTGCTGCGGAGCCCAGTGGCCGGCGGGCGGGTGGGCGGCGACGGGATCGAGCTGCACGTCGGCGGCGACGATCCCATGCGCCTGCAGACCGACCACGTCTTCAACGCCGCGGGCCTGGGCGCCCAGCGGGTGGCCCGGGGCCTCGAGGGCCTGCCACCCGAGACGGTCCCTCCTCAGTTCCTCTCCAAGGGCAACTACTACGGCCTCTCCGGGAAGGCGCCCTTCGAGCGGCTGGTGTACCCCATCCCCAGCCAAGGGGCCCTGGGCGTGCACCTCACCCTGGATCTCGCAGGCCAGGCCCGCTTCGGACCCGACGTGGAGTGGATCGAGCGGGAGGACTACGACGTAGACCCCCGTCGCGCCGACAGCTTCTACGCCGAGGTGCGCCAGTACTGGCCGGGGTTGCCCGACGGTTCCCTGCAGCCCGCCTACGCGGGCATCCGGCCGAAGATCCACGGGCCCGGCGAGCCCCAGCCCGACTTCCTGGTCCAGACCGAGGCCATGCATGGCGTCCCCGGCCTCGTGAACCTCTACGGCATCGAATCCCCCGGCCTCACCGCCAGCCTGGCCCTGGCGGAGGAGGTCGCCGCCCGGGCCGGCGTGGCGCCGGCGCCCCTCCGATGACCGGGCCCGCGGACCCGTCCGGCCCGGGGCCCGCTCCCCCGGCGCCGCCGCCGGAAGTGGCCTTCTGCCTGGAGCTGGGCCGGGCCTACCAGGCCTCGGGCATTCCCGCCCACCGCTTCGAGGATGCCCTGGCCCGGGCCTCCCGGCGGCTGGGACTGGAGGGCCAGTTCTTCGCGCTGCCCACGGCCTTCTTCGCCACCCTGGCCCGCGGCGACCACCGGTGGACCTTCTTCCAGCGCAGCCTGCCGGGCGACGTGGAACTGGCCCGGCTCTCGGACCTCCAGGAGGCCACGGACGCCCTCATCGAGGGCCGGATCGGCGCCGCGGAGGCGGCCGAGCGGGTGCGGGCCATCCAGGCCGCCCCGCCCCGCTGGGGCGCGGCCACTACCGTGCTCTGCTTCGGACTGGGGTCGGCCCCGGCCGCGCAGTTCTTCGGCGGCGGCTGGCGGGAGATCCTCCTCACCGGCCTGCTCGGCCTCCTGGTGGGCCTGGCCGTGGTACTCCTCAGCCGGCGGACCGGTCCCTCGCGCCTGGTCTACCCCGTCTCGGGGACGCTGGTGGGCTTCCTGGCCGTGGCCGCGGCCTGGCGCTTCCCCCATGTCTCCCCCCACGTCCTCACGGTGGCCGGCCTCATCGTCCTCGTCCCCGGTCTGCGGCTGGTGGTCTCCATGAACGAGCTGGCCACGGGGAACCACGTCTCCGGCACCGCGCGGCTGGTGGACACAGGCATGACCTTCCTCTCCCTGGGGTTCGGCGTGGCCCTGGGCCAGCGCCTGGCGGCGCCCCTCCTGGACCGCGCCCTGCTGGGGGCGCCCGTCCCCCTGCCGGCCTGGACCCTCGCCGTCACCCTGCCCCTCATCGCCGCGGCCTTCGTGGTGCTCTTCCGGGCCCGGACTTCCGACTTCCCGTGGATCCTGGCGGCCTGTGTCCTGGCCTTCCTCGGGGCCCGGGAGGGCGCGGGCTGGCTGGGGCCCCAGTTCGGGGTGGGGCTCGGAGCCTTCGTCCTGGGCCTGGCCAGCAACGCCTTCAGCCGATGGAAGGGACGCCCTTCCATCGTGACCCTCCTGCCCGGCCTGGTGGTGCTGGTGCCCGGAGGCCTGGGCCTCCAGGGGCTGGGCTTCATCATCCAGAAGCAGCTGGTGGCGGGCCTGGACACGGCCTTCCAGGCCCTCTTCGTGGCCATCGCCCTGCTCACGGGGCTGCTGCTGGCCCAGGCGGCCCTCCAGCCCAGGACCGCGCTCTGACCGTACCCCCGCCCCGATCTCCGGGCGTGGCCGGAGGGCTGGGGGCGACTATGCTTGGGCCAGCCCATGGCCGAACATCCGCCGGATCCGCCGCAGCCTCCCTCCAGCCCGCGCGGAGGCGGTGACGACTGGACGGCCGCCACGCCCGAGTCCGGGCACGAAGCCACCGGGCTCTGGCCGGCGGGCGCCTCCCGCAGCGATTCTGGATCGCTGGCCCCCAGCCTCGACCATGAGGAGCTCCTGGCCCGCTTCCCCCTGCGGGAGGGGGGCCGGTACGAGGCCCTGGGGGTGGTCGGCGAGGGCGGTATGGGAGTGGTCTACCGGGCCGTGGACCACCAGCTCCAGCGAACGGTGGCCATCAAGCTCCTCAAGCGCCTGGAGCCGGAGGACACGGCCCGCTTCCTCCAGGAGGCCCGGGCCCAGGCCCAGGTGGAGCACCCGAACGTCTGCCACATCTTCGAGGCCGGCGAGGCCCGCGGCCATCCCTACCTCGTGATGCAGTTCGTGGACGGGCCGACCCTGCGGGAGGCCCGGGAACGCCTCGGCCTCCGCACCAAGGTCGAGGTGCTCCTCCAGGTGGCCGAGGCGCTCCACGCCTGCCACCGGGCAGGCATCGTCCACCGGGACGTGAAGCCAGGCAACGTCATGCTCCAGCAGGAGGACCACGGCTGGCACCCCTACCTCATGGATTTCGGCGTGGCCCGGGACCTGGACAGCGCCTCGCGCACCCGCACCGACGCCATCATGGGCACGCCCATGTACCTGAGCCCCGAGCAGGCCCTGGGCCGGGCGGACAAGGTGGACCGCCGTTCCGACGTCTACGCCCTCGGCACGCTGCTCTACGAATGCCTGGCGGGCGCACCGCCCTTCCGCGGGGACACCCCGCTGGCGCTGATGAGGCGCATCGCCGAGGAGGAGCCCGTGCCTCCCTCCCGCCTCGCGCCGGACATCCCCCGGGACCTCCAGACGGTCATCCTCAAGGCCCTGGAGAAGGAGCCCGAGCGGCGCTACGACTCGGCGCGGGCCTTCGGCGAGGATCTCCGCCGGTTCCTCGACGGCGATCCCATCCTCGCCCGGCGCCCCTCCCTCGCCTACCGCGCCGGCAAGCGGCTGCGCAAGAACCGCCTGGCGGCCATCCTCCTGGCCGCCTTCCTCCTGGCGGCCGGCTACGGGATCTCCTCCGCCCTCCGGGCCCGATCCCAGGTGCGCTTCGCCCAGCAGCTGGCCCAGGAGGTGGAACGGCTCGACAGCCGCATCTTCCAGGTGCGCAGCCTGCCCCGCCACGACACGAGCCGGGAGCTCCAGGAGGTCCGGAACGAGCTCACCCGGCTCCAGACGGAGACCGGCCGGCAGGGGCGGTGGGCCCAGGGACCGGCCCGGCTGGCCCTGGGCCGCGGCTACCTCGCCCTGGGGGACCTGGAGAAGGCCCGCGTCCAGCTGGAGGCCGCCCGGAAGGCCGCGC
This sequence comes from Holophagaceae bacterium, assembly GCA_036391515.1. Classification (GTDB taxonomy): domain Bacteria; phylum Acidobacteriota; class Holophagae; order Holophagales; family Holophagaceae; genus Geothrix. The sequence goes on from DASVZU010000147.1 coordinate 4,047, forward strand.
CTGACGATCCCGATGCCGCGCAGGCTCTGGGCACCACCCTGGCCCGGCTCTACGTGTCCGAGCTGGAGGGGCTCCACGGGCAGGCCCTGGAAGAGCGCCGCCGGGAGCTGGAGCCCACGTTGCGGGGCCCCGCCCTGGCCCTCCTGCGCGAGGCGCAGGGGCGCAGCCTGGAGGACGCCGCCTACGCCGAGGGCCTGCTGGCCCTCGTGCAGGGCCGGTACGACCAGGCCCTCGACAAGGCGAAGGAGGCCCAGCGCCGCCAGCCCTGGTTCCCGGATCCCTGGCTGCTGGAGGCCGAGGTCCGGAAGGAGCGGGCCGTCGCCCTCCTCTCCGCCGGGCGCCGGGACGAGGCCATGGCCCAGATGGATCTCGAAGGCGCCTGCCTCGCGGCGGCCCAGGACCGGGCCCGCAGCGCCCCCGACCCCCTCGTGGAGGAGGCCCAGCGCCGCTTCGCCCTCCTCGGCCTGAAGCTGGACCAGGGCAAGGCCACCCCGGCGGACCGCGACTGGGCCCTTCGGCCCGTCCGGGAAGCCCTGGAGGTGGATCCCGACAGCTGGCGGGCCCGCAGCTTCAGCACCGCCATCCACCGGCGCTGGGCCACCCACCTCCTGAACCGGGGCGAGGACCCCACCGCCGAGCTGGACGCCGCCGCGGCGGACGCCGAGAAGGCCCTGGCGCTGCGGCCCGCCGAAGCGGCCCTGTGGGTGAACTGGGCCACCGTGCTGCGCAACCGGGCCGAACGCGAGATGGCCCAGGGCCGGGATCCGGAGCCCTTCCTCGCCCGGGCGGAAGCGGGGCTCCAGAAGGCCCTGGAACAGCCCCGCCTGCACGACTACCTCCTGGACGCGCTCGGCAACATCCATGCTCTGCGGGGCGAACGCCAGCTCCTGACCGGGAAGGACCCCGCCTCCGAGGTGAAGGCCGCGGCCGGCATGCTGGAGGCGGCCTCCGCCCTCCGCCCCTGGGTCGGCCACGACTTCAGCGAAGGGGCGGCCTACCAGACCCTCGCCCAGTACCAGGCCTGGACGGGCGCCGACCCCCGCCCCGCGCTCGACGCCGCCCTGCGGAGCCACCTCCGGGGCCTGGCCCTCCAGCCCACGTCCCGGCAGGCCCGCCTCGGCGTGGCCACCACGCGCCTGGACCGGGCCGCCGCGGACCTGGCCGGAGGCCGGGGGGCCGGCCCGGACCTCGCCACCGCGCGGAAGGAGCTCTCCGGGATCCTGGCCAGCGACCCCGGGAACGCCGAGGCCCTGTCCGCCGACGCCCGGGAGCGCCTGCTCTCGGCCCGCGCCGCCCGCCGCCCCGCCCTGGCCCGGGAGGCCCTGGCGCTCCAGCGGCGGGCCGTGGCGGCTGCGCCCGACAACCCCGGCCTGCGGATCGCCTGGGGCGCCCTGGCCCTGGACGCCGCCCGGGACCTCAAGCTCCCCCTGGATCCGGCCGCGGCAGCGGCCCTCCGTGCCGCGGCCCAGGCCCGTCCCTGGGACGGCTGGGCCCAGCTGCTCCTGGCGGAGCTGCGGAAGCGGCAGGGCGCGGCCGGGGAGGCGAAGGCCCTGGCGGCCAGGGCCCTCGCCCTCAATCCAGCCCTCGCCCGGGAGGCGGCAAGGCGCGGGCTGGGCTGACGGCCTGCGGGGCAGCCTCTGGGGCGACGCAGGCCAGACCCGCCCCCTCCGGCATCCCCGGGTGCCCGGAGAGGGCCGGGAGGCCCATGCCGATGGCCCTTCCCAGGAGCTAGGCCGGGGCGTTGAAGGCGGCGCCGAGTGGAGCAGAGGGGCACCCTGTAACTCATCTATTAACTACTACTTTATGGAAAGAGAAGCCACCTCCACCTGCCCCAAGCCGCGGCCGGGGGGAATCGAAATCTAAAATATTTGGAAGAAAATTTTAGTGCATTCAAATCATATTTGAAGCATCCTGGATCCGAGGTGGTCCATGTCCCTCCTGCCCTTCACCCAGAAAGCCAACGACGCCCTGGTGGCCGCCCGCGAGCGGGCCGTGGCCGACCAGCATCCCGAACTCCTGCCCCAGCACCTGTTCCTGGCCCTGCTGGCTCCCGAGGCAGGCCTGCGGGCCCTGCTGGAACGGGCCGGACTGGCGCCGGAATCCCAGCAGGGGCTCCTGGACGCCGCCGAGGACCTGGTGGCGAAGCTGCCCCGGGCCGTGGGCGGGGCCGAACCCCAGCTCGGCGCCGGCTTCCGGCACTTCCTGGAGGTGGCCAGCGACACGGGCCGGGGCCTGGGCGACCGCTTCCTGGCCACGGACGCCCTCCTCCTGGCCTTCGCCAACGCCCACACCGACGCCCGGAAGGTGCTCGACCGCTTCGGCCTGGACCGGAAGAAGCTCGAGGCGGCCATCCGCGAGGTCCGCAAGGGCTCGAAGGTGGAGGACGAGAAGGCCGAGGAGAAGTTCGCCAGCCTGGAGAAGTACGCCAAGGACTACACGGCCCTGGCGGAGGCCGGGAAGCTTGATCCCGTCATCGGCCGCGACGAGGAGATCCGCCGCGTCCTCCAGGTGCTCTCCCGCCGCACGAAGAACAACCCGGTGCTCATCGGCGAGCCGGGCGTGGGCAAGACCGCCATCGTGGAGGGCCTGGCCCAGCGCATCGCCCGCAACGACGTGCCCGAGAGCCTCAAGGGCCTGCGGGTCATGGGCCTCGACATGGGCGCCCTGGTGGCGGGCACCCAGTACCGGGGGCAGTTCGAGGAGCGCCTCAAGGGCGTCATCCAGGAGGTGGAGAAGGCCGAGGGCCGGGTGGTGCTCTTCATCGACGAGCTGCACCTGCTGGTGGGCGCGGGCGCCGTGTCCGGCGGCATGGACGCCGCCAACCTTCTGAAGCCCGCCCTGGCCCGCGGCGAGCTGCGCTGCATCGGCGCCACCACCCTGGACGAGTACCGCCGGCACATCGAGAAGGACGCCGCCCTGGAGCGCCGCTTCCAGCCCGTGCTGGTGGAGGAGCCCACGGTGGAGGACGCCATCTCCATCCTCCGCGGCC
>DASVZU010000148.1:0-10806 GCA_036391515.1 Holophagaceae bacterium
TTCCACCAGCACTTCAAGGCCATCACGGCCATGAGCCCCCTGCAGTACCAGAAGGCCCTCCGCCTTCAGGAAGCCCGGCGCCTCATGCTGGTGACCCTGCTCGATGCCGGGGCGGCCGGCCGCCGCGTGGGCTACCTGAGCCCCTCCCAGTTCAGCCGCGAGTACGGCCGCTACTTCGGGAGCGCCCCGACCCGGGACATGGCCAGGCTTCGCCAGCAGGCGGGGCCCACCCCGGGGGCCCAGGTGGAGTAGGCGGAGCCCCGCCTAGCGGAGCCGTATCGCGTAGTTCCTTCGCGCGAAGCGATCGATGTAGCCGTTCAGGCCCTTGCCGCTCAGGGCCAGCTGCTTCATCTGCTGGATGTTCGCCAGCCCGGTGTTCGCGTGGTCGTAGCGGTAGATGGCGCCATCGGTGAACTCGACGATGATGCCGTCCGCGCTGAATTCGAATGCCCGGATCCGGGAATGGCCCGTGGGATCACCGTAGCGCCTCATGTCCTCCTCCCGGATGCCGCTCTGTTGCTTCCTGCGAAAACCCCGCCGCGACCCCGCTCCCTACTTCCCGAGGTAGCGCCGCACATCCTCGACCCGGGGACCCACCGCTGCGACGGCGGCCTTGAGCTTCTCCCTGGAGACGCTGAAGTAGATGGCCCAGTCCAGGAGATCGTGGATCTCCTCGATGTGGACCAGTTCCTGGCCATCGAGCGGCTGGCCATCGACCTCGTCGGGCTTGCCACCTCCCGAGATTGAGCCTGGCGTCGACAAAAGGGTCCTCCCCAAAGTTCCTGATGGAGCGAATCCTAAGCCTTTCCCGGAAATATGCCGGGTTCCACCCCCGAACGGTGGATTTTCCTGTCCGAACGGGAGACCTCCGCAGCCCCGATCCGCCTCAGGGGGCCGGAGCGCGGGCGAGGCGCGAGTCGTACAGCCGGGACAGGAACTCCATGAGGACCCACTCGTGCTCCCGGGGGTTCGCCCTGAACAGGCGATTGAGATGCATGTGGGCAAGGCTGCCGGCCACCCTGGCCCGGTCCTCCGCCACCTCGCCCTGGTCGAAGGCCTCCCGGAGACGGATCAGCCCCTCGCGTCCGGGGGGATCGGGCGATTCCCCGGCGGGGGGGAACCCGGCCTCCAATTCCCGGCGGAGGGCCCTGAACTTCATTCCCGCCTGCGCGCTTCCCGCCCCCGTATCGCCGAACTCCCTGCGGAAGCCGTCCCGGGAGGCCTGGGCCAGCGCCCGCCGCGCGGGCACCGCCAGCCCCAGGGCCGCCCAGATGGCATCGGTGTCCCGGAGCCCGGCCCGCCAGCGCGCCTCCAGGGAAAGGCCGGCCACCAGCTGATCCAGGACCTGCTGGCTGTCTTCGTGGAACCACGCCTCCGCCCGCGCGAAGCCCAGGGGACCGCCGTAGCGCTCCAGCTCGGGCTCGAAGGTGTCCACCTGCCATTTCCAAAGGAGCCCCTGGACCAGGTACCCCTCCAGATGGCTGTGGATCCGGGGCAGCAGGTCGCCGAGGAGCCGGGCGGGACGGCCGTGGAACCGGACCCGGAGGTGGGGGTCCGGGTCGCGGTACCGGAGGAAGTGCCAGCGGTCCCAGAGGCCCTCGGCACGGGTCGCCCGGAGCAGGGGATCCAGCTCGACCAGGAGGCGATCGGCACTGGCGGGCCCGCAATAGAGCTTGAGGTAGAGCCATTCCGAACCCGGCGCGAAGGCCCGGCCGCCGGGGGCCTGCACCTGGGGCGGAAGGGGGCGGGTCGCGGGCCGGGGCGCCGGGGCCGCCTCGAAGGGGAGGACCAATTCGTGCGCGAACCGACCCTCCGGGGAACGGACCAGGGCCTGGTCGGGCTCCGGGAATCCCTCGGTGAGGATAAAGCCCGGACGCTTCGCCACGAGGTGATGCAGGGTCTCCACCCAGAGGACCTGGTCCAGGTCCACCCACAGGGTGTTGTCCGCATCGGTGAGCGTGACGAAGCGGGGCCATCCGTGCCGGGTACGCAGGGCCTGGAAGGCGCCCCAGGCCCCCCCGCCGGAAGCCGCCAGGGCCTCCTTCAGCTCCTGGGCCTCCACCCGCCAGCGCGCCCGGCTGAGGACGTGGCGGCCCCGGACGACCCTCGGCAGGAAGGGCTGGTCCCCCAGGGCGCCCCAGGACCAGCCCCCGGGGCGGCCATCCTGGTCCTGCAGGTGCGCCAGGAACCGGTAGACGGCGGGCCCCTGCTTGTAGTTGTGGGCCGAGGACAGGCGGGGGACCACCTCCCGTCCGAGCCGCGCCGAGGCGAGCCACACCCGGCCGCCCCGCACCGTCACCAGGAGATCCGACGGGCGGAGGGTCCTCTCCTCGGGCACCCCTGATGCGGCGAGGAAGGGGATCTCGTAGTCCCGGAGCGCCGGCCGGGCCAGCACGTTGCCCATGCGCCCCTCGGGCACGTGCACCACCTCGGCGAACAGGGCCTCCGGGCGCGCGGCCTCCTCCTTCCTCAGGTGGCGCCGGAGGGCCTCCTCCAGGTCCGGATCGCCGGCGGCGAACCGTCCCAGCCACCTCGCGGCCGTGGGTCCGGAGTACTGCTCCATCCAGAACTGGAACTCGCCCCGGTCGAGGGCCGCCGGATCGGAGGCCGCCAGGCAGGCCAGGGCCGCGAAGGAGGAGGGGAAGGGCTGGGGGTCCGGATTCGCAAGCGCCTCGAGATCCGCGTCCCCCAGTTCCCAGATCCGCGAGCCCTGCCACCTCGGAAGCTGGGCCATGAGGAAGCGGTCCCGCGGTGAGATCCCGCGGGACGGGGCCGGAAGCTGGATCGGGAGGTCCTCCAGGAGCGTGCCTTCCATGGGCGGCGCGCCGTCGAACCCGATGCCGTTCTCCTCGTCCAGCACCTCCAGCAGCGGCATCCACCGAGCCTCGTACCGCGCCACGAAGGCCGCCCGGAACCGGTCCAGGGGGCCTTCAGCCGGCGCCGGGGTCAGCCGCCGGAGGGTCTCGGCCCCCTCCTCAAAGGCGCGCCGGACCCGGGCCGACAGCGCCAGGCCCGGCGAGGGACGGAAGAGATCGACCTGCAGCACATCCCGGCTGTCGGGAGGGACTCCGAGGTGCTCCAGGGAGGGCACCTGGGCGCGATAGCCCTCCGGATGCGAGCCGAGGGGCGCCCCCTGCAGCGCCTTCAGCTCCGAGCCCAGCGCGGCCAAGGGGGCGGCGCCGGCGGCCGTGGCCGGACGCGCCCGCAGCAGGTCCGTCAGATGCGCCACCGGATCGGGGCCCGTGAGCGGCGGCTGGAGGCCGCTGCAAAGGACCTGGGCTTCGACGACCTGGTCGAGGAACATCCGCGCGGAGGCCGGGGCCACGTCGGCGTGGCGGGCCAGGCGCGCCGTCAAGTCCTCCAGCGGCACCTCCTCCCGGACCTGCTCGAGCACGAACTCGAGGTGCGGTGTGGCCTCGACCGCCTCCAGGTGGTAGGTCCGCCCGTGTCCGGCCGCTTCCCGGCGCTCGAGGTACCGGTACCAGCCTCCGCAGGCATGGAGGCTCGTGTTGGGACGAAAGGCGATCGCGGACCGGAGGACGGGATCCCGCTCCAGGTGGCCCACCCGGCTCTCCAGGACGCCCCAGTCCAGCCGCACAGCCTTCCGGCAGTCGAGCCACGGGCCTACGGCGAGGCGGCTGGCCTCCCCCCACGCGCCTGTGGACACGGCGGCGAAGAGGCCGAAGGGCGTGGCGCGGTGGCTCATGCGGCTCAGGTACTTCAGGAGGGACCGCTCCACGGCCCGGGCATCGGCGGCCTCCAGGAGACCGTCCAGCCAGGCCCCCAGCCGCTCGGCGAGATCCGGAGAGGCCAGCCCGAGAGCCTCCCGGACGGCGGCCTGCCGCGCCAGTGTCCGGAGGATCTCACGCAGGCCACGCCGATCCCGCTCCAGATCCCCTTCCACCGGCTCCGGCGGGGAGCCTCTGGGATGGAGCGCATCCAGCGGAAGGGCCGGGCTGCGGAGCACGAAAAATCCGGCGGCCTGGCAGTTGGGCGGAAGAGGCATGGGCCGAGTGCTTTCTCGAAGGGTTGGTTCCAGAAGAGCATCCCCCGATCCGCCAGGAGCAGGAATCCCCGAATGGGGGCACCGAGGGGGCCCAACGGTTGAAGGTGTGCTTACATACCGTTCATGGAAAGCGGTTGGTCCCCGTCCCCTACGGGTTCAAAACCTGGGTTGCGCCCCGAGGCGCTACCTGGGAGACCCCATGAACGCCAGCCTCTCCTTCCGGAAGGAATCCATCCAGCAGTCCAGCAGCATGAGCGCGGCGCTGAACCAGGCCGTCCCGGCCCCCATCCACGGCCAGGATCCGAGGCGCCCCGGTGAGCGCTGGGAGCCTTCCCTCACCACGTCTTTCACGACGCTTAACTGACCGCCCCTTGGAGGCTGCCGGAACCTGGAGCGATGCGATCCTCGAGCAACCCAACACGTGGAGGGCCTGGTTCCCGCTGGCCAGGAACTGGCGGGTCATCAGCGTCACCTACATCCTGTGGGTCGGATTTCTGGCTTATGGGCTTTGGGCAGCCCGTCGCCTTGATGCCGCCTGGTGGTGGGCCAGTGCGTTGTCGGCGCCCCTCACGCACATCGGCGCTTTCGCGTTCCTGGCCCCCCTGCCCTGGATCCTGCCCAGGCGGTTGGCCCCCCCCTGGCGGTTCATCCTCGGATTCGTCTTCTCGCTGGTCACCTGCGAAACGGCCGCGGTCCTGCTCCCCCTCTTCGATGCCTGGCTTCTGGCCCGGGGAGGCGTGCGCTTCAGCCTGGGCAAGGTCATCAACCTCTACACCTCGCTCGTGGGTCCCGGCATGATGATCGTCGGCGGATTGATCGCGGCCAGGGCCCACTCGGAGGAGCGCCGGGAGGCCTCCGAAGCCGAGGCCCAGATCGCCAAGAACCGGCTGCTCCAGAGCCAGATCCACCCCCATGTTCTGTTCAATGCGCTGAACGGGCTGGCGGAGCTCGTCCACAAGGACGCCAAGGCCGCAGAGCGGGCCATCCGGCACCTCTCCGACCTCCTGCGAAACCTCCTCCAGGCTTCGGAGCACGTGCGCCTGCCCCTCCGTGACGAGCGGAAGGTCGTGGCGGACTACCTGGCCCTGGAGGCCATCCGCCTGGGCCCGCGGCTTCGGGTCACCTGGGAGTGGGATCTGGCCCTGGATGCCTTCGAGGTCCCTCCCCTCCTCCTCCAGCCGCTGGTGGAGAATGCCATCAAGCACGGGATCGCGCCAAGCGTGCCGGGCGGCGATCTGGTGTTGCGGGCCCGGCTCGTGGAGGGAGCCGTGCTCCTGGAGGTCTGGAATTCCGGCATGCCCTTCAGGGAGACCGTGGAAGGCCGGGGCATCGGCGTCCGGAACCTGCGATCCCGGCTTTCCCTCCACTTCGGCTCTGACGCCACCCTGACCATCGGCCCCTCGGGCCAGGGAACCCTCGCCTGCATCCGATTGGAGGCGACCCAAGTAGAATGCGGGCATGAAACCGCTGAGAACCCTGGTCGTCGATGACGAGCCGCTGGCGCGGGAGCGCCTCACGCGGCTCCTCAAGGAAGCGGAGTGCGAGGTGGTCGGCGAGCTCGGGGACGGCGTGTCCCTGCTCCAATGGCTGAGGGATCCGGAACCGGTGGATGTCATCTTCCTGGACATCCAGATGCCCGGCCTCAGCGGGCTGGAGGTGCTGGCCGAGGTTCCCGACGGGCCGCCCGTGGTCTTCGTGACGGCCTTCTCGGCCTATGCCGTGCGCGCCTTCGAACTCGCAGCCGTGGACTACCTGCTGAAGCCCGTGTTCGAGGATCGGCTGGAGAAGTGCCTCCAGCGCCTCCGCGACAGGCTGGTCCGCCCCCTCAGCCCGTCGGAGCTGAAGACCCTCATGCCTCCCCCGATCCGGTTCCCCATCCGGGCCGGGGATGGCGAGATCTACATGGAACTGGACCTCGTCACCCATTTCGAACTGGAAAACGACCGCGTCTGGGCCTGCCGGGGCCAGAACCGGTACCTGACCCGCTGGGCCGCCCTGGCTGAGGTGGAGCAGGCCTTCCCGGATGACGGCCTGCTCCGGATCCAGCGCCACCTGCTGCTCCGTCCCCAGATGGTCAAGGGCATCCGCCCGGCCTCGGTGGGCCGCATCAAGGTGATGGTGGCGCCCAAGGTGGAACTGCTGGTCAGCCGCGCCATGACGCCGCGCGCGAAGGAATGCATCCGGGCCGGAGCCACCTAACCCTCCCTTGGGGTCAACGGCTGGAGGCCAGGGACCCGCCCCGAGCGGTTCCAGCCGGGGCCCTCATCCGCGTCACACGCGCCCAACCCCAGGCCAGGGTGCCCGCCAGAAGCAGCCACCCGATGGGGGAGCGGGCGGCGATGCGGAGATCCTGGCCGGAGGGGACGGCGGCGAAGACCAGGTTCGCGAGGAGGAACACCAGCCCCACCTCGGGCCACCCCAAGGTGCCGGCGTGCCCCAGGCGCCAGAGGAGGAGGCCGTAGGCCATCGGCAGCAGGAGGAGGGGCGCGAGGCCGATGAAGAAGGCGTTGTACCAGCGCACGTTCGAGAAGGCCACGGCCCCCAGCACGAAGCCGCGTCCCTCGCGCCGCGGGATCACGGTGAAACGGACGGGCCGGCCGTTGAGCAGGTGGCCCACGGCCCAGTGGCAGAGCTCGTGGCAGAGGGTGCCGGGCAGCGCCAGGAGGGAGATCAGCCAGAAGGAGCGCCGGACCCGGGCCAGCAGCCAGAGCATGGCCGCGCCACCGCCCAGGTAGGCGAGGACCGTCCGGCCGCCAGGGAGGCCCAAGCCCGAGATCAGGTCCATCCGTTCCACCGTCGCCAGGCCCCCGGGAGCATCCTGCCAGACCGTTCCCGGGAAAGCCGGATTCCCGAGGGGCAAATGCCTGCCAGGACGGAAGGTAGCTGTCGTGATATTAAAATGTTGACATGATGTTTTTGCCGATTTATAACATTCAACGTCCTTGTTTTTCATGCAATTTTCAAGTTCAAAATTATAGGCTGCATCGAGGCGGTTGGTTCAGGGCTTCGTGAGACGGGGAAGGCACGGGACCCACCGGGCAGGTCCGAAGACAAAGGGAGGCGGTCATGGCACAAGATCCCCAGAATCCGGGTGGCGCCCCTGCTGGCCAGCCGATCCGACCGACCGCCGCAGGTGAGGCCATCCCTGCCGCCGCGATCGCCCCGGCCATCAACCGCCAGCGGATCCCGCTGAGCCTGGATCCCTTCGGCGACCGGGCCACGGCCTTGGGTGCGGCCCTGCAGCCCCTGCGCACCCAGGCGGTGAGCCGGGTCTACCTCGGCATGTCCCAGATCAAGGCCAGCCTTGGGCAGATCCTCAAGGAGCTCCAGGTGCCGGCCCTGCCCCAGAGCCTGATCGGGGCCCTGCACCAGCCCGACGGATCAGCCGCGGCCCGCGTCCAGATCCAGTTCGACCCCCAGAGCGTCGGGGCGACCGGCCCCGTCGCCAGCGTGCTCACCCGGGACGACGGGGGGTTCATCCTCCCCCTGCCGAGCGGCGCCACCCTGCCCCCGGCGGGGCTCTCCCTCGTCGTGCACGGCGCCAACAACAATGCCCAGGTGACCATCCCGGCCGCCCAGATCGCCGCCAACGGCGTCATCGGGGTCGTCCTGCTGAGCCAGGCCATCCAGCCCCTTCCGGTGAGCATCCTCGCCGCCCTGGCGGCCCTGGCGCCATCGGCCGCCCCCGGTGCGCCGGCCCCCGCCCCGCAGCCTTCGAACCTCCCGAGCGTCCAGATCGGCGAGCAGGGCAGCGTCTGCTCCCAGTCCTTCGCGGCCAGCAGGACCATCGACTCCTTCCCCTGGGGTGTGTTCTTCCGCCTGGTCGAACCCCGAATGAGCATCGTCAACGAAGTCGAGCGGTTTCCCCTCGGGGACCGGAACTTCCTGCCCCTGACCATCTACGCGACCCAGGCCAAGGGCGCGGCCATGGGAGGCGGCGGCACGACGACCACGACGACGTACATCGACCGCGTGCCCGTCGAGCAGCCTCTCTCGGTCGACGGCTTCAGGGACCAGATCGCCGGCCTGGACACCAGCGGGACCTTCACCGCGGACGAGACCGTGCCCATGGCCGCCTCCCTGGGCCTGGGCTACGTGCTGTGGATGTCGCAACGATGGAACTTCATGGGCCTCGGCCTTGGCGATCTGGTCTATTCCCTGCCCCTCGCGCCTGGGGAGCAGCAGCAGGTGGCCGTCTTCGAGCGGCGGGACACGTCTACGGTGTTCGAGACCGAGTTCTTCTCCGAAGAGGAGGCGATGACGCAGGTCGCGCTCGCCGACACCTCGACCCATGCCACCTTCGACTCCGCCTTCAAGGAGGCGGCCAGCGGCGGCAGCCAGTTCCAGACCGACAGTTCCAGTTCAAGCTGGGGGGGCAGCATCATCCTCCTCTCCGGCGGGGGCGGCTCCTCCAGTTCGTCCGGAAGTTCCAGCCAATGGCTGCAGGGCCAGCGCGACACCACCCAGCAGGCCTCACAGACCACCCACTCCGCGGCCGAGAACCAGGCCAATGCCCGACGCACCGCCAACCGCACCGGCATGCGGCTCGCCTCCTCGAGCGAAAGCATGGGGGTCACCACCAAGACCATCAGCAACCACAACCACGCCCATGCCCTGACCATGCAGTACTGGGAAGTGCTGCGGATGTACGACGTCACCACCGGCATCGACGGCCTCACGCTGACCTGCCTGGTGCCGATGCAGATCGTCCGTTTCATGCCTCCGGGACAGCCGCTGGTGCTCACGGAGGCCACCGTTCCCACCACCCGTCAGGCCGTGCTGGACCGCTATGCCGCCATCATCAAGCACCTGGATGTGCTCCAGGCGGCCGTGCCCCGTCGGTACGGCCACGGCCTGACCCTGCTCAGCCAGTTCGTCGCCGATCCCTCCGCGATGGTCGAAGGCGAGAACGGCGTGGCCGAGGATGTCATCCAGTTCCGGATCACCGGCGCCTTCCTCTCCTGCGAAACCGTATCGGTGTCGGCGGTCACCCGACGGAACACCCGGGTGGGCCCGGTCCAGCTCTCCCCGTCCGCCTCGGGGCAACCTCCGGCGATCCCCCCCGACACCTTCACCTCCCGGGAGGACCTGCTGGCCTGGCTGCTCAACCAGCGGCAGACCTCCAGCAGCACCCTCCAGGGAAGCCTGGCGCTGCTGCCTTCCCTCAACCGGTCCGACATCATCGGGTTCGAGATCACCCGCGCATTCAGGACCGTGAGCTACACCCTCTGGTCGGCGGAACTGCAGGCGCTGGCCAATCTGCAGTCCATCTTCGGCGGGAATGCCACCTGGGAGGCCTCGGCCATGCAGGCGGCGATGGGCGCCGACGCCGTGCACCGATCGACGGTCACGCTGATGTCGAACGACCTGGAATCCAGCCTGGGGGGCCCCCAGGTGAGCTACTTCTACGCCGCCATCGAGGAGCTGGACAGCGGCGGCAACGTACTGCCCGCCCAGCCCCACGAGACCTATGCGAACGATCCCCTCTCGAACACGGTGCTCCCGCCGCAGCCGTTCCCGCTCCCGGCGATCCAGATCGCACCGGTGCTGCGGTACCACGAGATCCTCGAGATCGAGCGGTCGATCCACCACATCGTCCGCAACACCACCCTTTATTCCAAGGCCGTGTGGCTGTCGATGACCGCGGAGGAGCGGGCGATCCTGCTCGACGGCTACACCATCGGCGTACCGAGCGGCGGCATCCAGGACGCCAGCCAGCTGGTGCCCCTGCTGAACTGCGTGCAGAACAAGGTGCTCGGCGTGTTCGGCAACTCGCTGATCATGCCCTTCATCATCCCGCAGGACGTGGCGGAGGGGATGGGCCTGGATCCGGCCAAGCTGCAGCAGGCCCTCCTGGCCTACCAGCAGGCCAGCTTCGTGCCACCGCATTCGACCATCGCCCTGCCCACCCGAGGCGTCCTCGGCGAGGCGGTCCTGGGTCATTGCTCTTCCGCCGAGAAGATCGACCTCACGCGGTTCTGGAACTGGCAGGATTCGCCCCCGGATACCGCGCCCGGCATCGGCATGGTCCAGGTCCCCACCACGACCCCGCCCCTCACCACGGGCGTCACGGCGCCGAATTCACTGACCAATCTCCCGCCGCTCATCAACAACCTGATCACGGCGCCCACGCCGAACACCAGCCTGCTCCAGTCCATGGGCCAGGCCGCGGCGTCCCAGCAGGACTTCAGCACCGCCCTGACCGGAGCCGCCCAGCTGGCCCCGCTCATCCAGAACGGCCAGACCCTGGCCAATGCCGCGCGCCAGGATGCCCTGAACACGACCAAGGACCTGACGTCCCAGGCGGTGGCCACCGTCGGCAACATCGTGGGCGCCATGTACGGCAACAGCACGGCGGGATCCTCCGCGGCCTCGTCGGTGCGGAATTCCAGCCAGCCGCCGCTCGGCAACAACGCCAACACCCAGGTCGCCACCCAGACCCCGGCCTCGGGCTCCGGTTCCGGAAAGGGCTCCGGCAGCGGGTCCGGCAGCGGGTCCGGCTCCGGGAGCGGGTCCGGGAGCGGGTCCGGTTCCGGCAGCGCCTCCGGCTCGGGCTCGGGGAGCTAGTCCCGGGACTGTCCGGACCCCGGTACCAGGCAGGCCTCCGTTCCCCCCTCCTCCCCCTCCCCGAGAAGCCCCATGGCCACTCCCACGATCACCAGCCTCCAACCGAACACCGGCCCGGCCGCCGGGGACAACGTCGTCAACATCTACGGTACCGGGTTCACCGGCGCCACCGGCGTGACTTTCGGCACCACCGACGTGTCGGCCGGCAATATCCAGGTGTACGGGGACTCACA
>DASVZU010000149.1:0-4588 GCA_036391515.1 Holophagaceae bacterium
TTGGAGCGGGCGATGGGGATTGAACCCACGACATCAAGCTTGGGAAGCTTGCGTTCTACCACTGAACTACGCCCGCGGCAGGGACCCATCCTACCTCAAGGCGGCCGGATGGGCCAGTCCCGGTCAGCCGAGGTAGGCCGCCAGCACCCGCTCGTCCCGGTGCAGTTCGGCGGGGGTGCCGTGGACGGCGATGCGACCTCGCTCCATGACGTAGGCGTAGTCGGCCACCTCCAGGGCGCTGCGGGCGAACTGCTCCACGAGGAGGAGGGTGAGGCCGGACTCCTTGAGCTGCCGGATGGTGCGGAACACCTCCTGGACGATGACGGGGGCGAGGCCCATGGAGGGCTCGTCCAGGAGCATGACCTTGGGGTTGGCCATGAGGGCCCGGCCGATGGCCAGCATCTGCTGCTCGCCGCCGGAGAGGGTCCCGGCGGTCTGGCGGGCCCGCTCCCTGAGGCGGGGGAACAGCTCGTAGATCCGCTCCAGGTCGCCCTTGGCGCGCCGCCGGAAGCCGAAGAAGCGGGGCAGCCGGGCGTAGGCACCCAGGAGGAGGTTGTCCTCCACGGAGAGGGGGCCGAAGACCTTCCGGCCCTCGGGGGCGTGGGCGAGGCCCAGCCGCGCGATGCGGGACGCCTCCAGGCCCTGGACGTCGCGGCCATCGAGCACCACCCGGCCCCGGCTGGGCCGGAGGGCGCCGGAGACGGCCCGCATGGTGGTGGTCTTGCCGGCCCCGTTGGCGCCGATGAGGGCGACGACGGTGCCCGCCTTCACTTCGAGGGCAAGCCCCGTCAGTACCTCGCTCGTGCCGTAGCCCGCGTGCAGGTCCTCCACCAGCAGCATCCGGTCCTCCTTCACGCGGGCTGGGGGGCGGCGTCCCCGGGACCGGCCTGGCCCAGGTACGCCTCCACCACCTTGGGATGGCGCTTCACTTCGTCGGGGGACCCCTCCGCGATGACGCGCCCGCCGTCCAGCACCGTGACCACGGTGCAGAGCTCGCTCACCACGTCCATGTGGTGCTCGATGAGGATCATGGCGATGCCTCGCTGATGGACGCGCCGGATGGTCTGGATCAGCCGCTGCACGTCGGGATGGGCGAGGCCCGCGGCGGGTTCGTCCAGGATCAGGAGATCCGGCTTCCGGGCCAGGGCGCGGGCGATCTCGAGGAACCGCTGGTCACCGTAGGTGAGGTCCTTGGCCCGGATGCGGGCCTGGTCCTTCAGCCCGAGCAGATCCAGCAGGGCCAGGGCATCGGCCCGGGCGCGCCGCTCCTCGCCCTTCGCCAGGCCGAGAAGCACGAGGGGCACGGGGCTCCGGTAGACGCCCTTGAGGGCCACCATGACGTTCTCCAGGGCCGTCAGTTCCCCGAAGAGCTGCAGGTTCTGGAAGGTGCGGGCCAGGCCAGACTGGGCGGCCCGGTAGAGGCTCCCGGTGCCGAGGGGGCGTCCCCGCAGGCGCATCCGGCCCGAGGTGGGCGGATAGAGGCCGGAGATGACGTTCACCACGGTGCTCTTGCCGGAGCCGTTGGGACCGATGAGGCCGTGGATCTGGCCCGAGCGGACGGTCATGGAGAGCCCGTCCACGGCTTTCACGCCCCCGAAGTGGCGCTTCAGGTCCTCCAGTTCCAGGAATGCGGAACCGTCCGCGATCAGGACAGGGAGCACGTCGTCGAGCGGAGTCGGGGCCGGCAAGGGGGAGGGCGCCACCCGGAAGAGCCGCGTGAGGGCCCGGGCGGCGAAGCCCATGAGGCCCTCGGGCAGGCCCACCACCACGGAGAAGAGCATCAGGGCGAAGATGGCCTTGCGCCAGTCCTCGGTGTTCTTCACCAGCACGCCTCCGGCCACGAGGAGGCCCATGGCCACGACGGGCGCCAGGGCCTGGAAGGGACGGGTGGTCTTCCGGACCAGGCCCCGGGCGCCGGAGCCGAGCGCCAGCAGGAACCCGAGGCCGGAGACGGCCAGGAACACGTGCCGGTTGGAGAGGAGGTTCGGCAGGAGGACCACGATGGAAGCGCCGACGAAGGCGCCCCACAGGCTCTTCCGGCCGCCCAGCACGACCCCCAGCAGGAGGATGACCATCAGGTCGTAGACGAAGCTCTGGGGCTGGAGGTACTGGAAATTGAAGGCGTAGAGGCCGCCGGCCAGGCCGCCCAGACCCGAGCCGAGGGCGAAGGCCGCGACCTTGTGGCGGTAGGCCCCGATGCCCATGGCGTCCGTGGCGATGGAACTGTCGCGGAGGGCCTCGAAGGCCCGCCCCCACTGGGAGTGGAGCAGGTTCCGCATGGTGAGCCACACGAAGCCCAGCAGCACGGTGCAGAGCCAGAAGAAGCCCCGGGGGGAGAGCTCATGGCCCCAGAGGGGCGGACGGGTGAGGCTCAGCCCCTGGGCTCCGCCGGTCAGGCTCTCCACCTCGTTGAGGAAGGTGAAGCTGAGGGCG
This sequence comes from Holophagaceae bacterium, assembly GCA_036391515.1. GTDB lineage: Bacteria > Acidobacteriota > Holophagae > Holophagales > Holophagaceae > Geothrix. The sequence goes on from DASVZU010000149.1 coordinate 2,434, forward strand.
GTGAAGCTGAGGGTGGCCAGGGCGAACTGCGGCCCCTCCAGGCGAAGGGCGGGGAGGGCCAGGAGGCCCCCCAGGAGGACCCCCACCACCGTGGCGACGCCCAGCGCGGGGAACAGGCCCAGGCCGAAGCGGGTGATGCAGATGCCCGCGGCATAGGCGCCGAGGCCGAGGAAGGCGACATGTCCCAGGTTGATCTGGCCGAGGTAGCCCACGGTCACGTCCAGGCCGATGAGGAGGATGCCGTAGATGGCCAGGAGGGTCAGCAGCCCCAGGGCGTAGGGGTTGCTGACCGCGAGGGGCACCGCCGCCAGCAGCGCGAAGACAGCGAGCTCGGCGCCGTGGATGAGGAGGAGGCGCTTCACGGGATCAAACCTTCCGGATGCCGGCCTTGCCGAACACCCCGGTGGGGCGCACGGCGAGGGCGAGGATGAGCAGCACGAGCCCAGGCGCCTCGCGCCAGCCGCTGCCGATGTAGAAGCTGGCCAGTCCCTCGAGGGCGCCGAGGAACATGCCGATCAGCACCACACCGAAGCCCGAGTCCAGGCCCGCGACGACGGCCACGGAGAAGGCCTTGAGGATCATGGCCGAGGCCATGGTGGGCCCCACGGTGGTGATGGGAGACACGAGGATGCCCGCCAGGGCCGCCACGGCGCCGGAGAGGCCGTAGGAGAGCATGACGGTGCGGGTGGCGGAGATGCCCATGAGCTCGGCGGCGTCCCGGTCCGCTGAGACGGCCTCGAAGGCCTTGCCGAGAAGCGTGCGCCGCTTGAAGAGCTCGATGAGTCCCATGATGGCGAAGACCCCCACGGCGACGGAGATCTCCATGCGCGTGATGTCGATGCCGAACACGTGTACGGGGTTCTGCGAGAGGGGCGTGGGGAAGGGTCGGTCGTCCCGCCCCCAGATGTTCTCCGCGGCGGAGAAGAAGAAGAGCCCGAGGATGATGGTAAGGAGGACCCAGCCCTCGCTCTTCTCCTCCAGGGCCAGGCGCACGCCGGTACGCTCGACGAGCAGCCCGAGCAGGGCCCCGAAGACCAGGCCCCCGGGCACCATGAGGGCGTAGGGCACACCCAGATCCAGCAGGGTGAGGCTGAAGAAGGCCGAGACCATCACCAGCTCGCCCTGGCCGAAATTGATGCTCTTGCTGGTGGCGTAGGTGAGCTGGAAGCCATAAGCGATGAGGGCGTAGACCAGCCCCATCAGGGCGCCGCTCACGGCCAGCTGGCCGATGATCAGGGCATTCATGCGGGAACCTTCGCGGAGAGAGGGAAGGGGGGCCGAAGCCCCCCTTGGCGGAGCCGGGCGGCTACTTGCCTGCCGCCTTGATGAGCTGGGCCTTCTCGGCGGGGTTCGCGAACACCACCCGGCCGTCCTGGACCATGCCCATCACCACCTGCTGGCGGTGGAAGGCCTCATGAGTGCGTTCGTCCGCGGGATTCCACCGGCTGAAGGGGCGGTGCCAGGTGGCGATCACGCCCTTCACGGGCTCCCTGAGATCCTCGAGGGCAGCCTTGATCTTCTGGGTGTCCGTACTCTTGGCCTGCTTCACGGCGGCGGCGAAGATGTAGACCGCGTCATAGCCCTGGGCGGCCGAGACGGGCGAGGGGATGCGGCCCACGTTGAAGGTGCGGTGGTAGGCCTCGATGAAGGCCTTGGCCTTGGGGGTGATGGGATCCTCGATGAAGGTCTCCGGCATCAGGGTGCCGTTGCCGTTCTTGCCGGCGTTGTCGATGAAGTTCGACATGGAGAGCGTCCAGCCGCCGATGAGGGGGGCCTTCAGGCCGATCTTGGCCATGCCATTGGCCACGGCCGCCAGTTCGGGGCCGATGCCCCAGATGAGGACGGCCTGGGCGCCGCCGAGCTTGCAGCGGAGCAACTGTGCGGTCATGTCCTTGTCGCCGATGTTGAACTTCTCCTGGGCCACCACCTGGAGCTTGCCGCCCTGCAGCTTGATCTGGTTCATGAGGTCGTCCCGTCCCGAGACGCCGTAGTTGGTGGAGTCGAAGAGCAGGCCCACCTTGGTGTAGCCGCGGCGGATGGCCTCCTCCACCACCATGGAGGACTGGATGGCGTCGTCCGCGGCGAACCGGAAGATGGAGAGGTCCTTCACGCCGGCCTTGCTCCACTGGGTCATGGAGGCGGAACCGGCGGCGGG
>DASVZU010000150.1:0-3102 GCA_036391515.1 Holophagaceae bacterium
TTCGTGGGCACCCAGCCCCTCTTCCGGGCCGTGAAGGACATCGCCAAGGAGGCCGTGCGGCAGGCGGTCCTGCTGGCCCTGGCCGGCATCCTCGCCGTGATCGCCCTCTTCGGGCGCAGCCTCCGCTTCGCGGCGCTGGCCCTCTTGCCCCTGGCCGCCAGCCAGGCCGGTGTCTTCGGGGCCCTGGGCTGGGCCGGGGAGCCCCTGACCTTCCTCTCCCTCATGGCCATCCCCATCGCCCTGGGCGTGAGCGTGGACACGGCCTTCAACCTGCTGCACCGGGCCCGGGCCGAGGCCGACGCCCCCCGGCGCGTGGCCCGCGTGAACGCCGTCTGCGCCGGCACCACCCTGGCCGGCTTCGGCGGCATGGTCTTCAGCGGCTACCGCGGCCTGCGGGGCCTGGGCCTGGCCTGTCTGGGCGGCGTGGCCCTGGCCCTGGCCCTCACCCAGTGGCTGCTGCCCCGGCTGCTGGCGAAGTGGCCCCTGGAGAAGGGGCCGAAGGAGCCCCCCCGATGAACCCCCTGCAGTCCCGCCTGGCGGCCCGGGTGGCCCAGGCCCCCGTTCCAGCGGCCGACGTGATGGCCCTGGCCCTCTACGATCCGGAACACGGCTACTACCGCCGCCCGGAGGGGCCCTGGGGCTTCGACGGCAAGGACTACTACACGGCCCTGGACCTGGGTCCCCTGCTGGGCCAGACCCTGGCCCTGCGCCTGGAGGCGGCCTGGGAGCGGCTGGGGCGGCCCGCGCGTTTTACGACCCTGGAGCCCGGCGCCGGCCGGGGGTGGCTGGGCCGCGACCTGCTGAACGCCGTGTCCGGCCCCTTCGCCGAGGCCCTGGTCTATGTCCACCGGGACGGCAACCCCGCCGCGCGCCGCGCCGCGGAAGCGGCCCTCGGGCCCTTCCTGGCCTCGGGCCGCGCGCGGTTCGCCGCCGAGTCGGACCCCCTGGAACCCTTCACTGGCGCCGTCTTCAGCAACGAGCTCTTCGACGCCCTGCCCGCCCAGCCCTGGCGCTGGGACGGGACCCGCTGGACGCGCGAGGTGCTCAGGGCGGAGGGTCCCGAGTGGCAGGCCGCCGATCCCGGCGAGGCCGGAACCTGGTTCTCGGAACAGACCGACGGTCTGGAGCCCGGCGATGGCAGCATCTGGTGCGAAGCCCTGCCCGGCCTCGTGCACGACCTGGCCGTCCCGCTGGCGGCGGGCCTCTTCCTCGCCATCGACTACGGCGAGTCCGCCGACCGCCTCCTGGCCAAGGGTGCCGACCTGCGCCGCTTCAAGGCCCACACCGTGGACGGGAAGTGGCATGAGGACATCGGCGAAGCCGACCTGACGGCCGATGTGGACTTCACGCGGCTGGCGCACCTGCTCGAAGGCGAGGGCCTCGCGGAGCTCTCCCACGTGGAGCTGAGCAAGTGGATCCGCACCCACGCCCCTCTGGACCAATGGGGCGCCGGCTGGATGGCCCTGCCCGACGCCGAGCGCCTCAAGCGGATGGAGAACCTCCTGCAGCTCACCCTGCCGGGCCAGATGGGGAGCCGGTTCCGGGTGCTGGAGGGGTGGAAGGGCTGAGGGCTACCGCGCCTCGTCCGTCCACAGCCCCAAGCCCAGGCTGCTGGGACGCGCGGCATCGTGGAAGACGGTGTGGGTGGCCTTGCGGTAGTCGGCGGGCGTGGCGGTGTTGATGTCCATGAACTGCTGGGGATTGCGGTCCATGAGGGGGAACCAGCTGCTCTGGATCTGGATCATCACCCGGTGGCCCTTGCGGAAGGTGTGGAAGACGTCGTTCTGGGTCCAGGCCACGCGGGTGGGCTGGCCGGGCACGAAGGGCTCCGGCGTGGTGGTGCTGTTCCGGAACTTGCCCCGCATGACTTCGCCGCGGACCAGCTGCTGGTAGCCCCCCAGCACATTGGGGGCCGGGGTCCAGGGATCGTCGCCGGGCTGGTAGTTCGGATCCCTGAAGTCGTCGGGATAGACATCGATGAGCTTCACCACCCAGTCCGCGTCCGTGCCCGTGGTGGCCACGAAGAGCTCCGGGCGCAGGGGGCCGGCGAAGGTGAGATCCTCCGCCAGGGGCTCCGTCTGGTAGACCAGCACGTCGGGCCGGCGGCCGGCGAAGCGCTGATCGGCACACATGTACTCCCTCGGCATGCCGATGGCGATCTGGTCGATGAAGGGCACGGGCTTGGCGGGATCGGACACGAAGGCGTCCGAGCCGCCGTCCGGAGCTGGCGGGGTGAAGGCGAGGCGTCCGCCGGGTTCGAGGTAGAGCTTCGCCGGCTGCGTGCCCTTCGGGGGCCAGGCGTCGAAGCGGTGCCAGCGGTTGGCGCCGGTCTCGAAGACGGTGGCCTTGGCCAGCTTCGGATCCGGCGCGCCCTTGAGGTAGTGCATGAAGAAGGGGAAGAGCACCTCGTCCTGGAAGTACTCGGAGGTGGGCGCGCCGAAGGTGACGGGGCCCAGGTGGTCGCCCTTGCTGCGTTCCCAGGCGCCGTGGAACCAGGGGCCCATGACCAGGCGGTTGTCCGTGCCGGGGCTCTGGCGATCCACGGTGCGGAAGACCTGGAGGGCGCCGTAGAGATTCTCCGCGTCGAACCAGCCGCCCACGGTGAGCACGGCGGGCTTTATGTTCCGGAGGTGGGGGCGCAGGTTGCGGGCCTGCCAGAAGGCATCGTAGGTCGGGTGCTCCAGCATCTCGTTCCAGAAGGCCACGTCCTTCGTGAACTGTCGGGTGGCCGCGGTGAAACCCAGGCGCAGGAACCAGGCGTAGCCGTCCGAAGTTCCATGACGGAAGGGCACGGGCCCATCGGGGGTGGGGACGGGGCGGGGGCGGCCGAAATTCACCATGAAATTGAAAGCGTGGGGCAGCCACAGGGCGCCGTTGCGGTGGAAATCATCGCCCGTGAACCAGTCCACGATGGGCGCCTCGGGCGAGGCGGCCACCAGGGCCGGATGGCCGCAGATCATGCCCGCGGCGGTGTAGAACCCCGGGTAGCTGATGCCCCACTGCCCGGCCTTCCCGTTGTTCCCCGGCACGTGCTTGAGCAGCCAGTCGAGGGTGTCGAAGGTGTCCGTGCCTTCGTCGATGGCGGCGGGCGTGGGATGGGCG
>DASVZU010000151.1:0-2459 GCA_036391515.1 Holophagaceae bacterium
TACCGCCGCCTGGGCTTCGCCCGCGTGGCCTCGGGCCAGGCCGCCTGGGGCCGGGTGGTCCACCTGCGCCAGCAGCGCATGGACATCCTGATCTTCGAGGCGGATGCCTCCCATCCCGCGGGGCGCTACTTCCAGGCCCACGGCGAAGGGGTCTGCGCCCTCAACTTCGAGGTGGACGACCTGGAGGCCGCCCTGGCCGAGGCGCGGAAGCGCGGCGCCACCGTGCGCCTGGAGGCCCAGTCCCACGAGTTGGACGGCGGCACGGTGCGCTTCGCCGCCATCCAGGGGGTGGGCGACGTCTGGAACTTCCTGGTGGAGCGGAAGGGCAGCCCCGCCGCCTTCTGGCCCGGCCTGACCCCGGATCCCGCCCCGGCCCTCTGCGACCCCGGCCTGGTGCGGGTGGACCACCTCACCAACAACGTGGGCCCGGGCGAGATGGAGGCCCTGGTGGCCTTCTACGAGAAGGTGTACGGCTTCGTCGTGACCCGGGAGTTCCACATCCGGGGCGCCCTGGGCACGGGCCTGGATTCCAAGGTGGTGCAGAGCGCCAACAACCGCGTGATCATCCCCATCAACCAGCCCACGGACGAGAAGAGCCAGGTCCAGGAGTACGTGAACCGGCACAAGGGCCAGGGCGTCCAGCACATCGCCATGTCCACCAACGACATCGAGGCCACTCTGCGCGCCCTGATGGCCCAGGGCTTCCGCTTCATGCGGGTGCCCGACACCTACTACGAGCTGCTGCCCGGCCGCATCCAGAAGGGCGGCTACACCGTCCGGGAGAGCCTGGAGACCGCCAGGGACCTGGGCATCCAGATCGACGGCGATGCCAGCGGCTACCTCCTGCAGATCTTCACCGAGGACCAGATCGGCCCGCTGTTTTTCGAGATCATCCAGCGGCGGGGGAACATGGGCTTCGGCGAGGGCAACTTCCAGGCCCTGTACGATTCGATCGAGCTCGACCAGAAGAAGCGCGGCGTGCTGTAACCCCGCCCCTGTTCCCTCGGCAAAGGGCCGCCGACGCGGCCCTTTGTCATGCGCTCCCTATCGGAGGCTCCCCCGGAGCCTCCGATGGCCGGTCGCCCCATGGGCTTCGGCGAGGGCAACCTCTTCGCCCTACGGGCTCAGACCTCCCCTGGAGTGGCCTGAGGCATCTCGTACATGGACTCTCCCGGCAAGGTCAGTCCATCACCCATCGTCGTTCTCCAGGCCCTGTACGACTCGATCGAGCTCGACCAGAAGAAGCGCGGCGTGCTCTGACCCGACCGGAAGGCCACAGACCACCCACATGGCGGTGAAAGCCTCTCCTGGCGGAAGGCCAGCTTCGGGTGCAGCCTGATCCCAGGGGTGCACCATGGCCACGGGAACAGCATCCAAGGGGGTGATCGGCATCCTCACGGGGGGCGGGGACGTGCCCGGCCTCAACCCCGCCATCCGGGCGGTGACCATCCGGGCCCTGGGGGAGGGCTACCAGGTGCTGGGCATCCGCCGGGGCTGGGCGGGCCTGGTGAACCTGGTCCGGGATCCCTGCGCGGACAACAGCGAGTGGGTGCAGGTCCTCACAGAGGAGGAGGTGAACCGGGCCGGGCGGACGGGCGGCACCTTCCTCCACAGCTCCCGTACCAACCCCATGTCCGTGAAGCGCGACGCGGTGCCGGACCATCTGAAGGGTACCTACGCGGCCGAGGTCAACGACCTCATCCCGGAGGTGCTGAAGAACCTCGACTTCCTGGGCATCGACCACCTCATCCCCATCGGCGGAGACGACACCCTCAGCGTGGCGGTGCGCCTCTACCGGGAGGGGGTGAAGGTGGTGGCCATCCCCAAGACCATGGACAACGACGTGCCGGGCACGGACTACTGCATCGGCTTCAGCACCTGCGTCACCCGCACCATCGAGATGATCAACCGGCTGCGCACCAGCGCCGGCTCCCACGAGCGCTTCCTGGTGGTGGAGGTCTTTGGGCGCTACGCGGGCTTCACGGCCATGCTTCCCACCATGGCCGGCGCCGCCAACCGCTGCGTCATCCCCGAATCGCCCTTCGACATCGAGCTGCTGACGGAACTGCTCTCCCGGGACCGCTCCCGCAATCCCAGCAAGTACGCCATCGTGCTCGTCTCAGAGGGGGCGCGGTTCGGGGAGGGCATGGTCTATTCGGACCCCGTCCGGGACGCCTTCGGTCACGCCAAGCTGGGCGGCATCGGGGACCTGGTCTCCGCGGAGCTCCAAGCCCGCAGCCCCCGCCACAACCAGGGCCGCACCGTCAACGTCATCAACCAGAAACTGGGCTACTTGGTGCGGGGCGGCGATCCCGACGCCATCGATTCCATCGTGCCCATGGCCTACGGCAACCTGGCCCTGGACCTGCTGCTCAAGGGCCTCCACGGCCGCCTGGTGGTGTTGCGCAACGGCCGCTACGACAGCGTGCCCATTGATGTGGTGACCGCCAGCAAGAAGC
>DASVZU010000152.1:0-3453 GCA_036391515.1 Holophagaceae bacterium
GACTCCAGCAGGGGGCCGTCGGTCATGCGCTGACCAGAGTCTTCAGCCCGTCCCTGAACAGCACATCCACCTTCCGCCCCAGACGGCGCTGGACGCGGCCCAGGCCGAAGGAGGGGTGGTCCATCCAGGCCCCCTCTTCCCAGCGCTCGGAAACCGCGTAGGGACGGGACTGGCCACCGCCCTGCTCCTGGGCCAGCAGCTGCTGGTAGAGGGAGGCGGAGCCTCCGGACCGCGGCGCCGCGCCGGTTTTGGCCGTGGCGGGGATCCGCGGGGCACGCGGTTCGGAGGCCGGCTTGGCCATGCGGAACTTGTGGACGGAGCGGCAGTTCCCGCAAATCAGCTTATCCGGCACCCCATTCGTGACAGTGAGGATCTGGTGTCGGGTCTCGCCCCCGCAGCGCCCGCAGGGCGCGTCCACATCCTGGCCGGCGTAGTAGATCTTGCTCATCCCACAAGCCTAGCACCCGTCCACGGAACCGGACGCGGTCCAGGCCCAGGGCCATGCCCGGAGGGGATCCTCCGTCGGACCTGGCCGTAGGTCGATGGGCGTAGGTGGAGGCAGATACTATTAACTATATGATAATATGTGATTTAAGTCATATTGCAAACCCGTGACGGTGGCCGCACCTTCAATCACCTGGACGTCCGTTGTCAGGCCCGGTCGTCCCCCACCCGCCACCCCACCCTCACGGAGGCCCCATGACACGCCATGTCCCCAGGACCCTCGCCGGCGCCGCCAGCGCCCTGGCACTCGCCGGACTGCTCGCCGCCTGCGGGGGCGGTGCGAAGACGGAGGCGGCCGCGGCCTCCACCACGGGAACGCCCCCCCTGCCTGCGGAGCCGGGGAGCCTGCCGAGCGCCACCACCTCCTCCAGCTACGTGGTGCTGGCCTGGAACGATCTCGGCATGCACTGCCTGAACCCCAGCTACGACGCGGCGGTGATCCTCCCGCCCTACAACACGGTGGTGGCCCAGGTGGTGAAGCGCGGGAACCCGCCCCAGCCCGTCACCTCCGGGCTCACCGTGAGCTACCGCATCCTCAACAATACGAAGTCATCCACCAAGGGGACCTTCGGGCAGTTCTGGGTGAACGTGCAGAAGCTGTTCGGCGTCACCCTGCCCCCGGACAAGGGCCTGAACCTGGACGACCCCGCCGTGAACAATGGGCTGGCGGGCACGATGCTGGCGAAGGGCGACCACTTCCTGGCCTCGGGCATCCCCCTCACGCCCATCGACGACAAGGGCGTGTGGAACCCCTACCAGGTGGGCGAGATCACCGTGAAGGATGCCAGCGGAAAGGTGGTGGCGAAGACCACCACCACCGTACCCACCTCCGACGAGATCAACTGCTCCAAGTGCCACGGGAAGGATGCGCTGAACGACGTGCTGAAGAAGCACGACGCGGCCCATGGCACCCAGCTCTTCGCCAACAAGCCCGTGCTCTGCGCCAGCTGCCACGGCAGTCCGGCCCTGGGCGCCACCGGCCCCGGCTCATCGGGGATGTACCTCTCCCAGGCGGTGCACGGCTTCCACGCCACCCGCGGCGCCTCCTGCTACGACTGCCACCCCGGCCCCACCACCCAGTGCAGCCGCAGCCTGGCCCACACCGCGGCGGACGGAAACTGCCAGAGCTGCCACGGCGACATGGCCAACGTGGCCAACACCATCAAGAACGGCACCCGCGTGCCCTGGGCCAACGAACCCAAGTGCGCGACCTGCCACACGGGCGTGGCCGGTGTGGACACGGGCACCGCGCTCTACCGGAATTCCCGCGGCCACGGCAACCTCTACTGCTCGGCCTGCCACGGCAGCCCGCACGCGATGGTGCCCACCCGGCAGGCCTCCGACAACGCCCAGGCCATCCAGTACCAGGGCAAGGCCAAGGCCATCGCCAGCTGCGCCGCCTGCCACAGCTCCAACCGGGGCGAAGGCTTCAGCGAGTGGGCCCACGAGCACGGCACCGGCGGCAAGGCCTCGGCCTGCAACGTCTGCCATACCGGGTTCCTGGATCCCCAGCAGGCGAAGTGGCCCCACCAGTTCCAGTGGAAGGCCCGCGGCGGATCGGGCGGAGGGGACTGACCGCCTCCCGAATCGGCGGCGCCCCCGCGAGGGGGCGCCGCTGCATTCAGGGCAGCACCAGCCGCCCCTGGCTGTCGAGCCCCGCGAAGACGTAGCCTTCCGCCCGGAGCTTCGGGAGGATCATGGGCAGCACCTTGCCGGCCCGGTCGTGGATGTCGTGGAAGAGGAGGATGCCCCGCTTCTCCTTCTCCACCTCCCGCAGCACCCGGTCCGCCACGGAGCTGGGCACGGGATCGGCCCAGTCCAGGCTGTCGATGGTCCAGAGGACGGAGCGGAGGTGGTAGGGCTGGAGCGCGGCGAGCTGCACGGGCGTCCGCGCGCCGTAGGGGAAGCGGAAGAGCTGGCTGTGGGCGCCGGGAATGGCCTGGAGGAGCCGGTCCGTCTCCCGGATCTCCTGGTCCAGGGGGGCGCCCGTCTCCTTGCTGAGCTGGGCGTGGGTGTAGCTGTGGTTGCCCACCACGAAGCCCGCCTTCGCCAGGTCCTCCGTGAAGGCGGCCATGGGGCCGAGCCGGACCTGGCCCGTCGCGTCCACCGTCCCCAGGTTCCGTCCCACCTCGAAGAAGAGGGCGGGCAGGTGCTCGCCCTGCAGGAGCGCCTTGATCTCCTCCGTGTAGACCCGGTGGGGGCCGTCGTCGAAGCTGAGCACCAGCACCTTCTCGGGGAAGGCGGAGCCGGTGATCTCGCCGGTGCCGGGCGACTGCGGGGCCGCGGGCGGGGGGCCCAGCAGCTGGTCCAGGGGGTAGCGGGCCTGGAGGGCCGCCAGGTAGGCCTCCCACCGGGGGCGCCGGCCGCCGCGGGCGGCGCGGTACTCGGCGTCCACCCAGGTTTCCACGCGATCCACCTCGGCGAGGTGGGCGGCCAGGCGGGCTTTCAGGTCTGTGCCCTCAGGTGTGGTGTCCTTCGCCAGGGCCTTCTGGAGCACCCGCAGGGGATCGCGGAAGGCCAGCCGGTCCGGCTCCATCCGGTCGGGATCGGTGTCCATCCAGTCGAGGAGGGCCAGGAGCACCGGTCGCCGCTCCGGCGAAGGCGCGGACGCCAGGCGGGTGAGCGCGCCGTTGAGCTGGTGGGCCAGCTCCCGCTCCTCGTGGTGGAGGCGGTGGCCCGCGGCCAATGCCGCCTGCTTCCGCGCGGGCTCGAGCCGGGCCTCGTCGGCGAACAGCACCAGCAGCTTCCGGTGCACCTGGAGGTCCGAGCGCAGGGCCTCCAGCAGGGGGTCGGCGGCCAGCGGCCGGTCCGGGTGGGCCGCCGCCTCCGCGAGGACCGCAGCCGATTCCAGGGGCGGGCGGGTCCGCCGGCGGGCCCGGGGGGCCAGCCAGAGCAGGCCGCCGACCAGGCCCAGGGCCGCCAGCGCGAGGATCGGGCCGACGGCGCGCC
>DASVZU010000153.1:0-8814 GCA_036391515.1 Holophagaceae bacterium
GCCGATCTCGGCGACTGCGTGGCCTGGACCCCGGAGGGCCGGCTGCCGGTGGATGGGACCCTGGCCCACTGGGAGGAGCGGCTCTCCGAGCATGGCTTCATGCGGGTCCACCGCAACGCGCTGGTACGGCTGGACGCAGTGCGGGAGATGACGGCGGAAGACGAGCTGGTGCTGGCCACCGGCCGCCTGCCCATCAGCCGGCGGCGCATGGAGGAGGTGCGCCGGTCCCTGGGACTGTGATCAGAAGCTGCGCCGGAGCAGCCACGCCACGGCGGCCAAGGCGGCCACGGCCAGGGTGAACGTGCCCGCGGCGCGGTGGATGCGGGGAAGCATCGCGCGGTGGCTGCGGCCCTCCCGCCACGCGAGGGCCTGGCGGCCCAGGAGGATGGTGCCGGCGGCCAGGGCCAGGAGGCCGAGCCCAAGGTTGCGGTGGGCGTGGGGCAGGTAGGGGAAGGGCAGGGCCAGGCGGATGCCCACCAGGGTGAAGGCCGCGGCCATGAGGTGGCCGTGGATGCGGGGATCGCCCCGGCGCACGGCGCGCAGGCCCAGGGCCAGCAGCAGGGCGGCGGGGACCAGGATCAGGTCGAGCACGTCAGAGCGGCAGGGCTTCCAGGCGCTTCTCGCCTTCCCAGCGGTAGAAGCCGGAGCCGGACTTCCGCCCCAGGCGGCCCGAGGCCACCATCTGGCGGAGCAGGGACGGGGCCTTGAAGCGCGGCTCGCCGAAGGCCTCGAAGAAGACGTCGGCCACGCTGACCATGGTGTCCAGGCCGATGAAGTCGCTGAGGTGCAGGGGGCCCATGGGATGGCCGGCGCCCAGCCTCATCGCCGCATCCAGATCCTCCACGGTGGCCAGGCGCTGCTCGGCGCAGCGGATGGCGTCCAGGAGGTAGGGCACCAGGAGGCGGTTCACCACGAAGCCCGGGGCATCGGGGGCCAGGACCGCCGTCTTGCCGAGGGCCTCGACGAACCCCTTCAGCGCGGTCGCGGTGTCCTCGGAGGTGGCCAGGGTCCGCACGATCTCGACCAGGGGCATGGCGGGCACGGGGTTGAAGAAGTGGAGCCCCGCCAGCCGGGACAGCCTGGCGGGATCGAGGGCCGCCCCGAGCTGGGCGATGGAGAGGCTGGAAGTGTTCGAGCAGAGCAGGGATCCCGGCTCGAGGACCCGGTCAAGCTCTGCGAGGGTGCGGAGCTTGAGGTCGAGGCGCTCCGGCACGGCCTCGATGACGAGATCGCAATCCGCCAGGGTGGCGAAGTCCAGCGTGCCGTGCAGCCGGGCGGTGTACTGCGCATGCCGCTCTTCCGTCAGCTTCCCCTTGGCCAGCGCCCGCTCCCAGGCGGCGTGGATCCGGGCCAGGCCCTTGGCCAGCAGGGCCTCGTCCACTTCCTTCACGCGGACATTGAAGCCCGCCTCGGCAGCGGACTGGGCGATGCCCGCCCCCATGAGGCCGCAGCCGACGATGCCGATGCGCTGGATGTTCACGGGACCTCCTCCGGGTCGATGGGCTTGGGGATGATCAGGTCCTCATTCTCCGACGAAACGGGCCCGGCCGGGGGCATCGAGTAGAATCAGGCTGGCCCCCGGAGGCGCCATGACCAGCCATCTCAAGGATCTCCTGGCCCACCACGCCTGGGCCGACGCGGTGTTCTTCCATGCCTGGGGGGCCTCGGCCGCCCAGGAGGATGCCGAGCTGCGCACCCGCGTGGCCCACATCGTGGAGGTGCAGGAGGGCTTCCTGAAGGTGCTCAAGGGGGAGGCCCTCGCGTTCCACGAACGGCCCCTGCCGGATTTCGGCGAGCTCAGGCTCCGGTGCCGGGCCAGCCACGAGGTCTACGCCGCCCTGGCCAGGACGCTGGACGAGGTGTCCCTCGCCCAGCCCGTGCGGATCCCCTGGTTCCCGGAGCCGCCCTGCATCATCTCCGGGGCGGACGCGCTGATGCAGGTCTGCCTCCACACCCAGCACCACCGGGGCCAGAACATGACCCGCCTGAAGGCCCTCGGGGTCGCCCCGAAGAACGTCGACTACATCATCTGGCTCTGGAAGCAGAAGCCGGAACCCCGCTGGGACTGATGCCGCCCATGCACCCAACCGCCGATCCGTCCCCTTTCATGCGCCGGGCCATCGAGCTCTCCCGGAGCCACATGCTCGGGGGCGAAGGCGGGCCCTTCGGCGCGGTGGTGGTCCGAGACGGCCGGATCGTGGGCGAGGGCTGGAACCGGGTGACCTCCGCCTGCGACCCCACGGCCCACGCGGAGATCACGGCCATCCGGGAGGCCTGCCGCGCCCTGGGCACCTTCGAGCTGCGGGGCTGCGAGATCTTCACCAGCTGCGAGCCCTGCCCCATGTGCCTGGCGGCCATCTACTGGGCGCGGCTGGACCGCGTCTGGTACGCGAATACGCGGGAGGACGCTGCCGGAATCCGGTTCGACGACGCCTGGCTGTACCACGAAGTGGCCCTGCCCCAGGAAGAACGGAGCCTGCCTTCCGCCCAGCTGCTGAGGGACGAGGCCCTGGAGGTCTTCCGGGCCTGGGAAGCCAAGCCCGACAAGATCCGCTACTGAATCCCGCTCAGATCTCCAGGTAGGTGTGCAGCTTCCGCTCCTCGGTGAGCAGGGCCTTCAAGGCCTCGGCCGCATCGCTCTTGGCGCTGGCCTTCCGCTTGGAAGCGGGGCCCTGGATGAGGGCGTCGGGATCGTAGTGGACGCTGCGCAGGACGTGGTCCACCGTGTCGCCCTTCACGATGTGCTGGACCTTGAAGGTGTCGTCCTCGTCCACCACGATGTGGGCCTCGTTCGGCGCCCCGAAGAGGTTGTGGCGCATGCCCAGGATGTCCTGGTAGGCCCCGGTGAGGAAGAAGGCCACGTAGTAGGACTCGCCGCTGCGGGGCTCGTGGAGCGGGATCTCGTCGCGGACGTCCTTCAGGTCGATGAACTTCTCCATCTTGCCGTCGCTGTCGCAGGTGATGTCGCAGAGGGTGGCGGACAGCGCGGGCTTCTCCTTCAGCCGGTGGATGGGCATGACGGGGAAGAGCTGCTCGATGGCCCAGTGGTCGGGCATGGACTGGAAGAGGCTGAAGTTGGCGATGAGCTTGTCGGCCAGGCTCTTGTTCAGGTCCTGGAACTCCTCGGGGACGTACTTGAGGCTCTTGAGGCTGAGGATGCGGGAGAGCTTGCGGCACACTTCCCAGAACAGCGTCTCGCCCTTGCTGCGGTCCTCCAGGCTGAGGTAGCCGAGGTTGAAGAGGGTGAGCAGCTCGTCTTTCTGGGTGATGGCGTCGTGGTACATCTCGGCGAAGTTCTTCACGGAGATGTTGTCCCGGGTGTAGGCCAGCTCCTTGAGGATCTGCGGCTCCCGGCCCGTCAGCTCCACCTTGTACTTGGTGTGGGTGGTGTCGATGAGGCCGATGATGTCCACCACCACCACCTCGTGGTAGGCCACGATGGCGCGGCCGGACTCGCTCAGCAGGTCGGGCATGGGCACCTGCTCCTGGGCGCAGATGTCCTTGGTCGTGTAGACCACGTCCGCCGCGTACTCCGAGATGGTGTAGTTCATGGAGCTGCTGAAGGTGGTCTTGCTGCCGTCGTAGTCCACGCCGAGGCCGCCGCCGACGTTGAGGTAGCGGATGGGCACGCCCATCTTCCGCAGCTTGGCGTAGATGCGGGTGGCCTCCTTCATGGCCGACTTGATCTTGCGGATGTCGGTGATCTGGCTGCCGATGTGGAAGTGCAGCTCGATGACGCTGTCCAGCAGGTCGCGCTTCTCGAGCACCTCGATGGCGTCCAGGATCTCGCTGGTGGTGAGGCCGAACTTGGCGTGATCACCGGCGCTGGTCTCCCACTTGCCGGAACCCTGGGCGTTGAGCTTGGCGCGCAGCCCGATGAGCGGCTCCACCTTCAATTCCTTCGCCACCTTCAGGATGAGCGGCAGCTCGGTCATTTTCTCGACCGTGATCACCACCTTGCGCCCCGCCTTCCGGGCCAGCAGGGCCATGCGGATGAAGGACTCGTCCTTGTAGCCGTTGCAGAGCACCAGGGCCTCGGGGTGGAGGTCCAGGCTCAGGGCGATCATCAGCTCGGGCTTGGAACCGGCCTCCAGGCCGTAGTGGTATTTGTTCCCGGCGCGGACGATCTCCTCGACGACCTCCTTGATCTGGTTGGTCTTGACCGGATAGACGCCCTGGTAGCTGCCCTCGTAGCCGAACTCGATGATGGCCTTGCGGAAGGCCTCGTTCACCTCCACCACCCGGTGGGCCAGCACCTGCGGGAAGCGCAGGTTCAGCGGCGTGCGGAGGCCCTTCTTCTTCAGGTGCTGGACGATCTCGTGGACGTCGCAACTGAGGGACTCGTCCTGGGTGGGGGTGATCTCCAGGTGGCCCTTGGCGTTGATGCCGAAGTAGCCGTTGCCCCACTCCTTCACGCCGTACAGGGTCGCGGCGTCCTGGACCGTCCAGTGCTTCATGGGCATCCGAGGAGCCTCCTCAAACCGGGGCGGCCACCTTCGGCCGGAAGTTCGTTTATATGGGCAAAAGCCCTTCACTTCCAATGAAAAATCTCTAGGGCCTGGTTTCAAATTGGATGTGAGCCGCGACGCCGGCCAGCCGCGCCCATGGCAAGGCGCTGACCGCAGGGCGATGCGGGGCATCGTTCAAGGTCGGCAACGCCGCCAGGGGCGCGGCTGGCCACGTCCCGGAGGGCAAGGGGCGGCGCCCGGCGCGGTGCTGCGTCAAGCTCCTCGTCGATAGTGCCGCTATCGCCTTCGTCGCTTTCCTGGCCCCGCTTGGGCGGCGCCCCTTGCGCGGCCGCACCCCAATTTGGAACCAGGCCCTAGCCCAGAATCCGGGCCAAGGTGGCGCGCCAGTGCCGGTCCCGGACGCGCCGCAGCGCGGTCCTCCGGGTGAGCTTCCGCCACTGGGCCGCGCCCCGGGGCAGCTCCTCCGCGGGGCGGGTATGGAGCGGGCTGGGGCCGCCCCAGAGGGCCGGGTCCCCCCAGAGGGGCGTCCGGTTCCAGGGGCAGACCTCCTGGCAGACATCGCACCCGGCGGCCCAGCGGCTCTCCGCCAGTGCCGCCGCGACATCGGGGGGCGGTTCGGCCTCCGTCTCCAGGGTGTAGGTGGTGAGGCAGCGGGCCGGATCCAGGCGGAAGGGGGCCAGGGCCCCCGTGGGGCAGGTCTCCAGGCAGGCGGTGCAGGTGCCGCAGTGGTCCGCGGGGAAGGGTGGGTCCGGCGGGAGTTCCGCGGACAGCAGCAGGACCCCCAGGAAGCCCCAGGAACCGTCCTTGCGGGCGATGAGGAGGGTGTGCTTCCCCTGCCAGCCGAGGCCGGCCCGGGCCGCCAGCTGCCGCTCCAGGAGCGGGGCGGTGTCCACGCAGACCCGGCCCTCCAGGCCTGGCCAGCGAGCCTGGGCCGCCTCCAGCAGGCGGGTCAGCCGGGGCTTCAGGATCAGGTGATAGTCCGGTCCCCAGAGGTAGCGGCTGAGCTTGAGGCTGCCGGGGGCGGCCCCGGGCACGGCATCGGGACGGGCGTAGGGGAAGAAGCCCACGAGGGCCGTGCGGGCCGGTGGGAAGAGCGCGCGGGGATCCAGCAGGACGGCAGGATCCAGGTAGGGCAGCAGCCCGCCCCGACCCTCGCCGAACCAGGCCTCCAGGTGGGGCCGCTCCGCCTCGAAGGGTTCGCAGGTGGCGAACCCGACCCGGGGGAATCCCAGGTTTCCGGCCTCCTGGCGAAGCCAGGCCTTGAATGCCAGCGGATCCGGGTGTTCAACTGGCACGCGACGGCCCCCCCCATGGATATCCTCACCCTCGAATTGCGCGATGTCACGGTCTTCCAGGCCCTGGTGGAGCTGCGGGCCCTGCTGGCGGAGCATCCCGGCGAAGCCCTGCGGATCCTGGGCCAGGACGAGACCCTGCGGGTGAACGTGGCGGGGTTTCTCGAGCGCCAGGGGCTCAAGGCCCGCTCGACGGTCCGCGGCGGAACCTGGGAGCTGGAGGTGGCCGCCGGACGGCGGCCCGGTCCGACCTCCTCGACTCCGGCCGGCCCCCCGCTCCGACCCGTCCTCCTCCTGCGCAGCGCCTTCGCGCCCGGCGACCGGGCCCTGGGGCGGCGCCTGCTCCTGGAGACCCTGGGACACCTGGATCCGGATACGCCCTGGCTCTGCCTGGCCCACCAGGCCCTGGAACTGCTGGAGGATCCCGTGGCCGTCGAGGTGCTGGCGGGCGTCCAGGCCCGGGGCATCCCCGTCCACGTCTCCCTCGCCAGCCTGGCCCAGGGGGATGCCGATCCCGGCAGCTTCGCGGTGGTTCCCGATGTCGGCTGGCAGGGGCTCCTGGCCCGGGGGGGCCTGAACGTGCTCTGAAAGCAGGTAGGCTGGAGGTCCGGCTGCGGCCGCCCTGTCCAGGAACGACCTCCCCCATGAACCTCCCGAATCTCCTGTCCCTGGCCCGGATCCTGATGGTTCCCATCCTGGTCGTCGTGCTGATGACCAAGGTGACGAACCACGAGGTGATCGGGGTGGTGGTGTTCTGGGCGGCCTCCATCACCGACTGGCTGGACGGCTACCTGGCCCGGCGCTGGAAGCAGGTGACCACCCTGGGCAAGCTCCTGGATCCCCTGGCGGACAAGCTGCTCGTGGCCGGCGCCCTGATCTCGCTCGTGGAGCTGAACCTGGCGCCCGCCTGGATGACCTTCATCATCCTGGCCCGCGAGTTCGCGGTGACGGGCCTCCGGGGCATCGCCAGCGAGGAGGGTCTCACCATCCCGGCGGGCACCGTGGGCAAGTGGAAGATGGGCTTCCAGGTGGCGGCCATCTCCTGCCTGATCCTCGGCCCCCGGCTCGACTATTGGCTCTACGAATGGACGCACAAGGAGATCTTCCGGTTCTTCATCCAGCTGAACCGGCCCTACACCTTCTTCTGGGGCATGGGCGTGCTGCTGCTCTGGGCCGCCCTGATCCTGGCCGTCTGGAGTGCCGTGGCCTACTTCCACGCCTTCTGGAAGGTGGTGGGTCCCCGGATCATGGCCGAAGACGGCAACCTCACCGGCAAGCAGAAGGGGGATCCTGAATGATCCGAAAGTACCTCCTCGCAGGCATCTTCACGCTGCTGCCCCTGGTGGTGACGCTGTGGATCCTCAACGGGATCTTCAACGCGCTGGTCGGGATCTTCCGCGGACCTCTGACCTGGGTCGCCCAGCACCTCCATGCGCCGGACCTGCCCTACTGGGCGTTGGCCCTCTTCTCGGCCCTGGTGACCCTGCTCATGCTGGCCGCCGTGGGCGCCCTCATGAGCAACTTCGCGGGCCGGCAGCTCATGGAGTGGCTGGACGAGCTCATGCTCCACGTTCCCGTGGTGAAGAGCATCTACGGCGCCACGCGCCAGCTCATGGGCGCCATCCAGTCGGGGCAGGGGGGCAGCTTCAAGGAGGTGGTGCTGGTGGAATGGCCCCATCCCGGGGCCTACACTCTCGGGTTCGTGGCCAGCCGCGACTGCGCCTGGGCCGTCCCCGGGGGCGAGAAGATGCTGGCGGTCTACGTGCCCACCTCGCCGAACCCCACCTCGGGCTACGTGGTGATGGTGGATCCCTCCCAGGTCCGGCCGCTGGAGATCAGCGCCGACCAGGCCCTCACCTGGGCTGTCAGCGGCGGCGTGGTGGCTCCGGCCCGCACGGGCACGGGCTCTTTCCGGATGCCGGAGACCCCGTGAGCAGCCTGCGCGGCAAGCGCATCCTGGTGACCGGGGCCGGCAGCGGCATCGGCCGGGCCGCCGCGCGGCTCTTCTGGGACAGCGGGGCCGACCTGGTGCTGGCGGGCCGCCGGCTCGCCGAGCTGCAGGAGACCCTCTGGGTGGCCAGGCACGTGTCCCTGGACCACTCCGACGATGCCGCCGTGGCGGCCTTCGCCGAGCAGTGCCAGGAGCTGGACGGGATGTTCCTCGCCGCGGGCCAGCTCGCCACGGGGAGCGTGGGCTCCACCTCCGCCGAGGCCTTCGACGCCGCCCTCGCCGCGAACCTGCGGGGCCCCTGGCTCCTCTGCCACCACCTGGGGCCGAAGCTGCGCGAGGGCGGCAGCGTCGTCCTGGTCGGCTCCAACATCGGCCTGCGGGCCATCCCGGACAGCGCGGCCTACTGCGTCGCCAAGGCCGGGGTCCACATGCTGGCCCGGGTGCTGGCCCAGGAATGGGCGCCCCGGCGCATCCGCTGCAACGCCATCGCCCCAGGGCCGGTCCACACGCCCATGGTGGATGCCCGGCTCTCGGCCAGCGAGGATCCCGCCGCGGACTTGGCCCGCCTCTCCGCCGTGAACCCCCTGAAGCGCCTGGGCACCGAGGTGGAGGTGGCCCTCCTGGCGGCCCATCTCCTCAGCGACGAGAGCACGTGGACCACGGGGACGGTGATTCCCATCGACGGCGGGGCCGACGCCGTTTTCTGAACCCCGGCCCGGAAATGCTAAGCTCGGGGCACCTTCCCGAGGTTTTCCGATGAAGATCCTGGCCCTGGGCGTCCTCGCCTGCCTCACCTTCCCGCTCCCGGCGCAGACGCGCATGGACCGGGAACACCCGCTGCCCCTGCCGGCGAACGGCGTCATCACCGGCCGCATTGCGGAGGACGACAGGGGCGAGGCCTACTACGCCTTCACGGCGGGACCAGGCCCGCTGGTGGTGACCGTGGACATCTCCCCCAGCGACGCCAACATCAACGTGGACCTGGGGGTGTCCGACACCGCCGGCCGCGCGAAGCTGGCCATGAACCCCCGGGCCTACAACGACAAGAGCGTGATGGAGATGAAGCGCATCGTGCTGCCGAAGGCCGAGCACCTGGTCATGC
>DASVZU010000154.1:0-1655 GCA_036391515.1 Holophagaceae bacterium
GCAAGCACGGCGGAGAGGTAGGCCCAGCCCAGGGGGGCGAAGATCCTGCCCTGCACACCGCTGAAGGCCAGCACCGGGAACATGACGAGGGCCACCACCCCCGTGGCGAAGACCACGGAGCCGCGGACCTCCATGGATGCCTCCAGGACGATCCGGGCGGCGGGACGCGGGTCCCCCGCCTCCCGGGCCAGCCTCATCCGCCGGAGGATGTTCTCCACGTCGATGATGGCGTCGTCCACCACCTCGCCCAGGGCGATGGTGAGGCCGCCCAGGGTGAGGGTGTTGAGGGTGAAGCCCAGGTGCACCAGCACGATCACGGCGGTCAGCAGGGACAGCGGGATGGCCGTGAGGGAGATGAAGGCGGTGCGGGGATCCCGCAGGAAGGCCAGCAGCACGAAGACCACCAGCAGGCCGCCCAGCAGGAGGGCGTTGCGGGCGTTGCCCACGGCCGTCTCGATGAAGGAGGCCACGCGGAAGGTGGGGGCGTGGAGCGCGATGCCGCGCCGCGCAAGATCGGGGCCCTGGGCCTTCAGCTCGGCCTCGATGGCCTTCGTCACGCGGATGACGTCGGCCCCGGGCTGCACGAACAGTTCGCAGGTGAGGCCCGTCCGGCCGTCCACCATGGCCGCGCTGGTGGCCGGGGCCGGGCCCCAGGCCACCCGGGCCAGGTCCGCGATGCGGAGCACTGCGCCGTCCTTCGCGGCCACGGCCACCTGGCCGAGGGCCTCGGGCGTGAGGCTCTGGCCTTCGCTCCGCAGCACGATCCGCTGCTCCGGCGTGTCCACGAACCCCGCGCCGCGGATGCCCGTGGCGGCGGCCGCCGTGGCGCGCACCTGGTCCAGGGTGAGGCCGTGGGCCTGGAGGCGGCCGGGGATGAGCTGGACCTGGAGCTGGCGCACCTCGCCGCCGTAGTCGGACACATTGGCGATGCCGGGGATGCCCAGCAGCCGGGGCCGCAGGGTCCAGTCCAGGTAGGTGCGGAGGTCCATGGGGGACAGGCGGTCGCTGGTGAGGCCGAAGGCGTAGGCGTAGCCCGTGCTGGAGGCCAGGGGCGCCAGGGCCGGCGTGCCGGTGCCCGCGGGCAGGTGGCCCGCCGCCTCGGCCACGCGCTCGGCCACCTGTTGCCGGGCCCGGTAGATGTCCGTGCCCTCGGCGAAGGTGGTGTCGATGGCGGAGATGCCCTGGATGCTCTGGGAGCGGAGGTGCTCCAGGCCCGGCACGCCGTTGAGGGCGCGCTCCAGGGGCAGCGTCACGAGCTGCTCCACCTCCTCCGGCGAGAGGCCCGGCGCCTGGGTCTGCACCGTGACCATGGGCGGGGCGAACTCGGGGAAGACCCCCAACTGGGCGTGGTACGAGGTGTAGAGGCCGTAGGCCACCAGCAGGGCGGCCGCGACCATGACCAGGCCCCGCAGGCGCAGGGCGCTCCGGACGACGGCGTTCAGCATCAGACGCCCCCCGCGCCGATGGCGGTGCCCTCGGCCAGCCGGGCGTACTCGCCCTGGAGGGCCAGGGCCCCCTGCACCACCACGGCCTCGCCCTTCCGCAGGCCGCCGGCCAGGGCCACGGAGGGCCCGGCCTCGAAGGCCACCGCCACGGGGCGGGGCGCGTAGCGGTCCCGGGCGACGGCCACGAAGACCCGCGCCTGGTCGCCGGAC
>DASVZU010000155.1:0-4397 GCA_036391515.1 Holophagaceae bacterium
CTTTCCCTCCTTCAGGCGCAGGTCCACGGCCTGCAGGGCGGTGGCGAAGCCGCGGGATTCCGGCGGGTCGCCGAAGGTCCGGAGGCGGGCCAGGGCAGTCTGGAAGCGCGAGGCCAGCTGGAGGGCGGCGGCCTCGCCTTCCCGCTGGAGGGCGGCGCGACCGGTGGCTTCCTCCCTCCGCTGGGCCCCCAGCTCCCCGGCCCGGGGCAGGCGGTAGGCCAGGCCGAACCGGGTGATGCGCTCCTCGCCCTCGGAGGCGTAGCTGCCCTTCAGGCTCCAGCGGGCGCCGCGGACGGCCTGCTGGAGCTGGAAGGCGGCCTGCTCGGCGGCCAGGCGGTCCGCCTGGGCGCGGCGGGCCAGGCCCGCTTCGAAGGCCGCGGGGAGCGGCGCGGGATCGGGCAGGGCCGCGGGGCCGGGATCGGCCAGGGGCTGCGGATCCGGCGGCAGCTCGGCCAGGGCGCGGAGGGCGGCCCAGGCTTCGGCGGCGCGGCGGTGGGCCTCGCCCAGCTCGGTGCGCTGGCGGGCGAGGTCGCCGCGCACCAGATCTTCCTGGTAGGCGGGATCAGAGCCGGATTCCACCCGGGCGCGGGCCACGCGAAGCCAATCCTCCATGGCCGCCAGCTGGTCCGTCCGCAGGCGGAGCTGGGCCTGGGCCAGCCAGGCGTCCAGGTAGGCCTGGCGCAGCCGGGCGCGAGCCTCGGCCTTTCCGAGGGCCAGGGCGGTGCGCTGAGTCGAGTCCAGGGTGCGCCGGGCCTCGCCGCGGGTGCCGGGGGCCAGCAGGAGGGGGGCGTCCACCTGGGCGAAGGTGTCTGTGGTGGTGGTGACGGGGCCCACCCGGCGGCCGGTCTCGGCGAGGACCGTGGGGCCCTCCCGGAGGAGGCCCCCGGTGGCGGCGAGCTGCCGCTCGCGGGCGGCCAGGTCGGCCTCCAGGCGGAGCAGGGCGGGGTCAGGCTTCGCCCGGCCCAGGAGGGCGTCGCAGGTCAGGGGTGGCGCGGGAGCCTGGGCCGTCAGGGCACAGGCCGCCGCCCCCAGGAAGAGGGATCGCAGCATGGTTTCCTCGGGAAAGGGACATTCGGAACCTCCCTGGATTCACCAGGGCAGGCAGAGCGTCAGCGCATTCAGGCGAGGAGCCGGGGCGGGGCGGTTTCCGGCTGGGCCGTCAGGCCGCGCGGAACCGCGGGGAGGCGCGGGGTGAAGGTCCGGCTGGACAGGGCCGACGGGACGACCGGGGCCTCGGGGAGCGGAGGGACAGGACAGCCGTGGTTGCAGAAGAAGTGGCAGCCGGCCACGCCGTCGCCCGTCTGGGATTCGGCGTAGACGAAGGGATCGAAGGTCACGGCGATCGCCTGGCCCTCGGGGGGCGGGGCGATCTCGCCCTGGCCGCCGTGCCAGGCGGCGTGCAGGAGGTACACGAGCGCCAGCGCCAGCATCATGCCGGCGGCGCTGCGCGTGAAGAGCCTGCGGAAGGGGGAGGTCATGGGTTACGCCAGGGTCCAGGATAGTCGGAAAAAGGCTAGCCGGACAATGGATCCATATGGTTTACGGAAGGTTTACACCGAATCAAACCTGCCCAGAAGGTCATCTGAATCCGTAATACGTAGTGATACGATGGTTGCTTCCATCCACCCCCGGAGTACCCATGCGATCCCGATTCCGAACCCTCGTCCTTCCGGCCCTGGCCCTCGCCCTGGCCGGGGCCTCCCTCCGCGCCGAGGAGGGCATGTGGACCTTCGACAACCTGCCGACCAAGGCGATCCTGGCCAAGTACGGCTGGGCCCCCGACCAGGCCTGGCTGGACCACGTCCGCCTCTCCGCCCTGCGCTTCCCCGGCGGCTCCGGCTCCTTCGTGAGCGCCGACGGCCTGGTGCTCACGAACCACCACGTGGGCCGCGGCTGGATCCAGCGCGTCAGCGACAAGGACCACGACTACGTGAAGAACGGGTTCTACGCCCCCACCCAGGCCCAGGAGATCAAGGTGCCCGGCCTGGAGGTGCTCACCCTCATGGCCATGGACAACGTGACGGACCGCGTGAACAAGGCCGTGAAGCCCGGCACCTCCGAGAAGGAGGCCCTGAAGCTGCGCGAGACCGAGATCGAGAAGATCAAGGACGAGATGCAGAAGAAGTCCGGACTCACCTGCGAGCACGTGAGCCTCTACCAGGGCGGCGAGCACTGGATCTACAGCTACAGGAAGCACACCGACGTGCGCCTGGTCTTCGCCCCCGAGCAGCAGATCGCGTTCTTCGGCGGCGACTACGACAACTTCACCTACCCCCGCCACAACCTGGACTTCTCCATCTTCCGTGTCTACGAGGACGGGAAGCCCTACCAGCCGAAGGACTTCCTCCACTGGACGAAGAACGGCGTGAAGGCCGGCGACCTCACCTTCGTCACCGGCCATCCCGGCCGCACCAGCCGCCAGGACACCCTGGCCCAGATGACCTTCGCCGGCCAGGTGGCCATCCCCCTCCGCCTGAAGTACCTGGAGGACTACCGCACCGCCCTGATGGCCTACGCCGGGCGTTCCCCCGAGGCGGCCCGCCAGGTGAACACCCAGATCTTCGGCATCGAGAACAGCCTCAAAGCCATCCGGGGCTACAAGTCCGGCCTGGAGGACAAGGCCGCCATGGCCCGCATCGCCGCCGCCGAGAAGGACCTGCGCGCCAAGGTGGCGAAGGATCCCAAGCTGGCCGCCGAGGCCGGGGCGAGCTGGGGCCGCATCGAGAAGGTGCTGGCCGTCGAGAAGCCCCTGGTCCGGGAGGCGATGTACGTCAGCACCGCCCACTCCACCCTGCTGGGCTACGCCCTCACCCTGGTGCGCCTGACCACGGAGGAGGGCAAGCCCAGCGAGAAGCGGCTGCCCGAATTCAGCGACGCCAACCTGAAGGTCACGAAGATGCGCCTGGTGGTGCCGGCGCCCTACTACCCGGAGCAGGAGGCCTTCATGTTCGCCCAGGGTCTCGCCGAGGCCCAGAAGGCGCTGGGCCCCCAGCATCCCTACGTGAAGGCCATGCTGGGCGGCCAGTCCCCCGAGGCCGTGGCCAAGGCCGCCGTGGAGGGCTCCAAGCTGGGCGATCCCGCGGCCCGGAAGGCCCTGCTAGAGGGCGGCGAGAAGGCCGTCGCCGCCAGCACGGATCCCATGATCCTCCTGGCGAAGAAGCTCGATCCCATCGCCCGGAAGCTCCGCAAGCAGATGGACGACCAGGTGACCTCCGTGATCACCGAGCAGGCCAGCCGCATCGCCAAGGCCCGCTTCGCCGTCTACGGCAAGTCCACCTACCCGGACGCCACCTTCACCCTGCGCCTCACCTACGGGCCCGTGGAGGGCTACCCCGGCAACGGCACCCTCATCCAGCCCTTCACCACCTTCGGCGGGCTCTTCGACCGTTACGACGGCTGGGGCGGCAACGCCGCGAAGGCCCACGACGGCGCCTGGGAACTGCCCCAGCGCTGGATCGACCACCGCAAGGACCTGGACCTCTCCACGCCCTTCGACTTCGTCCACGCCGTGGACATCATCGGCGGCAACTCGGGCTCGCCCGTGGTGGACAAGGCGGGCGACCTGGTGGGCCTCATCTTCGACGGCAACATCGAGAGCCTGCCCGGCAACTACTTCTACGACGAGAAGGTGAACCGCGGCGTCTCCGTGGATGCCCTGGCCATCACCGAGGCCCTGCGCAAGGTGTATGGCGCCGGCGCCCTGGCCGACGAGCTGACGGGCAAGTAGCGCCCGCCGAACGAACGAACCGAGGGGCCCCTTCCCGGGGCCCCTTTTCCGGAGTCCCCATGCGCCTCACCGCCCTCGCCCTCCTGCTCGCCACCGCCCTGCCGGCCCTCCGCGCCGACGAGGGCATGTGGACCTTCGACAACGTGCCCGTGAAGCAGATCCAGGCCAGGTACGGCTTCGCGCCCGACGCCGCCTGGCTCCACCGGCTGCAGCTGGCCACGGTGCGCTTCCCGGGCGGGACCGGCGCCTTCGTCAGCGCCGATGGCCTCGTCATCACCAACCACCACGTGGGCCGGGGCGTCATCGCCCAGCTCTCCAGCGCCAAGGCCGACTACGTGAAGGACGGCTTCGCCGCGGCCGACCGGGCCCACGAGCTGAAGGCCCCGGGCCTGGAGCTGATGGAGCTGGTCTCCAGCGAGGACGTGACCGCGCGGGTGGAGGCGGCGGTGAAGGCGGGCCTGACGGACGCGGAGGCGCTGGTGGCCCGGCGCAACGCCCTGGCCGAGCTCCGCAAGGCGGAGGAGGCCCGCACCGGCCTCGTGTGCGAGCCCGTGACCCTCTACCAGGGCGGCGAGTACTGGCTCTACCGCTACCGGAAGTTCGACGACGTGCGCCTCGTGGCCGCGCCGGAGCTGCAGGTGGCGGCCTTCGGTGGCGACCCGGACAACTA
>DASVZU010000156.1:0-10583 GCA_036391515.1 Holophagaceae bacterium
CTGGGCCCTGGCTTTTACCTCCGCGGCGTCCGAGCCGGGGACGTCCATCTCGATGAGCCGGCCGATGCGGACGTGGTCCACCGCGAACCCGAAGCCGTGGAGGCCCTGCTCCACCGCCTTGCCCTGGGGATCCAGGATCCCCGGCTTCAACTGCACCGACACGCGCACCTTCATGGGCCCTCCGCGCCTCCAGTGTAACCCGGAAGCCGCGTCAGTCCTCGCCATCCCAGCGGTGGGCCTCGAGATCCAGGTTGCCCTGGTCGTCCACGGCGATGCCCTCCTCCCGCAGGCGGCCGATCTGCTCCATGGCGCCCCACCAGCGGCCCCGGCTGGGCACGTAGCCCCGGGTATTCACGACACGGTGCCAGGGCAGATCCGTCCCCTCGGGCAGGCCGGAAAGCACCATGCCCACCTGCCGCGGGCGCTGGGGGAATCCCGCCAGCAGGGCCACCTGCCCGTACGAGGCCAGGCATCCCTCGGGAATCCGGGCCACCACCGCGAGCACCGCGGCGCGGAAATCCCGGGGCGAGGCCGCGGGGGCGATGCGCCTGCCCGGGCGCTTCGGGGGGACCCTGGTCAAGCGATCAGGCCTGCACACCGGGCCGCTGGTCCGCGGGCACCCGGGTGCGGAAGCCGCCCTCGTAGCTGTGCCAGTGGCCCAGGGTCTCCTCGGGGTAGGCCCAGCACCAGTAGCCGTCGCCGGAGTCGAAGTCCACCAGCCAGAGGCCCTTCACCTCGGCCTCCAGATCCTGCATGGCGTGCTGCCAGCTCTGGACGAGGGTCTGGAGGCGCTCCCTCAGGGCCTCGGTCCGGGCCTCGTCCTGCCGGTCCTCGGCTTCGCGCAGCTCCTCGGCGAGGCTGGAGGCCAGGCTGTACACCGGTTCGGTCATGGCCTTCACCTGCGGCATGAGCGCCTGGGCTTCCTCGAGGGTGAAAATCCGGCCCATGATGCCTCCCGTGTCCCATGATAGGCCGTCTCCAGCCGGGGGGAATGTTCGGGGCCGTTTCCCGGGCGTTGCTAGGATCTACTCATGCGGTTCGTTCCTCTGCTCTCTTCTGCCCTCGATCCCGCGCCCTGGCTCGGCCTGGGGCCTGTGGCCCTGCGCTGGGAGGGGGAGCCCGATCCCCGCTGGGAGGCAGAGGCCTTCCGCGGGTTGCCCATCCATGCGGTGCACCTCGCGGGGGAGGCGCCCGTGATCGAGGCCCTCACCGTGCTCCAGCGGCGAAGCCTCGGCCCCGATTTCCTGGTGGTACCCGTGGCCCGGCCGGCGAACCGCGAGGCGGGCTTCCGGTTCCTGGGCGACCTGGAGGCCCTCCTGGAGGCCACCGCGGGCCGGTCGGTGAAGCTGGCCCTGCGGCTGGAAGCCGGCGCCACCGTGCCGGTGCTGGATCTCCTGCGCCAGGCCCGGGGCGAAGCCGTGGGCTTCTGCTGGCACGCGGGCTGCGAGGACCTGGAGGCCCTGGCGGACCGGCTCTGGACCGGGGTCTGTGAGCCCGGAGCCGACCTGCGCCCCCTGCAGCGGCTGGGCTACCGTTGGGACATGGCCCTGCCTGCCACGGATCTCTCCCTGTTCCGCGACCAGGCCGCAGCCCTGGCGGCGGCCCACCCGCCCGTACTCTTCCCGGCCGAGCTCCCGGCCACCGCCCTGGGCCGACCCGTGGTGCCAGATCCGGACGTGGTGCTGGGGAAGCACTGGGACCAGCCATGAGCGGCACCCTCCTGGTCGTCGCCGGCGAGGACTCCGGCGACCTGCATGGCGCGGAGCTGCTGCGGGAGCTGAAGGCCCGCCGGCCGGATCTGCGCATCATCGGCGTGGGCGGTTCCCGCATGAGCCCCTTCCTCGACCGCAAGCTGGCGGACGTGAAGGACCTGGCCGTGGTGGGCTTCGTGGAGGTGATCAAGCACCTTCCGTCCCTGAACCGGCTCTTCAAGGGCATCCTCGCCGCGGCGACGGAGGAGGCCATCACGGGCGCCCTCCTCATCGACTACCCTGGCTTCAACCTCCGCCTGGCGAAGGCCCTGCGGAAGCGGATGCCGGAGGTTGGCCTCCACCAGTACGTGTGCCCCCAGGTGTGGGCCTGGAAGAAGGGCCGCATCCCCGATCTGGGGCGCACGCTGGACACCCTCTACTGCCTCTTCGATTTCGAGCCGGCCCTGTTCGAGGGCTATCCGGTGGATGCGCGCTTCGTGGGCCATCCCCTGGTGGAGGTGGTGAAGCCGGAGTGCGACCGCGCCGCCTTCTTCGCCCGGACGGGGCTGGATCCGGCCTGGCCCGTGGTGGCCCTCCTGCCGGGCAGCCGGAAGGGCGAAGTGGCCTCCCTGCTGCCCCCCATGGCGGAGCTGGCGCGGCGCTGGGCCCACGAGCGGCCGACGGTCCAGTGGGTGCTGCCTGTGGCCTCCACCCTGGATCCCGCCTTCGTGAAGGCCCACCTGGGTCCGGCGCCGGTGATGCTGCTGGAGGGCCTCACCTATGCCGCCCGGGCCCACGCCGATGCGGCCCTGGTGGCCTCGGGCACGGCCACCCTGGAGACGGCCCTCCTGGGCACACCCTTCGCCATCCTCTACAAGCTGAACCCGCTCACCTACCAGATGGCGAAGCGCGTGGTGAAGCTGCCCCACATCGGCCTGGCGAACGTGGTGGCGCGGCGCGAGGTGGCGCCCGAGCTGCTCCAGGGCGAGGTGAATGTGGATCGCCTGGCCCGGGAGCTGGCCCGGCTGTTGGACCCCGCCGAGGCCCCGGCCATCCGGGCGGGTCTGGGGGAGGTGCGGGGACACCTGGGCGAGCCCGGCGCCGCGGGTCGGGTGGCGGAGCACCTGCTGGCCCGGCTCCCCGAGAAATCCCTTCAGGATTCCGGGACCTCGGGGTAGGTTGGGCCCCAACCGTCCTTCGGAGGTCCCATGCGAAGCCCCCTGCTGCCCCTGGCGGCCCTGCTCGCCCTTCCCCTCGCCGCGGTCCAGGCCAAGCCAGCCGCCAGGCCAGGCGTCCAGCCCGGCCCGCAGGCCATCGGCCCCAAGCCGGATGATCCGAGGCAGGCGAAGCCCGCCGGGAAGAGCGGCGCCCAGGCCATCGGGCCCAAGCCGGACGATCCGAGGCAGGCGAAACCCGCCGGGAAGATCGGGGCCCAGGCCATCGGACCCAAGCCGGACGACCCGCGGCAGGCCAAGCCCGCCCAGGCCGTGCCGAAGGCGGATCCCCGAAAGGACGGCGCCAGGCGCTGAAGTCACTCCTCAGCGGCGGGTTCGGGCTCCGGCCGCCTCCGTCCCCGGCAGCCGCTGGAGGCGGAGGGGGAAGGCGTCCTTGAAGGATCTTCGCAGCTCTTCCGGGGCCGCCTTCCAGGCCTGCAGCGCCTGGGCCCGGGTGGGGAAGGCGCCGTAGCAGGCCTGCCACCAATGGAAGCCGTCGCGGCGGACGTAGGGCAGCACCATGATCTCCGGCGCCTTCGAGCCCGCCGCCCGGGCCACCTGCTTCAGGCCGGCGGCGTAGCCGGACACGACCATGCGCAGGGTCCAGGCGCCGGCCGGGGCGGCGGCCCTCCGCTCGGCACCCTGGCGCAGGGCCTCGGGCAGATCCTCCATGGCCAGGGGCTTCGCAGCCGCCTCGGGATCCACCAGATCCTTCTCCGTCAGCACGCGGCGCGGCTCCTCCACCTGGACCTCCACGCTGTGCGACACGCCCCCCACCAGGTTGTTCACGCTGAGGGTGTACACCGTGGTCTTCTCGGGGATCACGCCGATGCTGGAGAGGCCGTCCAGCTCCAGCCCGCCGGGATCCAGCCGCACCTTCGCGTTCCCCTGGCAGACCCAGCGGAGGATCACCTGCTCGCCGGGCTTCACCACCTTGGCACTGGCGTCGAAGCTGCACACCATGGCCGGGGCGGGTGCGCCCTTGCTATGGCCGAGCACCGCCACCTCCAGGGTGCGGGTCTGGCCGCCCGCGGCGTTGTTGACGGAGATGGTGTACCGGGTGGTCTCCAGGGGCGTGACGGTCACCTCGCTCTTGCCGTCCAGCTCCATGCCGCCGGGCTCCATGTGGATCTTCGCGCTGCCCGCGCACTCCCACTTGAGCACCACGGGTTGTCCGGGCAGCACAGCCTTGGCGCTGGCATCGAAGCTGCACACTCGGGCGGGCTCGCCCAGGGGCAGGTTGGGGACGACGCGGATCTCCGTGCTGCCCAGTTCCCGCCCGTCGGGGCGCGTATCGAAGATCCGGTAGGTGGTTGTGTAGGAGGGACGCAGCGTCACCTGCCCGTGGCCCGGCAGCACCATGCCGCCCGGCTCCAGCCGCACCTGGGAGGCCTTCGGGCAATCCCAGGAGAGCAGCACGGATTCGCCCGGGCGGACCTCCCGGGGCTCCGCCGTGAGGGTGGCGGACCCAGGCGCCTGGGCCAGGCCGAGTACCGCGGGAAGGAGAAGGGCGGGGAGCATGGGGCGAGTGTACCGTTCCCGCCCCCTTGGACACGAAGGGTAGAATGCCTCGGGCGCTCGATAACCCGGAAAGGAAGGGCGCACCGGCCGGCCGGGGAAGGGCAGGCCGGGGTGTCCGCCAGCGCGTTCCATGCCCCTCCAGACCCCCAGTCCCCTCCAGGTCGGTGATCGGGTCGGCCGCTACCAGGTGGAGGCCTGCGTGGGCGAGGGGGGGATGGGGCAGGTGTTCCGGGCCTGGGACGCCACCCTGGAACGCCGGGTCGCCTTGAAGATCATCCGGGCCGACCTGGTCGGCCAGGAGGAGTCCCTGGCGCGCTTCCAGCGGGAGGCCCAGATCCTGGCCAAGCTCGATCACCCGGGTATCTGCCACGTGTACGACTGGCTGGACCACCACGGGACGCTGGTGATGGCCATGGAGTGGGTGGATGGCGCCTCGCTCGCATCGGTCCTCAGGCGGGGGGCCATGCCGCTCACGACGGCGATGCGGCTGCTGCGGGAGGTCGCGCACGCACTTGCCGCGGCCCACGCGAAGGGCGTCATCCACCGGGACCTGAAGCCCTCGAACATCGTCGTGACGAGAGAGGGGGCGGCCAAGATCCTCGACTTCGGCCTCGCCAAGTCTGTGGAGAATGGCCTCTCGGATGGGGAAACCGGCAGCGGCCCAGGGTCCGGGACCGACGGGGACACCCGGACGCACGCGGACTCCCCCCTCGACGCGCCCCTTGGCCAGTCCCTGACCCAGTCCGGGTTGGTGATGGGCACCCGCGGATTCCTGGCGCCCGAACTGCTGGAGGGCGAACCCGCCACCGCGGCCTCCGACATGTTCGCGCTCGGGGTCGTCGCCTCCTTGCTCATCACGGGCGACCGGCGGGTGGGAGGGGGCCGGGAGGCCGGCTCCCCGCCCGGAGCCCCCCTCCGGCGGCGACCCGGGTCCAGCGCCCACCCCCAGGGACCCCATGCCCTCTGGCACCTGATCGACCGCCTGCTCGCGGGGGACCCGGCCTCCCGTCCCACCGCCCCGGAGGTGGTGGAGGCCCTGGATCGCCTGCAGGCGCCCCCCTCCCCGGCCTGGTGGGCCGCCGGGGCGGCCGCAGCCACCCTCATCCTGGTCTCCCTGGGACTCTGGGCCTACAGCCGGGGGGCGGTTCCGGAGTTCTCCCGGGCCCACCAGGCCAAGCTGGTGGTGGTGCCCATCCAGAACCGCACCGGATCCCCCGATCTCGAAACCTCGGTCGGCACCACCACCACGGATCTCCTGGAGTATCTCCTCCGGTCGTTTCCGCAGGTGGAGGTGGTCCAGGATTTCTACAGCCGGAGCGGCGCGGCCGAGGCTCGCCCGCGCCTGCTGGCGCGGGAGCAGGCGGCGGAACGGGATTTCATCCACCGGGTCGTGGCCCGGACGGCGGCCGATCTCGTGCTGCTGGGGGAAGTGGAACCGGACCCCGGCTCGG
The DNA here is from genome assembly GCA_036391515.1 of Holophagaceae bacterium. Classification (GTDB taxonomy): domain Bacteria; phylum Acidobacteriota; class Holophagae; order Holophagales; family Holophagaceae; genus Geothrix. Next base: position 5,878 of record DASVZU010000156.1, read on the forward strand.
ACCGGATGCGCTTGCGGGTGCGGCTGGTGGATTCCGGAGGCCGGTCCAGGGTGAGCCGGGAGGTCGTTTCCCGCACCTCGGTCTTCGAGCCCGGCGTGGCCGTGCCAGCCGTGCTGCGGGATCTCGGCCGGGCCCTGTCGCCCCTGGGGCCTCCCCGGAACCTGCCGCCGGTTCCCTCGACGGAGGTGCTCGAGGCCTACGGCCAGGGGATCGAACGCTTCGTCCAGGGAGACACGCCTCAGGCCCTTCCGCTCCTGGAGAAGGCGGCCCTGGAGGCGCCACGGTTCCCCCCTGTCGTGGTCAGCTATGCCTCCGCCCTGAACCGGAGCGGTGATCCCAGGGTCCAGTCCGCCCTCCAGTGGGCCCGGTCTGCCGCTCACCAGGCGGGGGACCGGTATTCCGAAGCGAGGGCCGTGATCGAGATGGCCTTCCGGGCAAGGGCCGAGGCCCGGCCGAACGAGGAGGCCCTCTTCCTGGAGGCGCTCGCTCTGGCCCGGGAGGAGGGCGACAAGGACCTCCAGGCCCGGGTGATGAACGAACTTGGGGTCCATTGGATCGACCGGGAGAACTGGACTGCCGCGAGGAGCATGCTCGATCCCGCCCTCGACCTGGCCACGCAGTGGGGGACCCGCTGGCTGCGCGGGAGCATCCTGGTGAACCTCGCGAACCTGTCCAAGTACCAGGGCCGGGCCGTGGAGGCCCGCCGCCTGTACGAGGCGTCCATCGCCAACGCGGACATCCTCGAGGACTGGCAGCTCATCGCCACGACCCGGAACAACCTGGCCATCCTCGATTTCGAGGAGGGGGCGGTGGAGGCCGCGGAACGCGCCTGGCTGGAAGTGCTCCGGGTGCGGAGGCTGCATGCCGACCGGCTGGGCGAGTGCCGGGTGCAGCTCAACCTGGGCATCGCCGCGTTCATCCAGAAGCGGTTCGACCAGGCGCAGGCCCGCTTCGAGGCGGCCCTGGCCGGGAGCCGGCAGCTGAACGTCGTCCAGATCCAGGGGCGGGCGCTCTACCGACTCGGGGATCTCCTGCGGGCCCAGGGGCGACTGACCCAGGCCACCATCCGGCTGCTGGAGGCCCTCGAACCCCTGAGGAAGGGGGGCACTCCGGCCAACCAGGCGGAGGCCCTGGCGGCCCTGGCGGAGTGCAAGGCCCGCCAGGGGGAGCCCGCGGAGGCCGAGCGGCTGATCGTGGAGGCTTCGCGCCTCGCCACCGGGGACTCGCCCCAGGTCTGGCGGGCCCGGGCCTGGCTGCAGCACCAGCGCGGGCAGCACCGGGAAGCCCAGGCATCCCTGGCTGCGGCCCTCGCCGCGCCCCGGGACAAGGATCCCGAGCACCAGGCCGAACTGCAGGCGCTGCGTTCCGCCTGGAGCCGGCGATCTTGACGGGCCGGCGCGGCGAACCGATGGTGGGATCCCCTCATCCAGGACGCCCCGCATGAAAGGGAGGTGGATCCATGGTCATGACCAAGCCTGCAACCCGGAGGAGGATCCTGTTGAGGCCCGGACCGCTCTATCCGAGCAGGACCTTCGTCTTCGATCCGGACGATACGAGGAAGAGCAGGGTTTCCGTGTCGTTCAAGGTCGTGGGTGACTGGGAGATGAACGGGCCGAAGGGGACCCGCCTGGCCTTCCCGGCGGGAACCTACACCCTGGAATTCCCCCGGCATTCGCCCCAACCCCTGGTTCGGCTCACCATCGACCCCGACCCCGGGGGCGGCCGGGTTCCCTGAACCCCCGCCCTGGGGGATCTTCCCGGTTCAGTTCCCCAGGTAGGTGAACCAGAACCGCACGCCGAGGTACTGGCCGTCGTAGCCCTCCGGCAGGTGGGAGAGGGGGGCGGACCGGAGGACTGCCATGCGGGCACTCTCGTCGAGGGCGGGGTTGCCGCTGGGGATCTCCACGCGCACGCGGTCGAGGCTGCCGTCCCGGGCGATGCGGAAGTAGATCTGGACGCGGCCCTGCTGGCTGGTGACCCGGCTCCAGTTGCCGGTGATGCGGGTCTGCACCTGCTGCAGGTACCACACGAAGGGGAAGTCGCCGTCCACGCCCCCCACGAGGCCGGTGCCGCCCTGCACCCCCGCGGAGGGGTTCAGGCCCGGGATGCCGCTGCCGGCGCCGATGCCGGCGCCGTTGCCCTGGCCCGCGGCGCCGGTGACGGGGTTGGCGGCAGGGGACTTTCCCTTGGCCGCCGTGGTGCCCGCACCCTGACTGGCGGCATCGGGGTTGTTCCCCCGGGGCGCCGCCTTCGTGGTCTTCTCGGCAAACGGATTGGGCGCCGTGGATGTGGGCGTGGTGTCCCGTTGCGGAGCCACCTCCTCCACCCGGCGCAGGCGCTCGCCGTTCTTCCCTTCCGCCATGGCGTCGGATCCTCCGGAGGGCGTGGCCATGGCCGGGGGCAGGTTCACCCAGGTGACCTTGACCTCCTCCGCCTGATCGCCCCGGCCGTGGGGCCAGAGGAAGAAGGCCCCCAGGGCCAGGTGCAGGGCCAGGCTCAGGCCGAGCCCCGTGCTCCAGGTCATCTCGCCCAGGCGCGCGCGGCTGCGCAGGTAACCCTGGAGATCCTGGCTCACGGCTGCATCGCCCCGGTGTTGGCGGCCAGGGCGGTGGGCTGGAGGGGCACGTTCGGCGCCGCCGCCGTGACGAAGCCCACCTGGGTGAAGCCGGCGTCCCGGATGGCGTCCACCACCTGGATGACCCGGCCGTAGGGCACGTTGTGGTCCGCCCGCACCAGCACCGGCCGCTTGCCGCCGGTCTGGGCCGCCTGCTTCAGCTGGTTCGCCAGCACCGGAAGGGGCATGAAGGCCTTCTCGAACTGCAGCCTTCCATCGAAGGTCACGGTCACCGTCAGCGCCTGGCTCTCCAGGTTCCGTCCCGTGCGGCTCTCGGGCAGCTTCACGTCCACGCCCGTGGTGAGCATGGGCGCCGCGATCATGAAGATGATGAGCAGCACCAGCATCACGTCGATGAGCGGCGTCATGTTGATGTCGGCCATCGCGCCGCGCCTGGAACCTGGCGTGAACGCCACGGGCACCTCCGGGGAACGGATCCAGGATAGCGCGGCGGACGGCTGAACCTACCTGCATGCGGGAGCGAGGTGTCGCGTATTTCAACATTGTGGCGACCTGCTGCACCCCCGAAGGCGCGGGGCCCTCGCCGGGAAACCGCGGCAAGAGGCGCAGTCACGCAGGCGAGGTGAGACCCCGCCGGCTGGCATGAATGACGCTTCCGCCGGGTATCGCCACTCTGCCGCCCTCCCGGGATCTCCCGGGGGACCGATGCCCGCCGTCCTTGAATAGGAGAACCCATGCCCCGTCTGTCCCAAGTTGGCTTCGGGTCCCTGGGGCTCGCCCTGGCCCTGGGCTGCACGCCTCCCGACTTCTCCCTGCCCACCACCTCCGGATCCGTGGGCCAACCCTCAGCGGGCTCGCCCCTGGCCCGCACACTGGCCCTTCCCAGGGGGCAGGTCTTCCCGAAGGTCGTCGAGGTCCTGCTGGACATGGGCTACCAGGTGCGAAGCGCCAACGCGGACCTGGGCCTCGTGAACCTCTCGCGCACCTGGTACGACGAGACCCGGTCGGCCCGACCCGCGCTGACCATGGAGGCCACCCTGCTGTTCCAGACAGATGGCCAGGAGAGCACGCGGCTGCTCGTGCTGCCCACGGGCCACTGGAGCGTGGTCAGCCTTGGGGGGAAGGACGCCGCCTCGGCCACGGTGACGAGGGCCCAGCCCGCGCTGGATGCCAGGGCTGTCCAGCCCTTCCTGGATGAACTCGCGCGGCGGCTGACTGAACCTTCGCCTTCCACCCACTGACTTTTCCCTGGAGATCCCATGCGAATCCTCCTCGGCATCCTTCTCCTCGTCTCATGCCTGCCGCTGGCAGCCCAGGCACCACCGGACCTGCGGCGCGATGCGGCCTCGCTGGGCCTGGGCTACGGGAGCCAGGGGCCCATGCTCACCGTCATGCAGACCGGCTCCACCCTGGGATGGTTCACGGGGTTCGGCATGGTCCCCGGGAGGGGATCCACCAACCTCATCCAGCCGGGCGACGGAGCGCCCCGCTGGATCCGGCATGACGATGGCCGGAGCGAGCTGCACCTGGGCCTCGCCACCCGCCTGGACGATCGCTGGGTCCTCGGCGCGGGGGTGGGGTTCGCCCAGGACACCTACACCTACGACTACAACCCCGGTGCGAATGCGTTTCCCGTGGGAGTGCCGCCCGCCCCAGGGCCCCTCACGGATGACCGCTTCGGCCTGGTCGGGATGGTGGACGTGCGACTCGGCGACAACTGGGGCCTGGAACTGGTGGGTGGCGTCACCGGCGTGGGCCTGACGGTCACGCGCCGGTTCTAGACCTGCACCGGCGTGACCAGGTACCTCCCCTTCGGATCCCGGCTCACGGTGCCGGCCGGGATGTCGGGATCGTGCTCGAAGACGCAGACCGTATCTGTGCCGGCCACCTCGTCGAGCACCTTCTGGCGCTCGTCCACGCAGGTGACCACGTCCAGGTCGTAGCCCATCACCCAGGCAGGCTGGATGTGGCGGGCGGTGGGGATGAGGTCGGCCAGGTACACCAGGCGCCGGCCGCCGCCCTCCACCACCACGTTCTGGAGGCCCGCGATGTGGCCGGGGGCGGGGCGCACGGAGAGGCCCGGCAGCAGCTCGGCGGCGCCGTCCACGGTGTCCAGGAGGCCGGCGGCCTC
>DASVZU010000157.1:0-18624 GCA_036391515.1 Holophagaceae bacterium
AATGTTCTGGTCGTTATCTCTGATCCCGCACATCGTCCTCAGACGACACGCGGAACCCTCAAAGGCTTCCTATCTCCCTATCCGGTTTTCAAAGACGCCCCCGGGTCTCCCCGGCTCCCCGCAGCCTCAACTGCGCAGGACGTTTAGACTACCACAGCGGCCTCCCGGTGCAAGCGGAAATTTTCGGAAGGGCCCGCCGGGGCTGCATCTTCACGATTCCCGTTTGGTAACCCAGGCTGTACCTGCGTTTCGCATGGCCTCATCGCGCAGAACCACCCCCGTCACCAGGCCGCTGGGTCATCATGGGAGGACATCCCACCCCTGCAGGGAGGCACCATGACCCGCATCCGCAAGGCCGTCATTCCCGTCGCCGGGCTGGGCACGCGGTTCCTCCCCGCGACCAAGGCCCAGCCGAAGGAGATGCTGCCCCTGGTGGACAAGCCGGTCATCCAGCACGTGGTGGAAGAGGCCATCCGCGCGGGGGTCGAGCATCTGGTGCTGGTCACGGGCCGGGGGAAGCAGGCCATCGAGAACCACTTTGATGTGGCCTACGAGCTGGAGGACACGCTCCGCCGCCGCGGAAAGCAGAGCGACCTCGACCAGATCCAGGGCATCACACACCTGGCCCAGTTCGCCTACGTCCGCCAAGGGGAGCCCCTGGGACTGGGTCACGCCGTGCTTTGCGCCCGGCACGCCATTGGAGAGGAGCCCTTCGCGCTCCTGCTTGGTGACGACGTCTTCGACGAACGGGATTCCGCGCTCGAATCGCTGATCGCCGCGTTCCACGCCACCGGCAAATCCGTGGTGGGTGTCCAGGAGGTTCCCGAGGCGCATCTCTCCCGATACGGGATCGTGAACGCCCCGGCGGATCATCCGACCGCATGGAATGTGACAGCCATTGTCGAAAAGCCCACACCGGACCGGGCCCCCAGCCGCTGGGCGGTGGTGGGCAGGTACGTCCTCACCCCACGGGTGTTCGAACACCTCGCGCGGCTCGAGCCCGGCGTCGGCGGCGAGTACCAGCTCACGGACGCCCTCGCGCGTCTGGCCGAGGAGGGCCAGCTGGTGGCGGCCCCCATTCCGGCCAAGCGCTACGACACCGGGGACAAGCTCGAGTACCTGAAGGCCAACGTCGAGTTCGCCCTCAAGCGCGAGGATCTCCGCGAGGCCTTCATGGCCTACCTGAAGGAGCTGGCGGCCAGCCTGTAGCTAGCGCCGCAGCCGCAGCGCGTTGAGCACCACCGTGAGCGAGCTCAACCCCATCGCGAGCCCGGCCAGCATCGGGCCTCCGAACCGCTCCAGCTGGCCGAAGGCCGCCAGAGGCACGAGCACGAGGTTGTAGCCGAAGGCCCAGGCCAGATTCTGTCGAATGATCCGGGCCGTCCGGTCAGCCAGGCGCCGTGCGTCCAGCACTGGCTCCAATCCCGCCCGCAGCAGCACCAGGGGCGCTGCGGCCATGGCGGCGCCGGTGCCCTGCTGACCCGCACCCGAGCCCATGGCGATCCCGCAGTCCGCCTGGGCCAGAGCGGGCGCATCATTCACGCCGTCGCCCACGAAGCCCACCACAGCGCCCGAGGCCTGGAGGGCCTTGATCTGCCCGAGTTTCTCCTCTGGCCGGAGGCCCGCCGCCACCGAACCGATACCCGCAGCCTGGGCCATGGCGCGCCCTGGCGCCTCCCGGTCGCCCGTGAAGAGGTGCAGGCGGAGCCCCTGGTCGCGCAGCCTCGCCACGACGGCCGAGGCCTCGGGTCGGAGCCGGTCCCCCAGCACGAACACCCCCAGCAGCCCGGAAGGACCCGCCAGCCCTACGGAGGTCCCATCAGCGTCCTCCCCCGGGAAGTCCGCCCCCAGGAACGCCGCACTGCCCAGACGGTAGGCCGTACCCGCCACCGCGCCGCTGATGCCGCCTCCGGGATGGGCCCGGAAGCCCTCCACGGGCAGGAGCGGGCCCGCGTGGGCCGCTACCAGACCCCGAGCGATCGGGTGCTCCGAATCCCGCTCCAGGCTGGCCGCGATGCGCAGCAGATCCGCCTCGTCCATCGCCCCCAGCACCAGTACGCTTCGGAGGCGGGGCCGGCCCTCCGTGAGGGTTCCCGTCTTGTCGAAGGCCAGGTCCGTGGCCTTGCCCAGCGCCTCCAGGGCCGCGGCGTCCCGCACCAGCACTCCCCGCCGGGCCGCAGCGCCGAGGCCCACCATCACGGCCACGGGGGTGGCCAGGCCCAGGGCGCAGGGGCAGGCGATGACCAGCAGCGTGACAGCGGGGCGCCAGGCGAGGCCCAGGCTGCCCTGAGTCCACCACCAGCCCATCAGGGTGAGCAGGGCGAGGAACAGGATGCCCGGTACGAAGACGGCGCTGATGCGGTCCGCCAGATCCTGGGCCGGGGCCTTCGATCCCTGGGCCTGGGCCACCAGCTGGGCCATCCGCGCCAGCTGGGTCTCCGCCCCCACCGCGAGGACCTCCATCTCGAGGGCCGCCCCGTGGACGAGGGTGCCCGCCACCAGCGTCTCCCCGACGCCCCTGGGGACAGGCAGGGGCTCGCCCGTGAGCATGGATTCGTCCACCTCGGCCTGGCCTGCGACCACCCGGCCGTCCGCGGGAACGGCATGGCCGGGGAGGATGCGCACACGGTCCCCTTTGTGCAGGGCGCTCACCGGCACCTCGCTGGCCGTGCCATCCGGCCCCAGCCGGAGTGCCGTGGGCGGCGCCAGGGAGAGCAGCTCCTTGAGGGCGTCCGTGGCCCTGGACTTCGCTCGGGCCTCCAGGTACTTGCCCGTGAGGAGGAAGGCCACCAGGGCCGCCGCCGTCTCGAAGCTCAGGTGATGGACCCCCCGCAGCCATTCGGCCACGGCAAACGCCCAGGCCACCCCTGAACCGAGGGCGATGAGGGTGTCCATGGAGGCCTGGCCGTGGCGGGCCTGGCGGGCCGCGCGCCGGAAGAACCCTCCGCCCGCCCAGAACACCACGGGCGCGGACAGCAGGGCCTGCAGCCCTCCGGGCAGGTGCACTCCGAGCCCGGGAACCATGCCCAGGAGCAGGGGTGCCGTGAGGGCCAGCGCCGCCAGCATTCGGCGGCGGGCTGGACCCAGGTCCTCCTCCGGCCCAGGGGCGACCTCATCGCGGGTGGGGCGGTCCAACTGGTAGCCGGCGTCTGCCACCTGCTCGGCCAGGGCCTCGAAGGTGGCCTCCCCCACCACGGTGGCCTGGTTCGTGGCCAGGTTCACCACCACGGAGGAGACACCAGGGGTCGACCGCAGCGCCTTCTCCACGTGCCGAACACAGCTGGCGCAGGTCATGCCGCCAACAGCGTAAGTCTCTGTGCTCACGTTCCCTCCGGGGGACCTCCCGGGTCCCTGAGGCCGATCAGGCCTTCCGGCTCATCTCGTAGCCGGCCTCGGCCACCTGGGCAACCAGGGTCTCGAAGCTGGCGTCACCTTCCACGGTCGCGCTGGCGCTCGCCAGATCCACCGTGACGGCCCTGACGCCAGGCGTGGCCTTGAGGGCCTTCTCGACGTGGCGCACGCAGCCGCCGCAGGTCATGCCCTTCACGGTGTAGGTCTCGGTGCTCATGGCGTTCCTCCAGGTTCAGGCGCGGGCAAGGGCCGGCAGGCGCTCCGCCTGGGCCAGCAGGATTTCCATCAGGTTGCAGCCCAGCTCGCTGTTGGCGCCGTCCGGCGTGTTCAGGGTGATACGCAGCACCTCCACGAGCAGCTGGATCTCGCTGAGCTTGGCCTCCAGGGCCGAGAGCTTCTCGCCCAGGGCCTGCCGGACGTGCTGGCAGGGCACCGTATCCTGCCGCAGGGCCCGCAGGAGGTGCTCCACCTCCTCGAGGGTGAACCCGGCGGCCTGGGCGGCCCGCAGCATGCGAACCCAGTGCATGGCCTCCGGGGGGAAGAGGCGGTAGCCCTTGGGCGAGCGCGGCAGGTCCCCGAACACGCCGGTGTCCGCGTAGAAGCGCAGGTTGCGCGCGGAGATGCCCGTCAGCTTGGCCAGCTGGCCGATCTTGAGGAGCTTGATGGGACGGAGGGTGGAGACTTCGGCGGCAGCCATGTGCGGACCTCCCGGGTCGAGGCCTCCAGATTAAGTTTCCAGTTACATGAAAGGTCAAGGACCGGAATCACAATTTGGTTATATGGCTTTGGATCGATCGATCACGAGGTGCAGGAGGGTCACCGCCGCCGGGGTAATGCCCGGAATGCGGCTGGCCTGGCCCAGGGTTTCCGGCCGATGCAACCTTAGTTTTTCTTTTACTTCCGTAGAAAGCCCCGGCAAGTGCTCCACCCGGAAGTCCGCGGGAATGCGCACGTGGTCCCAGGCCCGCTGTCCCTCCAGCAGGCGGGCTTCCCGCTCCCGGTAGCCCGCGTAGCGCAGCTCGAAGAGGAGCAGGTCGCGCTCCAGGGCCGGGTCCCATCCGGGCTGGGGCACCGCCCAATCATCCAGCAGGCCGAGGCAGTCGTCCGCATCGGCCGCGGTCAGCTGCTGGCGACGCAGGAAATCGGAGAGACTCAGGCCCGCGTCCAGCCGCAGATCCGCCCGCGCCGCCACGGGGGCGAAGGGGCTGGTCTGCGTGACCCAGGCTTCGTCGCACTGGGTCCGCAGGCGCTCCCGGCGCGCCAGCTTGGCCTCCACCTGGGCCAGCTCGCCCGGCGCCAGGGCCCCCACCTCCCGGGCCACGGCCAGCAGGCGGGCGTCCGCCAGGTCGCAGGCCAGGCCCAGGCGGTGCTCGGCCCGGGCGGTGAGCATGCGGTAGGGCTCGTCGGTCCCCTTGGTCACCAGGTCGTCCACCATCACGCCCAGGTAAGCCTGGTCGCGGCCCAGCACCACCGGTTCCCGCCCCTGCAACCAACGTCCGGCGTTGATCCCCGCCAGGATCCCCTGGCCGGCGGCCTCCTCGTAGCCGGTGGTGCCATTGATCTGGCCCGCGAACCACACGCCCTCCAGCCCGTGGACGGACAGGTCCCGGTCCAGCTGCAGGGGGTCGAAGCTGTCGTACTCGATGGCGTAGCCGGGCCGCAGGATCTCGGCCAACTCGAACCCCGGCAGGCTGCGGACCATGCGGAGCTGCACATCGGGAGGCATGGAAGTGGACAGGCCGGCGAGGTAGATCTCCTCCGTCTCCAGGCTCTCGGGTTCCACGAAGATCTGGTGATGGCCCTTGTCGGGGAACTTCACGAACTTGTCCTCGATGGAGGGGCAGTAGCGGGGACCGACCCCCTCGATGTGCCCACCGTAGAGGCTGGACCGGTGCAGGTTCTCCCGGACGGCCGCCTCGGTCGCCTGAGTGGTGTGCACGATGTGGCAGGGCACCTGGGGCTGGGGGATGCCCTTGCTGAAGAAGCTGAACGGCCGGGGCGGATCGTCGCCGGGCTGCGGCTGGAGGCGGGCGAAGTCGATGCTGGCCCGGGCCAGGCGGGGGCTGGTACCCGTCTTCAGGCGCCGGCTGCGGAGGCCCAGGGCCCTCAGCTGCTCGGCCAGATCGGTGCTGGCGGGCTCGCCGGCGCGGCCCGCCTCCAGCCGCTTCTCCCCGATGAGCACCCGGCCGTTCAGGAAGGTCCCGCTGGTGACCACCACCGCTTCGCAGGGGAGGATCGAGCCGTCCAGCAGCTCCACGCCTCGCAGGCCCCGGGTTCCCGCTTCCCACAGGAGGGCCGCGGCCGTGCCCTGCCGCAGCTTCAGGTGGGGGGTGCCCTCCAGCAGGCGCCGCGCGGCGATGCGGTACTTCACCTTGTCCGCCTGGGCCCGCGGCCCGCGTACAGCCAGGCCCCGGCTCTCGTTCAGGATGCGGAAGTGGATGCCCGTGGCGTCGATGAGGCGGCCCATGGCGCCGCCCAGGGCATCCAGCTCCCGAACCATGTGGCCCTTGCCCACCCCGCCAATGCTGGGGTTGCAGCTCATCTGCCCGATCTGGTCCAGGTTCATGGTGAGCAGGGTCGTGTCCAGGCCCATGCGGGCCGCGATGTGGGCCGCCTCGATGCCCGCGTGTCCCCCACCGATGACCACGATCCGCTTCAAGCGCCCTCCAGAGGTAGCAAGCATACCGGGGCGGGTTTCTCCGGGCATGACCCCGGGAAGGGCCCATCCTTGGATTCCGGAGGACTGTGAGAGACTTTTCCCATGCGACCCCGCCTCAGCCCCGAAGAACGCAAAGCCCGCCGCATTCGCGCCGTCCGGCGCTCCATGTTCGTCCTGCCCTCCAGCATCACCATGGCCTCCGTCTTCTGCGGCTTCTCCAGCGTGGTCATGTCCATCAACGCCGCCGGAGCCACACCCGAGCGATTCTTCCTGTGGGCGGCAGGCCTGCTGGTGCTGGCCGGGGTCTTCGACGGCCTGGACGGCCGGGTGGCCCGGGCCACCAACACCGCCACGGAGTTCGGCGTCCAGCTGGACAGCCTGGCCGACGTGGTGAGCTTCGGCATGGCGCCCGCCATCCTGGCCTACCGCTACGGTTTCTTCCAGATGGGCATCCATGACTCCCACATCCGGGCCGCAGGCTGGGCCGCCTGCTTCGTGTTCACGGCCTGCGGGGCCCTGCGCCTGGCCCGGTTCAACGTCCAGGTGGGCTCCGTGGACCCGCGCTACTTCGTGGGCCTGCCCATCCCCGCGGGGGCCGCGGTGGTGGCCTCCATCATCATCTGGCGCCCGACCCCACCGGCCACGGCCCTCCACGCCTATCTCTTCGCCGCGGTGCTCTTCCTCGTCGGACTGCTGATGGTGTCCACGATCCGCTTCCCCAGCTTCAAGAAACGGGCGGGCAGCCCGCGGGCGGCCATGCTCACCAGCCTGTCCATCGTCCTGCTCTTCGCCCTGATGATCCTGTTCCAGCAGCGCTTCTTCGTGGGGTTCTTCGCCACCTACATCCTGATGGGCCTGGCCCTCAACGTGGCCTGGAAGGCGGGCTGGCGGGGCATCCTCCCTCCCCACGACGGCGCGGAGGAGATGGAACCCGTCATCCACTGAGGCCCGGAAGGGTTCAGAGCGAGGTGGCGCCCGCCGGCACAGGGACGCCAGCCACGGCGGCCACCTTGGCGTTGCAGAGCAGCTTGCCGCCCGTGCCCGAACCCACGGCCAGGGCCGCGCCCTGCTTCGCACCCGCCTCCGTGGTGGCCGCCGTGGGCACCTTCTGGGCGGCCATGCGCTGGATGAGGAAGCTGGCGGCGGAGGAGCCATCACCGGCCACGTGGTCCCCTTCCAGGAGGACGACGGCATCGGGCTTGTGCCCGCTCAGGGTCCCGATGGCCTTGCCCATGTCCTGGGGCCCCTTCACATCCACCACCAGCACCCGCATGCCGCTGGCGGCAGCCGTGAGGGAATTCAGGGCCGCCCGGCTCGCGTTGGCGTCGCACACCACCGCGACGCTGGCCTTGCCAGGCCAAGCCTTCCGCATGGCGCCGAAGAGCGCTTCATAGTCTCCAGCGGAGAGCAGCGACGTCGCGAATACCGACAGGGCCAGGACAGCGATGCGGGACTTGGACATGGGGACCTCCACCCGGATCCATCGGCACCTCGCGCCCGGATCTGGAGGCCCATCAATTGAGACTCTTTTTTCCGATCAGCTCAGGATCCCAGCGATGCAGGCGCTCAGGAAGTTGGCCAGGGTCCCCGCCAGCATGGCCCGGATGCCCAGCCGGGCGAGGTCGCCCCGGCGCTCGGGGGCCAGAGCCCCGATGCCGCCCACCTGGATGGCGATGCTGCTGAAGTTGGCGAACCCGCAGAGGGCGAAGGTCGAGATGAGCTTGGCCTTCGCGGACAGCGTGGTCATCTGGCCCAGGTCCAGGAAGGCCACGAACTCGTTCACCACCATGCGCTTGCCCAGCAGCCCGCCCACCTGGCCCGCCTCGGACCAGGGCACGCCCATGAGGAAGGCGGGGACCTTGAAGACCCAGCCCAGCACCCACTCCAGGCTGAAGCCCGGATGGATGGCCTGCATCAGGCCATTGATCATGAAGATGAGGGCGATGAACGCGATGAGCATGACGGCCACGTTGAAGGCCAGCTGGCCGCCCTCGAAGGCGCCCCGGGCCGCGGCATCGAGGACGTTGGCATCGTGGTTGGGGATGTCCACCTTGACCTCGCCGCTGGTCTCGGGGATCTCCGTCTCGGGTTCCAGGATCTTGGCCATCATCACCGCCCCCGGCGCGGTCATGATCACGGCGGTGAGCAGGTGGACGATGTCCACGTGGGCCACCTGCACGTAGGCCACCATGATGCTGCCCGAGACGTGGGCCATGCCGGCGGTCATGACCACCATCAGCTCGCTGCGGGTCATGCGGGCCAGGAAGGGCCGGATGGTCAGGGGCGCCTCGGTCTGCCCCATGAGGATGCTGGCGGCCACGTTCACGCTCTCCGCCCCGGAGACCTTGAGGAACCGGCCCATGGCCCGGGCCGCGGCGCCCACCACCCACTGCATGACGCCCAGGTAGTAGAGCACGGCGAAGATGCTGGCCACGAAGATGATGGTGGGCAGCACGGCGAAGGCGAAGACCATGCCCACCTTGCCGCCGGGACCATCGGACAGCGATCCGAAGACGAAGCTGGCCCCGGCGTGGGCGTAGTCCATCAGGTGCTGGACCACCACCCGCATCCGGTCGAAGGTGGAGCCCACCAGGTTGCCCCTCAGCAGGCCCAGGATGATGACGCCGAAGAGCGACCAGTTGAGGGTCCGGTTCTCATAGCCCGCGAAGCGCCGCAGGGCCATGGGGAGGAACATCAGGGCCAGCACCCCCCAGCCCGCGCCGCGGGGGAAGGGCAGGAAGCCCAGCAGGGCGGAGAGGGTCTCCCCCTTCAGCACCACCACCGCGAAGATCCACTGGAGGCCCAGCCCCCAGGCCACGGTCCGCCAGTGGATGGCGCTGCGCCGATGCGACAGGGCGTACGCAAGGGCCATGAAGGCCACGATTCCGGCCAGACCGATGAAGCGATCCATCTCGGCTCCTACAACTCGCGATTCAGGGCCTCGACGGCCTGCTCCATGAAGAACCGGGCGCGGCCCAGGAGGCCCTCGCGCTGCATGACGAGCACGAGCGTGCATTGCTCCCGGGCCCCCATCATGAGGATCCAGTGCTGGTCCGTGGCGAAGGCCACCTGCTTGATCTCGCCCCGGTCGAACTCCTCCACCGCCTGCTGGAGGTGGCGCTTCACCACGTGCTGGTAGGCCCCCAGCAGCTGGAGGGCCTCGTTGGAGACCTGGATGGTCCGCGAGCAGATGGCATCCCCGTCGCGGTCGTTGAAGGTGGCCGCGAGCGCCTCTGGCACCCGCTCGATCAACTGATCCAGGATCTGCTGGAACATGGGGGAACTCCGGTGGTGGAACGTGCCACCAGCATGACCGGTCTAGATCCCACGCGCCACTTGCAGGGCCCAGGTGCCCAGGAGCAGCGCCGCCGCCAGGAACCGCCAGCCCCGGCCCTGGGGCAGGGACGGATAGGGCCGGTCCCGGAAAGCCCGGACCAGGTCCCAGGCCCCAACCAGGGGCAGGAGGGCGAGGGTCACGACGGCCACCGGGTGCCAGTGGAAGGCCTCCCCCCACCGCCCCTGGCCCAGGGCCAGCACGCACCGCGTGAGGCCGCAGGTGGCACAAGGCATTCCCGTGAGCGCCTTGAGGGGACAGCCGGGCAGGGGCGGCAGCCAGGGCGCCACAAGGCCCAGGAGGCGGATCCCCAGGGCCGAGACCAGGGCGGCGAGGGCGATCCAGGGCACCCGCCTCATCCGGCACGACCCAGGAGGATCAGGAACGCCGCCGCGAAGGCCAGGGCGAAGAGCCCCATCAGGACGGCGTGGAGGACGGTGGCCGCGATCCCCTTCCAGGTCTCGCAGCCGTGGAAGGCCGCCAGGGCGAAGCCCCGGAGGATCCACAGCCAGCCCTCCAGCAGCGCCAGGGGGAGCGCAAGCAGGGTGCCGGCCACCGGGAGGAGGCCGAGCAGTCCCACCCAGCTGCCCAGGGCGGCCACCCGCAGGACCTGGGCCTCGGCCACCAGGGTGGCCCGGAAGCCCCGCTTCTGTTTCAGCCCCCCCAGCAGCCAGAGGCAGGTGTGGTCCCAGACGGCGTCGTGGAGCCAGATGCCGAGGACCCCCAGCGGCACCAGGATCAGCAGGCAGGCCCCGACGGCCCCGGCGGCGGGCGGGGGGGGCAGGTGGGCCAGCAGCTCGCGCAGGTCGTCCGGATCCACCCAGGCGGGGAGGAGGCCGGACCAAGGGGGGAGCCGGCCGGCGCGGAGGCCCTCCCAGGCACGGAGGGCGGACAAGGCCGTGAATCCGGCGTGGAGCAGGGCCGGCGGCAGCCACCAGGCCAGCATCCGCCGAAGGGAGGCGCCCAGGCCCGGACCTTCCGCCGCGATCCCCTGGAAAGCCGGGGCGGGCCGTCGGAGCGCCTCCAGGGCCCGCCGCAGCTCCCCCATCACTTCCTCAGGAAGAGCGCCTCGAACTCGCGCAGGGCCACGGGATCCCCGTCCTGCTTGAGGGGGCCGTAGAAGTCCAGGGGGTTCAGGTCCGCGAATTCGCCGAAGGTGGCGACGTTCCCGTTGATGTAGGCGATGAACTCGTCCTGGCGGCCCTTGATGTAGCCGCGGAAGGGCCGGGCCATGAAGCCCAAGAGGGCCGAGTCCAGGGCCGTCCAGGTCTGGAGGTCCGTCTCGAAGCCGTTCTTCCCCTCCCAGTAGTGGTACGACGTGAGCATGCGCGCCCCCACGGCGAAGGGCGTCTTGAGGCGCCCCTTCTCCGCACGGCCCTCCACCAGGTACACCCGGTGTCCGGGACGGCGGTACACGAGGCGCATGGTGCCCCGCAGGCCCCGACCGTCATCGATGCTCCAGGCCCCATCGGGGTGGATGAAGGCGTGGAAGGCCGGCACGAACTGGCACTGGCGCCACATGGCCGCCGCCACCCGGGGGTGGTCGAAGAGCTTCTCCATGGTGGCCAGCCGGACCTGCTTGGGCGGCGTCCGGGTCTCGAAGACGAAATCGGCCCGGCCCACGATCTCGCGGGCCTCGGCCCGGGCGTCTGGGGGAAGGCGGTCCAGGAAGGAGAGATCCTGGGCTCCAGCGGTGGCGGCGAAGAGGAGAAGGACCGGAATCAGCATGGCTCGCATCCGAAAACGCTAGCACTCCCGGGCGTGGTTGTGGTTCTTGACTCGGAGCCGGGCCGGGCCGATGGGATCAGGGATGGCCTCACCCCTCCGCCACGTGCCCCTCACTCCCCTGGACGAGCTCCGCTCGCTCCTGGGGGCCCATGCCGAGGGGGACAACGCCTTCCAGGTCCGGCTCCACCAGCTGCTCCACCAGCTGAAGCAGCAGTCCCTCCCGGAACTGGGGGCCCGCCTCCTGAACCCCACGACCCCGCCGGGTCTCAAGCGGGTCCTGTTCGGCGCCACTGCCAAGTTCGACTGGCCGGAATGGGTGCCCCATCTGCTGAAGGCCCTTCAGCAGGAGCCGGATCTCGGCGTCTTCGACGAGGGCTGTTCCGCCCTGGGGCGCCTCGAACTCCGCTCGGCCCGGGAGGCCCTGCTCCGGCTCGCGGCGCAGCGGGCCGATGCGGACCGCCAGCTCATCCTGAAGCGGGAGCTCTCGGCCATGGAGGCCCCCCAGCCCCTGGCCTTCTACCTGGGCCGGCTGCTGGAGGGCCAGGGCAACCCCCGCCTCGCCCACCAGGGCGCACGCTGCCTCGCCAGCCTGGCGGAGCCCGCCGACCTGCCGGCCCTCCTCGAGGCGCTGCCGGGGGCGGATCCCCTGGCCCATCGCCTCCTCCTCCGGGCCATCGCCGAGCTTCCCGGCGGCGAAGCGGGCGGGCGGCTGCTCGATCTGTTCCAGGAGACCCTCCGGATCCTGCAGGATCTCGAGGCCCTGGAGGCCCTGGCCGGCCGGCTGCCCTCCGTGGCCCGCACCGCGGCCCGGACGGAGCTGCTCGAGTCCCTGGAGGCCAGGCTGGGCGGCCGGGGGGCCGACGACTTCGAGGCCCTCCGGAAGGCCATCGCGGCTGGAGAGGCCGCCGATCCCACCCGACCTATGGAGCGCCTCCGTCCCCTGGCCGAGGGGCCCCTGGAGACCTTCCTCGTCGAGGCCCTGACCACCCTCCTGGAAGGCAAAATCGCCCGGTTCAACGCCATGCTGACCGAGGCCCAGGAACGCGCAGGCCGGCGCAAGGGGGTCGCCGCCGCCACCCTCGCCCAGGTCTGCGAAGGCCTGGTGCGGCAGGTCGCCGCGGGCCACCTGCCCAGGGAGCAGGCCCTTCCCATCCTGCAGTCGGCCTTCGCGTCCTACGCCCACAGCGAGGGACTGGACCAGGCCTTCTGCCAGCTCGTCCACCCGGAGGACGCGGCGGCCCTCGACCTGGTCCTCCGGATCCCCGACACCCGCCGCCGGGCGGCCTGCCTCGATGCCCTGGGTTCCCGTGAGGAGGACGGGTTCATGCCCTTCTTCCTGCGGGCCATGGAGGATTCCATCGTGGACGTGGGCCAGCGGGCCATGCACCACCTCGGCAAGCTTCCGTCGAGCTATCCGGCCGTGCTGGCCCGCCTGGAATCGGGACAGCCCGAACAGATCCGCACCGCCCTCCGGGTCTTCGGAGAGAACGCCACGAAGGCGGCCGCGGGGCCGCTCATGGCCTTCCTCCGCGGCGACGTGCGCGACGACCTCGTGGTGGAGGCCGTGGAATCCTTGGCAGCCATCCGCCATCCGGACTCGGCGTCCCTGCTTCTCGAGCTGCTCCACGACGGGAAGCCCGCCCGGCTCCAGCAGGCGCTCGTGGAGGCCCTGGCCCTGCTCGCCACGCCCCAGGCCGGCCGGGGCCTCCTGGAGAAGGCCGCGAACCTGAAGCTCCCCGCTGTCCTCATCGTGGCCCTGGAAGGGGCCCTGGCGGCCTTCCCGGGGTTCGACCGGGCCTTCCCGACGGAGGAACTGCCCGCCCTGGAGCAGCTCATCTCCCGCTGCTGCGATGACCGGGAGGGCGAAGGCCAGCGGCTCCGGGCCATCCTGGCCAGCCAGGATCTCTACTGCTTCGACCAGGAACTCTACGCCCGCCTCAAGGACCGCTTCTCCGACTTCCTGTTCGAGCTCCGCACCAAGAGCGAATGGGACCGCGACACCAATGACCGGGTGGCCGCGGTCCTGAAGGAGCTGGGCCGGCGGAGCGCCAGCCTGGGCCACATCGCCGCCAAGGAGGAGAAGGTCCGCGCCCTCATCCAGGCCGTGCCGCCCCTCGGCCCGGTCCGGGCCGACGCCCTCCTCGCCGTGCGGGAGGCCCTCCAGGATCCCGAGTTCATCCTGAGGGGGGAGTTCGCCGCCGAGATCGCCGATTTCGTCACGCGGGAATTCGCCCGGAAGGGGCAGGAATGGCGAGAGCTGGCGCGGCTCTGCGAGATCGGCGGCCTCACGCGCCAGGCCTCCCTCGTCGACCTGGTCCGCGAACAGTACATCCAGGCCCAGGGCCTGGGGCTCCGCAGCGCGGCGAAGGGGGCCCTGCTCGCCCTCGGACTGGAAGAGGCGGACCTCTCCCGCCGGCCGAAGATCCGGACGATCCTCCTCCTGGAGCCCAGCGCCTTCTTCCGCAAGCGCCTCATGTCCGCCCTCCAGGACCGCTGGGAGGTCCGCGAGGCGGGCACCCGGACGGAGGCCGGGAGCCTTCTGGCCGAACAGGCCGTCGACCTCCTCATCTCCGAGCAGGTGGAGGGCGGCGGCGACCTCCGGCCCTGGCTCAAGATCCAATGCGAGGCCAGGCGAGCCCGCTGGGTCCTGCTCGCCACGGCGGCCCGGGACCCCGCGCCGGAGGGGAGCGAGAGCTGGCTGCTCGGCATCCTCCACAAGCCCTTCACGCCGGAACAGCTCCTGAAGACCCTGGAGCCGTGAGCCCCGCCGCGTGGTTATGATTTCCTCCTGATCCCGAGGCCTTCATGTCTGCTGCGCACCCCTGGCTCCGACCCGCAGCGGTCCTCATCCTGTGCGCCCTGCCCGCGGCCGCCCAGGAGGGGGAATTCGCCGCGAAGCTCTTCCACAGCGGGGAGCGGGCCTACGCCGACAAGGCCTACAAGGAGGCCCTGGAGACCTGGAACCAGCTGCTCCAGTCCGCCCCCCGCAGCGAGTTCGCCCCGAGGGTGCTCCTGGCGCTGGCCCGCTACCAGGCCGAGGTGGCGCACCAGCCCCAGGCCGCCCTCCCCTACCTGGACCGGCTGAAGGCCGACTACATCAAGTCCCCCTCGGCGGCCGAGGGCCTCCTGCTGCGGGGCACCCTGCTGGCCCGCATGGCCCATCGGCCAGCCGACCTCAAGGACGCCATGGCGGAATTCCATCGCGTCATCGACCTCTTCCCCGACCAGCCCGCCGTGGCGGGGGCCCACCTGGAGCTGGGCCGGGCCTGGCGCGACCAGGGGCAGTGGGGACCGGCCCTGCAGCATTTCCTCTTCGCCTACCGGCTGCGGCCCCAGGGCCCGGAGGCCCCCAGGTCCCTCCTGGAGGCAGCCGAGATCCTGGATCTCACGGGCGACCTGCCCGGGTGCCTGCGCCTGCTGCAGCGGGTGCGGACCGAGTTCCCCCGCGACCCCCTCGCCGCCGAGGCCGCCTGGCGGATGGCCGTGCGCGTCAAGCTGCGGATCACGAAGCCGCCGCTCCGGCTGGAGGGAGCCTGGCCCGCGGGGCGGGTGAAGTGGCTCAAGACCCCCACCCTGGTGGCCTCGACCAGCTCCGGGGGGCTCTTCCTCTTCCAGAACGACCTGGACCACGCCTTCCGCCTCAAGGACGGCGACCTGGCTCCCATCGGTCCGGCGGCCGCCGGCACGCGAGCCCTGGTGCCCACCCCGGAGGACGGCCTCTGGCTCCTCACCCGCAACGGCCTGCTGAAGGAGGACGGGACCACCACCCCCCTGGGCACCCTGAACGCCATCACCGGCGGAAGGCTGGACCGCTGGGGCACCCTCTGGGTGGCTGACGCCAGGACTCCCGCCCTCACCCTCTTCGGGGCGGATGGCACCTCCCGGACCCTGCCCTCGCCCAGCGCCGCGGCCCTGGCCCCCCTGCCCACCGGCGGCGTGGTGGTGGCTTCCGACGGGGACCGCAACCTCCACTTCCTGGATGCCGAAGGCGAGCCCCGGATCACGGTGCCCTATGGCAAGGACCTGCCGGCCCCCTTCAGGTATGTGGTGGCCCTGGCCTGCGATCCCCTGGGCCACGTCGCCGCCCTGGTGGATGGCGGGGACTACGGCGAGGGCGTGGTGGTCTACGGGCCCGATGGCGCAGTGCTGCGCCAGGCTCCCCTCAAGGTCCTGGGCCTCAGCGGGCGGTTCACCAGCCTGGCCCTCGACCGCGCCGGCGGCGTGATCCTCTGCGACCGCCGCAACGACACCCTGTTCCGCCTGGACTGACATGCGCCTCCGCCGACTCCTGCCCGTCCTCCTCCTCGGCCTCCTGGCCGGCCCCGGGCTCCGCGCCCAGGATCCCGCCCTCAAGGATGCGTTCCTCCAGGCCAAGGCCCTCTGGGCCACCCAGGGCGACCGGGACGGCGCCACGGCCCGGTTCGAGTCCGTGGTGGCAGCCCTGGCCCCCAAGGCGCCGACCCTGGATGCCGCAGGGACGCAGATGCTCTGCGAGAGCTACAACTGGCTGGCGGTGCTGGACGACCGCAACGCCGCCACCAAGGCCCGCGCCCTCACCCGGCTCCAGGCCCTGCTGGACCTGAACCCCGATTTCGAGGTGGACCGCGCCCTCACCTCCCAGCGGCTCATCGGCCAGTTCGAGCGGCTCCGGAGCGAGAAGCTGGCCCAGGTCAAGCTCAGCTACGATCCCCCGGGCGGCACCCTCACCGTGGACGGCAAGGCCACCGCGGCCCTGGCCCGCAAGTTTCTCCCCTTCGGCACCCACAAGCTGGTCTACGCACGCCCCGGCCACAGCCCCGCCGAGGCCGCCGTGGACCTCGGGCCCCGGGACGTGAAGGCCGTGGACTTCAAGCTCACGCGGGTCTCCTCCACCATCACGTTCTACGTCCAGCCCAGCGGCGCGGAGGTATTCCTGGATGGCCGCAGCCTGGGCCGTGCCCAGGGCGTGGCCGGCGCCGAGGCGCTCGACCTGGCCATCCCCGCGGGCCTCCGTCCCGAGGACCTCTCCGCGGGCTTCGTCCTCGACGGGCTGAAGCCCGGAAGTCACGAGCTGGAGCTGCGCGCCCCCTGCTTCCGCGCCAAGCGGCTGGAGATTGCGGCCTCCTTCACCACCCCCATGGCCGACCATGTGCTGCAGGTCATCCGCATGGAGCCCTCGAAGGGCACCCTCTCGGTGACCTCCGCCTGGCCCGGCGGAGAATTGTTTCTCGACGGGCAGGACCGCGGTCCGCTCCCGGTCCAGAAGCTCCCCGTGTGCTCCGGGGCCTACGACCTCCTCGTGCGGTTCCCCTCCGGCGGACACGCCCAGCGGCTCACGGTGGCCGAAGGCGCCGCCGTCCAGGTCGAGGCCCGCCCCAAGCCCCGTCTGGCCTTCCTGGGCCTGGAGGGCGACGAGGCCTTCACGGGCCGGGACCGCCTCGTGGCGCTCCTGCAGAACCTGGGGAGCCGCCTCCAGCAGGTGACCTTCCTGGCCCCGCAGCCCGGCGAGTCCTCCCGCGCGGCCTTGGACCGCCTTCGGGCCGCCCACGAGGCCGAGCTCTTCCTCACGGCCATTCCGGTATCGGACCAGGTGATCCATCGGGTGGAGCTGGTGCTGAGCACGGTGGACGGGGAGGCGGAGCGCACCCTGGTGCAACCGCTGGAGGAGGATCCCCTCGGCCCCCTGGTGGCCCGCCTCAACGCGCCCCTGCCGCTCCAGGTGAGAGGCATCGGCGCCACCCTCCTGGACCTCCCGGGCCAGCCGGGCCCCTGGGTCCTCGCCGCCTCGGAGGCCGCCCAGAAGGCCGGTCTCCAGATCCAGAAACCCATCCTCCAGGTGGAGGGGCAGCCTGTGGCCGATGCCGCGGCTCTCCGCCGGGCCCTGGGCGCCAGGGACCGGGTGACGGTGGCCCAGGGTGCGGCGCCGGTCACCCTGGCGGTGCAGGTGGATCCCCTGGAGCTCCCTCTCGCCTCCTCGGCGCTCGCCTATCCCGCCGTCCTGGCCCAGCTCCGCCTGCAGTACCTGGGCGCCAAGGGGGACGAGGCCGGCCTGCTGAAACTCGACATCGGCCTGGCCCTCATGCACTTCCATCGGTACGACAAGGCCATCGAGATGCTGCGGGACGCGCATGTGAGCGCGACCGCGGGCGTGAGCCAGGGCACCCTCGACTACGAGACGGGCCTCTGCTTCCTGCGCCTGGGGAATGCCTACCACGCCGAAGCTGCGCAGGCATTCCGGCAGGCCTTGAAGTATCCTCAGGCCACCCTGTTCGGTCCCGACGGCCCCCTGGTGGCGCCCCTGGCGAGGCAGGCCCTGGAGGATCTGAAATGACCCGGAGAACCCCCATGAAGCAGCAGCGTGGCGAAGGCAAGGTGGGCTGCATCCTCACGCTGCTCATCTTCGGGGCCCTCGTGGCCGCGGGCCTCAAGATCGTCCCCGTGTACTACAACAACAGCGAGCTGGCCGACGGCTGCAAGTTCATCGCCTCCAGCGCGAGCCGCATCCCCCTTGAGCTGGTGGAGAAGCAGGCCAGGGACAAGGCCCGGGAGCTGGGCATGGTGGATGTCCTCGCCCAGAAGAACAGCATCACCGTCTCCAAGACCGGCGGCGGCGGCGCCGGCGAGCCGGGCGTCTGCACCATCCGGCTGCGGTACAAGCAGACCATCGACCTCTACGGCGTCTACAAGTTCGACGTGGTGACCGACAAGACGATTGCCGAGCCCATCCTGGAGAACATCGGCTGACGGGCTTGCGGCCCCGGTCCCGCCCGGGCACCCTGCCTTCATGATCCTGTCACTTCCGGAGGACAGCCGGCTCGTTCCCGGGGCCGCCCTGGGCGCCGTCCTTGTGCCGGGTTCGAAGTCCGTCACCAACCGGGCCCTCCTTCTCGCCGCCCTCGCGCCAGGCAGGAGCCGCCTGGCAGGGGGGCTGGAGGCGGAGGATACCCGCTGGATGCGCCAGGCCCTGCGCGCCCTGGGCTGTCCCCTGGCCGAAGCGGCCGGGGCTTGGACCCTCGACGGTGGCTCGGCTCCCCGGGCCTCGGGCGCCCTGTGGCTGGGAGCCTCGGGCACCACCCTCCGCTTCCTCCTGCCCTGGCTGGCCCTCCGGGCCGAGGGTCCCGTCCACCTGACGGGCGAGCCCCGCCTCTTCGAGCGACCCCTCGATCCACTCCTGCGCCCCCTGGTGATGCTGGGGGCCCGGTGGGAGCCCCAGGCCGGCGGCGCCCTGCTGCATCCGGTCCCCCGGCCCCCCCAGCGACTGGACCTCGAGGTGGACGCCCGCCTCAGCAGCCAGTTCCTCACGGGCCTGGCCCTCGCCGCGGCAGCCCTGCCCGGGGGCGGTCTGCTCCGCTGGGATGCCGTCGCCAGCCCCAGCTACCTCGCCCTGACCACCCACTGGCTCCGGCGTTTCGGGTGCGAGGCGCGCCTGGAGCCCGGCTGCTGGGACATTCCGGGGGGGAATCTCGGACCGAGGGACCTGACCCTGCCCGGCGACTGGAGCGGGGCCGCCGCCTTCCTGGCCGCCGCCGCCGCCACGGGCCGGTCCATCGAGGCGTCGCCCTTGGATCCCGGC
>DASVZU010000158.1:0-7274 GCA_036391515.1 Holophagaceae bacterium
GAAGGCCCAGAAGCTCGTGAGCTGCAGCGTGCCGTCGGGCCCCATGGCATAGCCCACGGGGTGCTGCATGAAGGCGTTGGTGGCGATGATGAAGTAGCCCGAGAGCCAGCTGCCGATCCACAGCGCCAGGGCCGCCCCGAAATGGCCCTTCGGGGAGAGCTTCTTCTCGCCCCAGACCAGCAGGCCCAGGAAGCTGCTCTCCAGGAAGAAGGCGAACATGCCCTCCATGCCCAGGGTCTGGCCGATGATGCCTCCGGAGAACCGGGAGAAGGCCGCCCAGTTCGTGCCGAACTGGAACTCCATGGGGATGCCGGTCACCACGCCGACCGCAAAGTTGATTCCGAAGATCCGGATCCAGAACCGCGCCGCATCGTTGTAGCGGGCTTCGCCGGTCTTCAGCCCCAGGGCCTTCAGCACCACGATGATGAAGGCGAGGCCCATGGTGAGCTGGGGGAACAGGTAGTGGAAGGTGGCGGTGAAGCCGAACTGGAGCCTGTGCCAGAAAAGCGGGTCCCCCATGGGTCCTCCCTGTGGAATCGGTTCCGTGCGGGCCCGGCCCGCCGCGGTGACGAGTATCACACGGCCGCTGGGAGCCGGAGCCACGGGCCTGCGAAAATCAAGGCCGGGCGGCCCTCTCCGGACACCCGCAGGTGGTGACGGAGATCACACAGAAAACCATAGAACTACATTCTTAATTGCCCATACTGTTGTCCAAGCCTGACCGCAGCCGCAAGGCAATGGCTGAGGACTCAGGGGTAGGGGAGGCGGGCCCATCGTGGGCCCGCCAGTTCCGTACGGGGCCAGCTCAGCCCTTCAGCAACTCCGCCAGGCTGCGGACCGTGGGCACATGGCCCTGCACCTTGACCACGCCGTCCACCGCCATGGCGGGCGTGCTCATGACCCCCCGGGCCAGGATGGCCGGGATCTCCTTCACCTTCTCCAGACGGTACTCGAGGCCCAGGGAGCGGGCGGCCTCCTCCGCGTGCTTGGCCAGCAGTTCGCACTTGGCGCAGCCGGTGCCGAGGATCTCGATGAGCATGAAGGCCTCCTACAGGACGGCGTTGAACAGGTAGCCCACCAGGAGGATCCCGGCGGCCACCACGGCGAGGAAGACGGCGATGAGGCGGGGCCTCAGCACCTTGCGAAGGATGATGGTCTCGGGCAGGGAGAGCCCCGTCACCGCCATCATGAACGCCAGAACGGTGCCCAGGGCCGCGCCCTTGCCCAGCAGCGCCTGGACGATGGGGATCACCCCGGCCGCGTTGCTGTAGAGGGGCACGCCGATGAGCACGGCCAGGGGCACGCTCCACCAGGCGGCCTTGCCCATGATGTGCGCCATGAGGGCCTCGGGGGCGTAGCCGTGGATGAAGGCGCCCACGGCGATGCCCCCCAGCAGGTACGGCCACACCTTCCCCACGATGTCCTTCACGCCCTGCAGGGCGATCTCCAGCCGGGCCGGGAAGCCCAGGTGCGAGGCCTCTGCGGCCTGGGCCGAGTAGGGGATCTCCATCACCCAGGGCTCGAGGTGCCGCTCCATCCGGAGCTTCCCGATCACCCAGCCCGCGAGGAACGCGACCCCCACGCCGGTGCCCGCATAGAGGAGGGCGATCTTCCAGCCGAAGAGGCCCAGCAGCAGGAACAGGGCCACCTCGTTCACCATGGGCGCGGACACCAGGTAGGAGAAGGTCACCCCCAGGGGCACCCCCACCCGCACGAAGCCGATGAAGAGGGGCACCGCAGAACAGGAGCAGAAGGGCGTGACGATGCCCAGCAGGCTGCCCAGCAGGTTCCCCCAGACGCCGGCCCGCCGGGCCAGGATGTCGCGGGTGCGCTCGGGGCTGAGGAAGGTCTGGACGAAGGTCACCCCCAGCACCACCAGGGAGAGGAGCATCAGCACCTTCGGCGCGTCGTAGGCGAAGAAGGCCACCGCCGAGCCCAGGCGGGAATCGAGGCGCAGGTGGAGCCCCCGGGTGGTGAGGGCGTTCGCCGCGGGTTCCAGCCAGTGGTAGGTCAGGAACCAGAGCGGGAGTGCGGGGATCAGCCAGCCGCCCCGCGCCAGGAACCCGGGCCCCTTCGGCCCCGAAGGGAGCCCCTGGACCAGGACCGGCGCGCAGGCGCAGGCGCAGGCCCCGCCGGCGAACTGGGAGGTGGCCTGGATCCCGGCGGGGATCTCGTCCGGTCGGGCCAGGCGGTAGCCCCGCGCCACCATCCACGGCCCCACGGTATCGGTCTTCAGGTAGCGCGGCCGGGCTCCGGCCGCGGCCTCGGCGGCCCGCATCAGGCGCTCGCCAAGACCCTTCCCCCGGGAGGCAGGCGCCACCACGAGGGAGCGCACCAGCACCGCATCCCCAGCCGCCTCCAGGGCCACATGGCCGACGAGGACACCGGCCTCCTCCGCCACCCAGCCTTCGGTGGCCTCCAGGGCATCGAGGGGCAGCTGCTCGGCCGCCAGGAGGGCGCGGACGGCCTCCAGATCCTCCTCTGTTCTCGGCCGGATCACCATGCCCGCGCCTCCTTCAGCCCTTCCAGGCGGCGCCGGATCTCGTCCCGGCCGGCCCGGAACCGGGCCCGCAGGTCTTCGGGCGCCAGGGTGGGATCGTCGCTGGCGGGATCGGGGATGGGCCAGTGCAGCCGCTCCGCCCCACCCAGGAAGAGGGGGCAGACCTCCTCGGCGCAGAGGGTGATGACGAGGTCCACCGAGGCCGGGTCGATGTCCTCCACGGACTTGGAGGCCTGGCCGGAGGCATCGATGCCCGCCTCCGCCAGGGCCTCGAGGGCGTAGGGATTCACGCGGCTGGGCCGGCTGCCGGCGCTCTGGATGCGGAAGCCCGGGAACAGCTGCCGGGCCAGGCCTTCGGCCATCTGGGAGCGGGCGCTGTTGGCCACGCAGAGGAAGAGGATCGACGTCACAGCAGCAGCTCCCAGAAACCCACGTCCACCCAGCGGTCGAACTTCCGCCCGGCCTCCCGCATGTGACCCGCCTTCCGGAATCCGAGGCGCTCGTGCAGCCTCACGCTGGGCTCGTTGGGCAGGGCGAGGCAGCCCAGGGCCGAGTGGAAGCCGCGGGCGCGCAGCTCGTGGAGCAGGGCCCGGTAGAGCTCGGTGCCGAGTCCCCTGCCCTGGGCCCCGGGTGCAAGGTAGATGGCCGTCTCCGTGGAGAACCGGTAGGCGGCGCGGGTGCGCCACGTGGAGCCATAGGCGTAGCCCAGCAGGGCGCCGCCCTCCTCCAGGACGAGCCACGGGTAGTCCGCCGTCACCTTCACGATGCGGGCCGCCATCTCGGCTTCGGATACCGGCTCCTCCTCGAAGGTGATGGTGGTGTCCCGGATGTAGGGGGCATAGATCGCCGCGATGGCGGCGGCATCCCCGGGCGCGACGGGCCGGATCATGCCGCCTCCGCGGCGAAGTAGCGCTTCCGGATCCAGAGCGCCACGTTCACCAGGCCGATGAGCACCGGCACCTCCACCAGGGGCCCGATGACCGCCGCGAACGCGGCGCCGTGGGCGATGCCGAAGGTGCCCACCGCCACGGCGATGGCCAGCTCGAAATCATTGGAGGCCGCCGTGAAGGAGAGCGTCGCCGAGTGGCCGTAGGGGGCGCCCAGCAGCCGGCTGACCCAGAACGACACGAAGAACATCACCAGGAAATAGAGCAGCAGGGGCAGGGCCACCCGCGCCACGTCGAGGGGGACCCGGACGATGCTGTCGCCCTTCAGGCTGAACATCACCACGATGGTGAACAGCAGCGACACCAGGGTGATGGGGCTGATGGCCGGCACGAAACGGTGCTCGTACCAATCGTGGCCCTTCGACCGGACCAGGACGAGGCGCGTGAGGAGGCCTGCGGCGAAGGGGATGCCCAGGTAGATGAGGACGGTCCGGGCGATCTCGCCCATGGTGATGTGGATGGCCACGCCGTGGAGACCCAGCCAGCCCGGGGCCACCGTGAGGAAGAACCACGCGTAGACCGAGTAGAGCAGCATCTGGAAGACCGCATTGAAGGCGACCAGCCCCGCGCAGTACTCGCGGTTCCCGCAGGCCAGGTCGTTCCAGACGATGACCATGGCGATGCACCGAGCGAGGCCCACGAGGATCAGGCCCGCCATGTACTCGGGCTTGTCCCGGAGGAAGAGCACTGCCAAGAGGAACATCACCACCGGTCCGGCGACCCAGTTCTGGATGAGCGAGAAGGTCAGGACCTTCCGGTCCAGGAACACCTTGCCCATCTCCTCGAAATGCACCTTGGCCAGGACGGGGTACATCATCAGGATGAGCCCCGCGGCGATGGGCAGGCTGGTGGTGCCCACGTTGAGGCTGTTCACCACCCGGTTGAACCCGGGCGCGGCGTAGCCCAGCAGCACTCCCAGGCCCATGGCCAGGAAGATCCACAGGGTGAGGTAGCGGTCGAGGAAGGCGAGGCGCTTCTGCATGGCCTCACCGGCCTTTCCGGGCGGCGATGATCATGCTGGCCACGTAGTCGGCGGGCCGGCCCGCGGCCGGAAGCTGGTCAGCGAGCCGCTCGGCCAGGGGGTCCCCTTCCGGCAGCATGGCATCCACGGCCCCGCCCTTGTCCTCCAGCGCCAGGTCCACGAGGCCCGCCGCCGCGATCATGGCCTTCAGGTCGCCCACCAGGGCGGCGCCCGCGATGCAGCCCACGTGGGCCAGCACGTCCGCGCGGACCGACTCGGGCAGCGGTCGGAGCAGCACCATGTCCGAGATGGATACGCGGCCCCCGGGCTTCAGCACTCGGGCGATCTCGCGCCACACGGCCGGCTGGTCGGGGCTGAGGTTCAGAACGCAGTTCGAGATCACCACGTCCACCGAGGCATCGGGCAGCGGGATCGCCTCGATCTGGCCCAAGTGGAATGCGACGTTGTCCAGGCCTGTGCGGCGGCGGAAGTCCGCGGCGTTCTGCCGGGCCCGGGCGACCATCTCCCTCGTCATATCGAGGCCGATGGCCCGGCCCGTCGGCCCCACCCGCTGGGCGGCCAGGAAGACATCCAGGCCGCCGCCAGCCCCGAGGTCCAGCACCACCTCCCCGGGCTGCAGGTCGGCCAGGGCCGTGGGGTTGCCGCAGGAGAGGCCGAGGTTCGCACCCGCCGGCAGGGTGGCCAACTCGGCGTCGCTGTAGCCGACCCCCTGGGCCACGGCCTCGGCGCTGGCCCCGCCGCAGCAGCTGGACTGGGGCCCGCAGCATCCACCGCCGCGGACGGTGGCGATGGCGGAATAGGCCGAGCGGACGGCTTCGTGGACGGGATGGCTGGAGAGCTCAGACATGGGCGGTTCCTTTCACGGAAGCGGACTTGGGGGCGGGAGCGGCGCAGCAGGCCCGCAGGGCCTGGTTCCGGGCCTGGAGGGCGGTGGCATGGTCGGCTTCCAGTGCAGGATCCCCGGCCAGTTCGGGCCAGAGGACGCCCAGCAGGGCCGTGGGGAAGGGCTCGGGCACCAGGGCGTAGTGGACCCAGCGGCCCACCTTGCGCTCGGAGACGAAGCCCGCCCGGCGGAGATCGGAGAGATGCTGGGAGATGGTCGAGGGCGCCAGGCCCACCACCTCCGTGATCTCGCAGACGCACAGCTCCCCGCCCCGG
The DNA here is from genome assembly GCA_036391515.1 of Holophagaceae bacterium. Taxonomy (GTDB): domain Bacteria; phylum Acidobacteriota; class Holophagae; order Holophagales; family Holophagaceae; genus Geothrix. The sequence goes on from DASVZU010000158.1 coordinate 5,588, forward strand.
AGCATGGCCAGGATGCGGAGGCGCACGGGATGGGCCAGGGCCTTGAGGCGGTCCACCAGGGGCGGCAGGGCCTGTTTCGTCATTTCGTCATTCTCCGAAATTAGAATCTAAACCCGCCCGCCCCTCCCCGCAAGGGAAAAAAGAACAGGCCCGGCGGGGATGCCGCCGGGCCCACTCATCCGGGGGAATCTCAGCCCTCGACCAGGATCTCGGTGGTGATGGCCGCGGTCTTCCCCAGCATGGCGGAGACGCCGCAGTACTTCTCCTGGGAGAGCTGGACGGCGCGCTCCAGCTTGTCCATGGGCAGGTCCCGGCCCTTGAACCGGTAGGTGACGCGGATGGCCGTGAAGACCTTCGGGTGGTCGTCCGACTGGTCGGCGCTGATCTCCACGGCCAGGCCTTCGAAGGGCACCCGCATCTTCTCGAGGATGCTCACGACATCCATGCCGGTGCAACCGCCGAGGCCTGCCAGGAGGAGCCCCTTGGGACGCACGCCCCGGGAGGTTCCGTCGGGGCCGGGCACGTCGATGGGGATGCGCTGGCCCTCCTGCTCCGCCTCGAAGGCCATGCCGGAGGTCCAGGTGACGGTGGCCTCCATGCTCACCCCCGCTCCGCGGCCAGATCGGCGAGGATCGGCGCGGCGGCGTCGATGACGCCCACGGCGATGAGGTGCCGGGCGATGCGGACGGCATCCATCACCTCGTCGGCCGTGGCGCCCTCGGCCATGGCCATGCGGGCCTGGGAGCGGGCGCAGGCGGGCTGGCGCCGAGCCAGGGCCGCGGAGACGGCCATCAGGTGGCGGTACTTGAGGGGGATGGTGCTCTCCGCGCGCTGGACGCTGCCCTTGGACAGCATGGCCGTGGACAGCAGCAGGTCAGGCGCCTCGTCCTTGAGCTGCGCGGGCCATTCGGGCAGGGTGCCGCCCATCTTGTCCTGCATCATCTGCAGCACCTGGTCGGGCGTGGGCATGCCCTGGGCGGGGGTGGATTCAGCCATGATCGGCCTCCGGTTCAGGAAAGGAAGGATTGGATGCGGCGCCAGGAGCCCAGGTTGTGGACCTCCTTGAACCCCTTGCGCTTGAGGATGCCGACGGCGAAACCGCTGCGGCTGCCGCTGTCGCAGCAGAGGAGGACGGGCCGCTCCGGGTCCAGTTCCTTGGCGCGCGCCTCAAGCTGGTCCGCGGGGATGTTGATGGCCTTGGGGTGGCCGGCGGCCTTGTACTCGCCCTTGGTGCGGACATCCACGATCTGGGCACCGCGCGCCATCAGGGCCTTCACATCGGCCGAGGAGGCGGAGCGCTTGCTCCAGAGGAGGTAGCCGATGACCCCGACGGGAATGAGGTAGATCCACGGGAAGTCCATCAGGCGCCCATCTGCTGGAGGGCGTTCGTGAGGACGTGGGCGGGCTGGACGCCCACGAAGCGCTGCTGGATGCGGCCTTCCTTGAGGATCACCAGGGTCGGGATGCTCTGCACGCCGAACTGGTTGGCCAGCAGGGGCTCCTCGTCGACGTTCACCTTGGCCACGACGGCCTTGGTGCCCACCGTGCGGGCCACCTCGTCGAGGATGGGGCCCTGCATGCGGCAGGGGCCGCACCAGGGGGCCCAGAAGTCGATGAGCACGGGCGAGGGCTGGGAGGTCACCTTGGGGAAGGCGCCGGTAGTGAGGTGGATGACATCGGACATGGA
>DASVZU010000159.1:0-10109 GCA_036391515.1 Holophagaceae bacterium
TTCCCGGCGGCCTCACCTACTCCGGCGAGTCGGGCGGCCTGAACGAGTCCAACTCCGACATCTTCGGCACCATGGTCGAGTTCTACGACCTGGGCGGCGGCGAGGCGGCCAACGCCACCACCATCCCTGCCACCGGCGGCAACTGGACCATTGGCGAGCAGCTGGAGACCGCCAGCTTCCCCACGCCCCTCCGCTACATGTACAAGCCCAGCAAGGACGGCACGTCGCCGGACGCCTGGTCCTCCACCATCGGCAGCCTGGACGTCCACTACAGCAGCGGCCCCGGCAACCGCGAGTTCTACTTCCTCAGCCAGGGCGCCAGCGCCACCTCCACGAGCGACTACTACAGCTCGTACACCCCCGCCGGCTTCGCGGGCGTGGGCAACGACCACGCCGCCCGAATCCACTACCGGGCCCTCACCACCTACTACACCTCCAACGAGACCTACGCCGACGCCCGGACCGCCCACATCAACGCGGCCAAGGACCTCTACGGCGCCGGCAGCCCCGAGGAGCAGGCGGTGTGGAACTCCTTCGCGGCCATCAACGTGGGTTCCGCCTGGTCCAGCACCCCGCCGCCGCCCTCCAGCACCTTCATGGAGACGGAGCCCAACAATTCCGTCTCCGCCGCCAATGTGGTGGCGCGCACCTACACCGCCATCCAGGGCAATCTCTCCACCACGGGTGACACGGATTTCTTCGCCCTGACCATGAATCCCGGCGAAACCCTCGCCGTCGCGATGACCGGTCCCTCCGGCGTGGACTGGGATCTCAAGCTGGTGGATGCAGCCGGCACCCAGCTCGCCATCTCCCAGGGCAGCACCGCCAACGAGAACCTCAGCTACACCAACAGCGGGACGACCACCAAGACGGTCTACATCAATCCCTACATCTACAGCGGCACGTCCGCCACGCCCTACAACCTGGCCCTGACCTACTCGGGCGGCACCACGCCCCCGCCCGCGGACACCCAGGCCCCCACCGTCTCCGCCACGGAGAGCGGCACCAGCGGCAGCATCACCTTCAACGCCACCGCCTCCGACAACGTGGGCGTCACCAAGGTGGAGTTCTACGTCGACAATGTGCTGAAGGGCACGGATACGGCCAGCCCCTACACCATGACGCTGGACAGCACGACCCTCGCCAACGGCAGCCACACCCTCGTGGCCAAGGCCTATGACGCCGCCGGCAACGTGGGCACCTCCACCTCCGTCGCCTTCTCCGTGAGCAACACCACGCCGCCCCCCTCCTCCGAGCTCGTCACCAACGGCGGCTTCGAGAGCGGCGCCACCGGCTGGAGCGGCACCACCGGAGACATCGGCACCTTCAGCGGCGAAGCCGCCCACACCGGCACGAAGAACTGCTGGCTCCTGGGCAACGGCAGCACCGCCACCGAGACCATCGCCCAGTCCGTGAGCATCCCCAGCACGGCGACCTCCGCCACGTTCAGCTTCTGGCTGCACATCGACACGGCGGAGACCACCACCACCGCTGCCTACGACACCCTCAAGGTGCAGGTCCGGAACGCGGCGGGCACGGTGCTCGGCACCCTGGCCACCTACTCCAACCTGAACAAGGGCACGGGCTACACCCAGAAGAGCTTCGACCTCTCGGCCTACAAGGGCCAGACGGTCCAGCTCTACTTCCTCGGCAGCGAGGACAGCAGCCTCCAGACCTCCTTCGTCCTCGACGATGTGAGCGTCCAGGTCAAGTAGGCCGAACCGCTCGACCGGAAGGGCCGCCGCCAGGCGGCCCTTCTCTCGTTCAGGCCTTCAGCAGGACGCGGGCGTGCTCCAGGGCCTCGGGCCGGTCGGGATGGCCGGAGAGGAGGCGGGCCAGCTCCCGGGTGCGGTCCTCGCCGGCCACCCAGCCCAGGGCGCTGCGGGTGCGGCCGCCCTCGGTCTCCTTGGACAGGCGGCCGTGCCGATCCGCCCGGGAGGCCACCTGGGCCAGGTGGGTCACCGCCAGCACCTGGTGGGCCCGGCCCAGCTCCGCCACGGCCTGGCCCACGGCCAGGGCCGTCTCGCCGCCCAGGCCCGCGTCCACCTCGTCGAGCACCAGGGTCAGGGCCTCGCGCTCACCCTTCCCCAGCGTGAGGCCGGCACTCATGAGGGACAGCATGAGGCGGCTCAGCTCGCCCCCGGAGGCGATCTTGGCCAGGGGGCGGAAACCCTCGCCGGGGTTGGACTCGATCCAGATGGCCAGGGCGGAATAGCCCTGGGCGGCCACCCGGACGGGGCGCCCCTGCTGCATCACCGGGCTTCCCGGATCCTCCGCCAGGGCCAGGCGGAGCTGGAGCCGGGCCCCCTTCATGCCCAGGCGGCCCAGGCGCTTCTGCACCTCGGCTTCCAGCTTCGGGAGGGCCGCGGCCCGTCGCTCGTGCAGGGCCTCGGCCGCGGCCCGGTAGGCCTCGGCGGCCCGTGCCAGCACGGCCTCCAGTTCCTTGATAGGAGCATCGCCCGCCAGCAGGGAGGCCTGCTCCTCGCGGAGGGCCTGGGCCACCCCCGGCAGGTCGGAGGGTTCGCAGCGGTGGCGCCGGGCCAGCCGTTCGTAGAGGGCCAGGCGCGCCTCCAGGATCTCGATGCGGTCAGCCCCGCCCTTCGACCACTGGAGAGCCTGATCCTGGGCCAGGGCCAGGAGGTCCTCCAGCTCCAGCACGGCCGAGCGCAGCCGATCCTGCTCCGCCACCGCGTCGGGCCAGTGCATCACCGCCTTCACCAGGGCCTTGTGGGCCAGCTCGACCTTGGGCACCCCCTCGCCCAGGGCGTCGGCGGCCTCGCGATAGGCCTGGGCCAAGTGGACGGCGTGGCGGAGGGGTTCCCGCTCCGCCCGGAGCTGCTCCCACTCGCCCGGCTTCGGCGCCAGCTTGTCCAGGTCCGCCAGTCCTTCCGCCAGCTGCTCCAGGCGCTGCTCCCGCTCGGCCTGGCTGCGGCGCCGGGCCTTGAGGGCGGCCTCGGCCTCCCGCACGGCGGCGGCCTCGGCCTCCAGGTCCGGTTCCAGACCCAGCACCTCGTCGATGAGGGCCAGGTGGCGCTCCTCGCCCAGGAGGGACTGGTGGTCGTGCTGGCTGGTGAGACGCATCCAGATGCGGCCGGCCTCGCGCAGGTCGCCCAGGGCACAGCTGGCGCCGTTGATCCAGGCCCGGCTCCGCCCCGGCCCCACCTCCCGGCGCAGCACCACGGGCTGCTCCTCGGGCAGGCCCCGCTCGGCCAGGAACCCCCGCCAGGCGTCGAAGCGGCCCTCGACGACCGCCTCGACCACGGCCCGCTCGGCCCCCCGGCGCACCAGCTCCCCGTCGCCCCGGGCCCCCACCAGCAGGGAGAGGGCGTCCACCAGCAGCGACTTGCCCGCCCCCGTTTCGCCCGTCAGCACCGTGAAGCCCGGCCCCCAGTCCAGGGACAGGTCTTCCACCAGCGCCAGGTTCTGGATCCGAAGGGAGGAGAGCATGGGACCAGTCTAGCGGGATGGATCCCGGGGGCCGGTGCCTGGAGCTCCTGGTCCCGCCAGCGGAGGGGCCCCCTCGTCAAGCAGACGATGCACCGGCAGCCCCAGGCCGAGGGCCCTACCGGAACCGCATCAGGCGGGCCCGGCTCCGCCTTCCGGATCCCGAACCCCCCTTCCGAACCGCCGGGCCTGAGCTGAAATTCCAGACCCATTCAGGTTCAGCATCTTGAAAATACATAGTACACTTTGAGTCTCATTCATTTTTTGTGTGGGGCACCATGGTTTTCCCCAGGATTCCGACCCGTTCGAGGGCCGAAGCTGCCTCCATGTTTGCGGCTGGGGGTCTCGCCGTGCTGGCCAGTCTCATCTCCTGTTCAGGCAGGTCCTCCCACAATCGGCCCCCCGTCCTGGGCAACGCGGTTTTCGACAACGGCGGCGTCCCTTTCAACGGCGCCAAGAGCTTCAATGTGCAGACCCTGACAAGGGCCATGGATCCCGAAGGGGGCGAGCTCCGTTTCATCGTGGGTCGCACCTTGTCTGGCGCCGACATCGGCAGCCTCTCGGTCTCCGGGCCCCTCTGCACCTTCACGCCCCGCCCCGGCGTGGAGGGAGCCGCCGTCTTCGAGATCGTGGCCCTGGATCCCCAGGGAGCCGGGTCCAGGCCGGCCCAGCTGACCGTGGCCGGGGTCGACACGAAAGCGCCGCAACTGGATCCCCCCGTCTACGACATCACGGCGCCCACCACCCAGGACGTGACCGTGAGCATCCACGTGACGGAGAAGGAGGCTCTCCCCCCGCCGTCGGCAGACTGGACGAGAACGGGCTCCAGCCCGGACTGGACCTACAGTCGGACCTATACCGCCAACATCACCGCCGACCCCTTTACGCTGACGGACAGGGCTGGCAACAGCAGCACCCAGCTCGTCACCATCGCGAACATCGACCGCGTGGCCCCCGTCGTGGAGGACGCGGCCTACTCGACCACCGCCCCCACCAACCAGGATGTGGTCGCGACTTTCCGCACCGTGGAAAGCCTGGACGCCCCCGCCGGGTGGGCCAAGGCCGTCGAGGCGAGCGGGAAGTTCGCCTTCACAAAGAGCTACCCGGCCAACACCGCCGAAACGGTTTCCTTCTACGATGCCCCGGGCAACCGCACGGACAAGGTGGTGAACATCACCTGGATCGACAAGCAGGCTCCGACGATGGTGACATTCGGAGCCACCAGCCCGACCAGCACATCCGTGGATGTGCTCATGGTGGCGGATGAGAATGCCAAGGGGTACCTCTGGTTCCCCGCGGCTCCCCCGGCCACCGACCCCACGTCGGATGACGTCGTCCAGAACGCAACGGCCGACGCAACCCTCCTGACCCTGACCGGGAACCAGGCGACGAACTACACCCGAACCGGGCTTCTTCCCGACACCCCCTACGTGGCCTACCTCGTGGCCGAGGATCCGGCGCTCAACCGCTCTGCCGTCCAGAAGCTTGCCTTCCGGACCTCGGTGACGCCGGACGCGCCAACCTTCAATCCTGCCCCTACCGGCAGTCCCTCCGGCAGCGACCTGGTGATCACCTGGGGCCTCTCGGATGCGGATGGCGTGCAGTTCGGGAAAGTGGACCTCTTCAGCGTACCCGGCGGCCTTACCGCCACGGCCCCGAACGCGGCCGGCAGCTCCCAGGTGACCTTTCCGAACCTGCCCAGGGGGACCTACTCTGCCCTGGCCCATGGCCAGGCCATGAATGGCACCACGGGACAATGGGAAAACGTCACCTCCCCGCAGTCCAACGCCATCACTGTTCCCAATCATGCCCCCGTCCTGCCACCCGGCATCGCGCTCCCGGCCGGAAGCCAGGGGACGCCCTACAACCAGATCCTCCCTGTGGCCACGGACCTGGATAACGATCCCGTCACCTACACCCTCACGGGAGCTCTCCCCGCGGGAATCAGCTTCGCTCCGGCGACCCACAGCCTGACGGGCACCCCCACGGAGGCGGGAACCTTTGGCCTTTCCTACGCCGCCAGCGATGGGCAGGGCGGCAGCGCCAGCCGGAGCCTCTCCCTGGTGATCGCTCCCACCACCTTCCTCATCCAAGGGAATGCCGGAACGGCGGGTGCGACCCTCACCTACGTCGATGGCACAACGAAGACCGCCACCGCGGATGCCTCCGGTGCCTACAGCCTTCCCGTACCCTACGGCTGGTCCGGCACCGTCACGCCCGCCAAGACCGGATACACCTTCTCCCCCGCCAGCGCCACGTACACCCAGGTGCTCGCCAACCAGTCCCGGAACTACACCGCCTCGGCGATCACCTACACCCTCAGCGGCAACGCCGGGGTGGCGGGCGCGACCCTCGCCTACGTCGATGGCACGGCGAAGACCGTCACTGCGGATGCCTCCGGGGCCTACAGCCTTCCCGTCCCCTACGGCTGGTCCGGCACCGTCACGCCCGCCAAGGCCGGATATACCTTCTCGCCGGCCAGCTCCACGTACACCCAGGTGCTCGCCAACCAGTCCCAGAACTACACCGCCTCGGTGATCACCTACACCGTCAGCGGCAACGCCGGGGTGGCCGGTGCGACCCTCGCCTACGTCGATGGCACGGCCAAGACCGTCACCGCGGACGCCTCCGGGGCCTACAGCCTTCCCGTCCCCTATGGCTGGTCCGGCACCGTCACGCCCGCCAAGACCGGATACACCTTCTCCCCGGCCAGCGCCACGTACACCCAGGTGCTCGCCAACCAGTCCCAGAACTACACCGCCTCGCCGATCATCTACACCCTCAGCGGCAACACCGGCGTGGCGGGCGCGACCCTCACCTACGTCGATGGCACGACGAAGACCGTCACCGCGGACGCCTCCGGGGCCTACAGCCTCCCCGTCCCCTACGGCTGGTCCGGCACGGTCACCCCCGCCAAGGCCGGATACACCTTCACGCCGGCCAGCCGGAGCTACGCCAACCTCACCGCCAGCCTGGCCGGGCAGGACTACAGCCTCGCCAATCTGGTGCTGGCGGGATCGGCCGATATCCAGGGCAACTCCCTGTTCAGCATCACCAATCTCGGCGGCGCCATGGCCTCCGCCTTCACCTGGGAGCTCTACCAGAACGGCATCTTCCTCACCAACGGCACGTTCCAGCTGACGGCGGCCGGAACCCCCGGCGCCACCATGCAGCTCTCGATCAACGGGCTGTACGGGAATGTGATGGTGGTCCTCAAGGACGGCAGTTCCACCCAGATCGCCAGCGCCACCGTGCTGGTGGAGTTCCATCCGAACGTGACCATCAAGCAGGCCACCACGCAGGCCGATCCCACCAACCTGAGCCCGATCCTCTTCGACGTGGTGTTCGATGGCCCGGTCAGCGGCTTCGACGCCAGCGGCGTGGTCATCACCGGCATGGCGGGAACGCCTGGAATCACCGTGACCGGCAGTGGCGCCAACTACCAGGTGGCCGTGACCGGCATGGCCAATGGCGAGACCGTCACCGCCGCCATCCGCGCCAATGCCGCGGTAAGCACCACAAGCGGCTTCGGCAACCTGGCCTCCCGCACCGGGTACGACAACCATGTCACCTTCTACCAGATCAATCTCGTCCTGACGGGCTCGGCGGATCTCGCCGGGAATTCCAACTTCACGATCACGAATCTCGGGGGCCAGATGCTCTCGGACTACACCTGGGACCTCTACCAGAACGGGGCCTTCCTCACCAGCGGCCCCTTCAGGCTGACGGCCGCGGGGACCTCCGGCGCAACGACCCAGATCTCGATCAACGGGCTGTACGGGAACATCACCGTCGACATCAAGGATGGGACGACGGCCAGCGCCGTCCAGATCGCCAGTTCCACCGTCCTCGTGGAGTTCCACCCGGGCGTGACCATCCAGCAGGCCGCAGGGCAGGCCGACCCCACGAGTTCGAGCCCCATCCTGTTCGATGTCGTCTTCGATGGCCCGGTCACCGGCTTCGACGCCAGCGGCGTGGTGATCACCGGCATGGCAGGAACGCCCGGCGTCACCGTGACCGGCAGTGGCGCCAACTATCAGGTCGCCGTGACCGGCATGGCCCCTGGCGAGACCGTCACTGCCACCATCCCCGCCAACGTCGCCGTGAGCACCACAAGTGGATTCGGCAACCTGGCCTCCCGTACCGGGTACGACAACCACGTCACCTTCAATTAGCGCGCGGGCCGCCAGCGGCCGGACCCAATGCGGGGGCAACCCCGCCCGGATCGGGATCATGCAGTCCAAGGAGGGAACCTCACCCGGGTGACGGAGGGGGGCGAGGCCCACCCGGCAAGGATTTCTTCCTGCAGACGGCGCCGGGCATACTGGCAACGGGAGGAAACCCATGCACTACCGGAAGCCCTGCGGCAGCGTCCTGGAGGCCGTCGGCAACACGCCCCTGGTCCGGCTCCGCCGCGTCGTCGCGGACCTTCCGGCGGAGATCTTCGCCAAGCTCGAGTTCATGAATCCCATGGGCAGCAGCAAGGACCGCATCGCCCGCTACATGATCGAGGCCGCCGAGCGCGACGGCCGGCTGAAGCCCGGCGACACGATCATCGAGAATTCCTCGGGCAACACCGCCATGGGCCTGGCCCTCCTCGCCATCCAGAAGGGCTACCGGCTGAAGGCCGTGGTTCGGGACACGATCTCGAAGGAGAAGCTGAACCAGCTGCTGGCCCTGGGGGTGGACGTGGTGAAGGCGGACACGAGCCTGCCGCCGGAGCATCCGGAGAGCTACAACCACCTGGCGGTCAAGCTGGCCCGTGAGACCCCCGGCTGCTACTTCCCCGACCAGCACGGCAACCGCGAGAACAACGCCGCCCACTACCACGGCACGGGCCCCGAGGTCTGGGAGCAGATGGAGGGCCGCATCGACGTCTTCGTGGCCGGCGCCGGCACCGGCGGCACCATCGGCGGCACGGGGCGCTACCTCAAGGAGAAGGATCCGGCGATCCGCGTGATCGCGGTGGATCCCGTGGGTTCCGTCTTCTCGCCCCACTTCCGAGGGGAGAAGGATCCCAAGCCCGGGCCCTACAAGGTCGAGGGCCTGGGCGACGAGTTCCTCATCCCCACCATGGAGTTCGACGTGGTGGACGACATGCTCCAGATCACCGACCGCCAGGCCTTCCACCACGCCCGGCGCCTCGTGCGGGAGGAGGGCATCCTGGGCGGCGGCAGCAGCGGCGCCGCGCTGTGGGCCGTCCGCCAGGTGGCGAAGCGCCTGCCGCCCCGGGAGAAGCCCTACCGCATCGCCACCGTCTTCCCCGACGGCGCAGGACGCTACCTCAGCAGCATCTTCAACGACGAGTGGCTGGCCGCCCAGGGCCTCCTGGACGCCAGCGCCGAGGACTGACCATGTTCCAGGGCACGTACGTCGAGGCCATCCGCCAGGCACTCCACGATGCGATGGAGGCGGACCCCCGCGTGTGCTGCCTGGGCGAGGACATCGGCACCTACGGCGGCGCCTTCCGGGCCACGGAGGGCCTGCTGGAGCGCTTCGGCGCGGACCGGGTGATCGACACGCCCATCTCGGAGCAGGCCATCGCGGGCTCGGCCGTCGGCCTGGCGCTCATGGGCCAGCGGGCGGTGGCGGAGTTCCAGTTCATGGACTTCGCGCTGCTCGCCTCGGACCTCATGGTGAACTTCGCGGCCAAGGCCCACTGGCGCTGGGGCGCGAGCGTGCCCGTGGTGTTCCGAGGGCCGGCCGGCGCAGGCAACGGCGGCGGCCCCTTCCACAGCCAGAATCCCGAGGGCCACTTCCTGGGCAGCCCCGGCCTGAAGGTGGTGGCGCCGGGCACCGTGCGTGACGCCTACGCCCTGCTGCGGGCCGCCATCGAGGACCCTGATCCCGTGCTCTTCCTGGAGCACAAGCACCTCTACCGCCGCCTGAAGGACGCCTGGGACGAGGCCCCGACCGCGCGCCTGGGCGAGGCCGCCCTGCGCAAGGAGGGGAGCGCCGCGGCCATCGTCACCTACGGGGCCGCCCAGCACGCGGTCCTGGAGGCCGTGGCCGATCTCGACGTGGCCGTGCTGGACCTGCGCACCCTCTGGCCCCTGGACGACGCCGCGATCGAGGCCCTGGCGAAGCGCGCCCACCGGGTGCTGGTGCTCACGGAGGCCAGCCGCACCTACGGTCCCGGCGCCGAGCTGGCGGCCCGCATCCAGGAGGCCTGCTTCCCCTGGCTGGACGCCCCGGTGATGCGCCTGGGCGGAGCCGACACCCCCGTCCCCGCCAGCCCTCCCCTGGAGGCCGCCTGGCTGCCCGGTGCCCCCGCCATCCGCGCCGCGGTAGACCGGCTGCTGGCATGGTGAAGGTCCGCGCAATCGGACACGCCCTCCTCCTGGCGGCCTGCGGCGCGCTGGGCCTGGGCGCCCAGACGCTCGCCCTCACCTTCGACGACGGCCCGAACCGGGTGCGGACACCGCGCCTGTCCCCGGACCAGCGCAACGCGGCGATCCTCCAGGCCCTCAAGGAGGCGAAGGTCCAGGCCATCGTCTTCGCCAACGGCATCGACGGCGGCGACACGGCCGAGGGCCACGCGGCCTTGGCCGCCTGGGGCGAGGCGGGTCACCTGGTGGGCAACCACACCTACTCCCACCTGCGCCTCGCGGACCTCGCCGCCTTCAAGACGGACTTCCTGCGCTGCGACGCGATGATCCGGGGGA
>DASVZU010000160.1:0-17321 GCA_036391515.1 Holophagaceae bacterium
GGCGGCGGCCTCGGCGCAGGACTTGTGGATGTTGATCATGATCTGGTGCAGGCGGGCGTCCACTTCCTCGGCGGTCCAGCCCAGGCGCATGGAGTTCTGGCTCATCTCCAGGCCCGAGGTGGCCACGCCGCCGGCATTGGAGGCCTTGCCGGGGGAGAAGATGATCTTGTCCGTGTTGGCCTGGAAGAACTCCACGGCGTCCAGGGTGCTGGGCATGTTGGCGCCCTCGATGACGGCCTTGCAGCCGTTGGCCAGCAGGGTCTTGGCCTCGTCGAGGTTCAGCTCGTTCTGGATGGCGCAGGGCAGGGCCACGTCCACCTTCTGCTCCCAGGGGCGCTTGCCCGCGTGGAACTGGGCGGTCTTGAACTTCTGGGCGTAGGGGGCCACGGACATGCGGTCGATGCGGAGCATCTCCTCCATGTAGGCGATCTTCTCGCCGCTGATGCCGTCGGCGTCGTAGATGTAGCCGTCGGGACCGGAGATGGTGACGACCTTGGCGCCCAGCTGGGTGGCCTTGGTGACGGCGCCCCAGGCGACGTTGCCGAAGCCGGACACGGCCACCTTCTTGCCCTGGATGGACTCGCCCTTGGTCTTGAGGGCCTCCTCGGCGAAGTAGACCACGCCGAAGCCGGTGGCCTCGGGGCGGATGAGGCTGCCGCCCCAGTACTGGCCCTTGCCGGTCAGCACGCCCGTGAACTCGTTGGCGAGCTTCTTGTACATCCCGAACATGTAGCCGACCTCGCGGCCGCCCACGCCGATGTCACCGGCCGGCACGTCCGTGTCGGCGCCGATGTGACGGAAGAGCTCCATCATGAAGGACTGGCAGAAGCGCATCACTTCCGCGTCGGACTTGCCGTTGGGGTCGAAGTTGGAGCCGCCCTTGCCGCCGCCCATGGGCAGGCCGGTGAGGCTGTTCTTGAAGATCTGCTCGAAGCCCAGGAACTTCAGCGTGTCGAGGGTGACGTTGGGATGGAAGCGGATGCCGCCCTTGTAGGGCCCGATGGCGCTGCTGAACTGCACGCGCCAGCCGTTGTTGATGCGGATCTGCCCCTTGTCGTCCACCCAGGGCACGCGGAAGGAGATGGCGCGCTCGGGCTCCACCATCCGCTCGAGGATGGCGTGCTTCTTGTACTTCGGCTCCTTCTCCAGGACCGGAGCCAGGGAGTGCAGGATTTCGGTGGCCGCCTGGATGAAGAGCGTCTCCCAGGGAGCCTTCTTCTTCAGGCTCTCAAGGACCTCATTGACGTACTGACTCATGGTTCCTCCTGGAAGGAAGGGTGGTGAAAGGGCGGTGCGGGAACCCCGGTCGAGGTGTCCATCCCCGGGGGTGCCGCCGTGCCTGTCCACGGGCGCCAGCGGCCATGTGCCTACATCCTAACTGGACGTGATGACTCTAGCCGCATGGGCCCGGACCCGGCGAGCCTCCTTCGCAAAGTCGTGACCTGGGGCACTCTGGAGCCGCCTGCCGGCGTGTCGGCCAGGATTTTTTTTACGGAATGTCAATGCGATCTCGGGGCCTTCCGAGTGGTGGCGGGGCTTGCATGACGAATTGACATCCAGCCCACCGGTGGTTTGCTGGAGCCATGCCCCGTTCCATCCCCTTCAAGCTGCACGCGCCCTACCAGCCCGCCGGGGACCAGCCCGAGGCCATCGCCCAGCTCGTGGAGGGGCTCGGGCGTGGGGAGCGCTGGCAGACCCTCCTGGGGGTGACCGGATCGGGGAAGACCTACACCATGGCCTCCACCATCGCCCGGTCCGGCCGGCCGGCCCTCATCTTCGCGCCGAACAAGACGCTGGCAGCCCAGCTCTTCAGCGAGTTCAAGCAGTTCTTCCCCGAGAATGCCGTCGAGTACTTCGTCAGCTACTACGACTACTACCAGCCCGAGGCCTACGTGCCCGAGCGGGACCTGTTCATCGACAAGGACGCCAAGATCAACGAGGAGCTGGAGAAGCTTCGCCTCAGCGCCACCCGCTGCCTGCTGGAACGCCGCGACACCATCGTGGTGGCCTCGGTGAGCTGCATCTACGGCCTGGGCGATCCCAGCTCGTACCTGAACCTCTCTGTCACGCTCAAACCCGGCCAGGCCATCGACCGCGCCATGCTGTTGCGGGACCTGGTGGCGATCCAGTACCAGCGGAACCACCTCAGCTTCGAGCCCGGCGTCTTCCGAGTGAGGGGCGACGTGGTGGAGGTGTACCCGGCCTACGAGGATGCGGCCTACCGCATCGAGCTCTGGGGCGACGAAGTGGAGCGGCTCTCGAAGATCGACCCGCTGCGGGGCGTGGTGATCGAGAAACTCGACGAGCTCACCATCTGGCCGAAGACCCACTACGTGACCCCCGAAGACAAGCTCAAGGCGGCCATCCGCGACATCAAGGACGAGCTGGAGGCCCGCGAGGAGGCCTTCCGGGCCCAGGGGAAGATCGTGGAGCTGCAGCGCCTCCATCAGCGGGTCATCTACGACGTCGAGATGATGAAGGAGATGGGGTATTGCAGCGGCATCGAGAACTACAGCCGCTTCCTGGACGGCCGCCAGCCGGGCGAGCCGCCCCATACCCTGCTCGACTACTTCCCCGAGGACTTCATCGTCTTCATGGACGAGAGCCACGTGGCCACGGGCCAGCTCCACGGCATGTACAACGGCGACCGCTCCCGGAAGACCACCCTGGTGGATTACGGGTTCCGCCTCCCTTCCGCGCTGGACAACCGCCCGCTCAAGTTCGAGGAGTTCGAGAGCCGCGTGAACCAGGTGGTCTTCGTCTCCGCCACCCCCGGCGACTACGAGCTGCAGCAGAGCGGGGGCGTGGTGGTGGAGCAGGTGGTCCGTCCCACGGGCCTGGTGGACCCGGTGGTGGAGGTCCGCCCCGTCGGCACCCAGGTGGACGACCTGCTGGAGGAGATCCGGAAGACCGTGGCCCGGGACGAGCGGGTGCTGGTGACGGTGCTGACCAAGAAGCTGGCGGAGCAGCTCACGGCCTACTACCAGGAGCTGGGCATCAAGGCCGAGTACCTGCACAGCGAGATCGACACCCTCGAGCGGGTGGAGCTGCTCAAGAACCTCCGCCGGGGCGTGTTCGACGTCCTCATCGGGATCAACCTCCTCCGGGAGGGCCTGGACCTGCCGGAAGTGAGTCTGGTGGCCATCCTGGACGCGGACAAGGAGGGCTTCCTCCGCAACACCCGCAGCCTGATCCAGACCATCGGACGGGCGGCCCGCCACGTGAACGGCAAGGCCATCCTCTATGCGGACGTGATGACGGGATCCATGAAGCAGGCCATCGGGGAGACCGAGCGGCGGCGGCAGAAGCAGCTGGCCCACAATGCCGAGCACGGCATCACCCCGGAAACCGTGAAACGCAATCTGGATGACGTCATGGGCGAGGCCCTGGCCCGGGAGTTCATCAACGTCGCCAAGGAGGAGCAGGCCGCCGAGGAGCCCCTGCTCTACCTGGAGGACAAGGCCTTCGAGCGGGAAGTGGCCAAGCTGGAGAAGCGCATGAAGGACCTGGCCTCCCACATGAAGTTCGAGGAGGCGGCCGAGCTTCGGGATCGCATCCTCAAGGCGCGGCGCGAGCGGCTGATGGGGGCGGGGGATTCACCCCTCGCCTTGGCCTCAGGACCGGTGGAGGACTGACGTGGCTTCCGACCGGGACCCGATGGCCCGGGCCTTCCTGGCGTGCCTGGGGCTGGAATTCCTCGTGGCGGGGATCCCCTGGTGGCTGGCGCCCTACAACCGGTTCAGCTTCTCGACCCCTTCGGGAATGCTCGGAGCCCTGGCCTTCCTGGGCATCGCGGCCTGGGCCTCGGGGTGGACCCGGCTCGGCCTCTCGAAGGCCACCCTCGCCGCCGGAGCGGCCGTTCCCTCTGCCGTGATGGCCCGCGTGATCGTGGACACGATCCGCGACCCGACCTCCCACAACCTGTGGCCCCTCGAAGTCGCCATGATGGCGGTTCTCGGGTTCGGCGCCGCCTTTGCCGCGGCCCTTGCGGGGCGGCTCCTGCGGCGGGGCCTGGGGACGCTGTAGTCTTGGCCTTCCGGGCCTTTGGCAGGGCGGGATCGCGGACGGGTCAGTGGCCCGCCTCGATGGCGCGGGCCTGCTCGGCGTGGTGGTCGGCGCCCAGCAGCATGTAGAAGGCCGGCACCACGAACAGGGTGAACAGGGTGCCGAGGGAGAGGCCGGTGAAGATCACCACGCCCATGTTGATCCGCCCAGCCGCTCCGGCCCCATCCGCGATCACGAGGGGGAACACGCCCAGCACCATGGCGGCGCTGGTCATGAGGATGGGGCGGAGCCGGATCGAGGCGGCCTCCAGGATGGCGTCCAGCTTCCGGTGTCCCGACCGCTGCAGCTCGTTGGCGAACTGCACGATGAGGATGCCGTGCTTGCTGATGAGGCCCATCAGGGTCACCAGGCCCACCTGGGTATAGATGTTCAGGGAGACCTTGGTGATCCCCAGGCGGGGCAGGAAGGCGCCGAGCATGGGGAGGGAGGAGATGAAGACCATGGCGCCGAACAGGGCCATGGGCACGGAGATCAGGATGATCACCGGGTCCCGGAAGCTGTTGAACTGGGCCGCCAGCGCCAGGAAGACGATGATGATGGCGAACAGCATGGTCACCGCGAACCCGCCGGATTCCTGGACGTACTGCCGGGAGACGCCGGAATAGTCGGCAGAGTAGCCGCTGGGTGCCACCTCGTGGAGGGCGTCGTTCATGAACTGGAGCACTTCCGCCTGGGATTTCGCGGGGTTGTAGACCCCGGAGATGGTCGCGGAATTGAGCTGCTGGAAGTGGGCGATGGATTCGGGCACCACGGACTGCTTGAGGGAGGCCACCGTGGCGGCGGGCACCACCTGGCCAGAGGGGGTGCGGACGTAGTAGTCCAGGACCTGGGCGGGGTTGAGGCGGTCCTTCTGGAGCACCTGGGGAATGACGCGGTAGGAACGGCCGCCGATCGAGAAATAGTTCACGTAGCCACCACCCAGAGCCGCGCTGAGCGAACTGCCCACGTCCTGCTGGGTGAGCCCCAGCTGGGCGGTCATGTCGCGATCCACGCGCACCGTGTATTCCGGCTTGTCGATCTTCAGGTCGGAATCCACGAAGAAGAACATCCCGCTCTTGCGGGCCTTGTCGAGGACGGCCTGGGAGACCTCGTAGAGGTTCTGGAAGGGCTGCGTGGTCTTGATGACGAACTGCAGGGGCAGGCCCTGGCTGCCGGGCAGCGGGGGCTTCTGGAAGACGACGGCCCTGGCGCCCGGGATGGCTCCGAGCTGCTTCTGGAAATCCTGCTGGATCTCGTCGGCGCTGCGCTTCCGCTCGTCCCAGCCCTTCAGCAGCATGCCGCCGATGCCCTGGTTCGGGGTGGGGACGCCGGTCAGCTGGAACATCTGCTGGTATTCGGGGGTGGTGCGGGCGGTATCGAAAGCCTGGTGGGCGTAGCCCAGCATCTGCTGGGGCGTGGCGTTGGGCGGGCCCTGGAGGTTGTAGAGGACCAGGCCCTGGTCCTCGGCGGGGGCCAGCTCGGACTTGGAGAACTTGAAGAGGGGAACCATCAGGAGGAGCAGGATGAGGCCCCCGACCACCGGCACCTGCCAGGTGGCGAGGAGGCTCTTCAGCAGGCGGTGGTACTGATCATGGAGCCACTCGAACTGGCCATCGATGAACCTGACGAAGCGCCCGCTGTCCTGCTCGGGCTTGAAGAACCGGGAGCACATCATGGGCGACAGGGTGAGGGCCACGATGCCGGAGACCGCCACCGAACCCGCCAGGGTGAAGGCGAACTCGGTGAAGAGGCTGCCCGTCAGGCCCCCCTGGAAGCCGATGGGCACGTACACGGCCACCAGCACCACGGTCATGGCGAGGATCGGTCCGCCCAGCTCCCGCGCGGCCATGATCGCCGCCTCGAAGGGCGGCTTGCCCTCCTTCATGTGGCGGTCGGCGTTCTCCACCACGATGATCGCGTCGTCCACCACGAGGCCGATCGCCAGAACCAGCGCCAGCAGGGTCAGGAGGTTGACGGAGTAGCCGAGGGCCAGCATCACGAAGAAGGTGCCGACCAGGGACAGCGGCATGGCAATTACCGGGACCGCCACCGCCCGGAAGGTGCCGAGGAACAGGTAGATCACCAGCGTCACGATCAGGAGCGCCTCGACGAGGGTCTTGATCACCTCATCGATCGAGGTGTTGATGAAGTGGGTCGCGTCGTAGACGACCTTCCCGGTCACGCCGGTGGGAAGCTGCTGCTGGATGCCGGGGAAGGCGGCCTGGACGCGCTTGGCCACGTCGAGGATGTTGGCCTCGGGGGCCACCTTGATGCCGATGAAGACCGACTGCTGCCCGTCGAAGGCCACGTTGAAGTTGTAGTCGTCGGCGCCGAGGACCACCTGGGCGACGTCCTGGAGGCGGACCACGGCCCCCTTGTCCTGGCGGATGATCAGCTGCCTGAACTCGTCCACGGAATGGAGGTCGGTGTTCGCGGTGAGGTCCACGCTCACCATCTGGCCCTTGGTGGTGCCCACGGCGGACAGGTAGTTGTTGGCGGCCATGGCGGCGTAGACATCCGCGGCGGTGACGCCGTGGGCGGCCATGCGCTGGGGGTCCAGCCATGCGCGCAGCGCGAAGTTCCGGGCGCCCAGGATCTCCGCGGTCTGGACGCCCTCGATGGAGTCGAGCTTGGGCTTGACCACGCGGGACAGGAAGTCCGTGATGTTGTTGGTCGGCAGGACGCTGCTGAAGAAGCCCATGTACATGGCGTCGGTCGTATCGCCCGCCTGGACGGTGATGACAGGGGCCTGGGCCTGGGGCGGCAGCTGGTTCTTCACCGCGTTCACCCGGGTGGTGATCTCGGTGAGGGCCTTGTTCGCGCTGTAGTTGAGCCGGAGGGTGCAGGTGATGGTGGAGCTGCTGTTCACGCTGCTGGAGGACATGTAGTCGATGCCCTGGGCCTGGGCGATGGACTGCTCGAGGGGCTGGGTGATGAAGCCGGCCACCGTCCTCGCGTCGGCGCCGTAGTAGGCGGTGCTGATGGTGACGACGGCGCTCTCGGTCTTGGGGAACTGGTTGACCGGGAGGTTGAAGATCGAGCGCAGGCCCAGCACGACGATCAGCAGGCTGATCACCACCGCCAGGACCGGCTTGCGGATGAAGAGATCGGTGAACTTCATCGCCCCTGCCTCACTGTTCCTGCGGGGCAGGATTAGGATCGTCGCTGGGAGGCTGACCGTTGTTCACGATGAGCGGAGTCCCGTTCTTCAGCTTCAGCCCGCCACTGGTGACCACCACCGTTCCGGGTTCCAGGCCCTTGAGGATGGCCACCTGGTCACCCCGGGAGGGGCCTGTGGTGACGAACACCTGCTCGGCCACCAGGCCCTCCCGCGGGCGCCCGTCCGGTCCCGCGACCTGGGCCTTCTTCGCCACGAACACCGTGGCGCCGTACGGGTTGTAGGTGATGGCCGTCTGGGGCAGGGTAAGGTGCTTCTGCCGTGCGCCCACCTCCATGTTCACGGACACGAACATGCCGGGCAGGAGGTCCCGCCCGGGATTCCGAAGCGTGGCCTCCACCTGGATGTTCCGGGTGGCCCCGTCCACCTTGGGGTTGATGGCGGTGACCCGTCCATGGAAGGCCTTCCCCGGGAAGGCATCCAGGGACAGCCGGACCGTCTCCCCGGGCTTCAGGGACGAGGCGTCCCGCTGGGGCAGGAAGAAGTCTGCGTAGATCGGATCCATCTGCTGGAGGGTGGCGATCGGCACGCCCGAGTTGAGGAAGGCGCCGGGACTGGTGGAGAGGATGCCCACCCGGCCGGCGAAGGGCGCGCTGATGCGCTTCTTCGCGACCACGGCCGCGGCCTGCTGGACGGCTGCCTCCTTGATCCGGACATCCGCCTCGGTGGCGTCGAAGTCGCCCTGGCTGATGGCGTGGATGGCGAGCTGCTCCCTGGCCCGGGAGAGGTTCACGCGAGCCAGGGCCAGTCCGGCCTGGAGCTGCCTGAGCTGGGCGGCCTCCACCGAGTCGTTCAGCTGGACGAGGAGCTGCCCCTGCTTCACCTCGCCCCCGGGAATGGCCGCGACCCGGGTGACGACCCCGGATACCTCGAAGGCCAGGTCCGCCCCCTTCATGGCGCGAAGGCTCCCCACGGCGCTGAGGGCGGGCTGCCAGGTGTCATAGGCCGCCACGGTAGTCGTGACGGTCTGGGGGAATTCGCCCTTGGGCTGGGCCTTCATCCGCGCGGAGATGGCAGCGATCCAGAAGAAGGCCAGCAGGGCCACCAGGCCGAGCATTCCCAGGACCATCAGCACCATCCGCTTGCCGACGCTGGGGGCGACGGGGTTCGGTTCCAGGGCGGTTTCGAGTTCCATGGGTGCTCCAGGCTGCAGGCGGGGATGGGGATCAGGAGCCGGGTTGCGGCGGCCGTGCGGGCGCGTCCCGCCAGCCCCCGCCCAGGGCGGCGTAGAGGGCCGCGGTGTCGGAGAGGCGGGCGGCACGGGCCCGGATGTAGCCAAGGCGCGCCAGCTGCCACTGCCGGGTGGCGTCCAGCAGCTGGAGGTAGCTGACGGACCCGATGCGGAATTCGGCCTTCACGATCTCCAGGGACCTGGCCGCCGCGGATTCCGCCCTGGCCTGGGCCTCGAGCTCGTCGGCATCGAACTGGAGGGCGTTCAGGGCGTCGGAGACGTTCTGGAAGGCATTGAGGACCGAGGCGCGATAGGACGCCGACGCGGCATCCAGGCCCGCCTCGGCGGCGCGCTTCCGGGCCCGGAGGGTGCCGCCCTGGAAGATCGGCTGGAGCAGGTTCAGGCCGAGGCTCCAGGTCGTGGTGCCGTCCTTGAAGAGGCGTCCCGTCTCCGAGGCGGAGGACCCGTAGGCGCCCCCGAGGGTGAGGTGGGGGAAGAGATCCGCGGTGGCCAGGCCGACCTGGGCCGTCGCGGTCTGGAGCTGGGTTTCGGCGAGGCGGATGTCCGGCCGTCGGCGCACCACGTCCGAGGGGAGGGTGAGCGGCACCTCCTCCGGCAGGCGGTAGGCATCGAGATCGCCGCCCGGGGGCAGGCCCTCGGAGGGCATCCGGCCCAGGAGGACGGCGAGCTGGTTCCGGACGGAGGCCAGGGCGAGCCGCAGCGGCGCGAGCGCGGCCTGGGCGCTGGCCAGCTGCGAGTTGACGGCCAGGAGGTCGACCTGGCTCTTGATGCCGATGGCGTACTGCTTCGCGGCCAGATCGGACTGCTCCTGGAGGAGGGTGACCACCTTCTCCGTGGCCTGGATCTGCTCCTGCAGGGAGGCCTCCTGGAAGGTGGCGGTGGCCACGTTGGCGGCGACGCTCAGGGAGGCCCCCTCGAGCAGCCAGCGCTGGGCCTCCGCCTGCGCCCGCTGGAGTTCCACCTGGTGGCGGATGCCTCCGAAGAGATCCAGCGTGTAGGAGACGTTCACCGAGGCGTTGTAGAGGGTGAAGGGCGTGCCGGTGCCTCCGGCATCCACGCTCTGCCGGGCGCGGGTCACGCCGGCGCCGGCGGAGGCCGCGGGAAACCAGGCGCCCCGGGCGGCACGGAGCAGTTCCTCGGACTGCCGGAGGGAGGCCCGCGCGGCGTCCAGGGAGGGGCTGTGGGCCAGGGCCGCCTGGATCCGCCGGTCCAGTTCCGCGCTGCCGAAGGCCGTCCACCAGGCTTCGGGGATGGGCCCGGGCCGGAGCCGCTGGGTCCCGCCTCCGGGCACATCGGCGGATCCGATCGAGGCCGGGGCGGCCGAGGGACCGAACCGGTCCGTCTTCGGGGGAGCGGGAGTCCGGTAGACCGGGCCTACCGCGCAGCCGGCGAGGACGAGAAGGCATGCCGCACCGAGCCCGGCGCGGACCGCCGTGTCATTCCCGAAACGTGTCAAAGGCACCTGGTTCATGGTCCATCCAGGAAAGAAAGGATAGTGGCACAGAGGCAAATGGTGCGGGTTTTTCTCAATCTCACCTGTCGCAGGCCCGGACGGCACCTGGCCGGTGACCGGCCGGAGCCCTCCGGGACTTACAGCCGCCTCCTACCTGGCGTACATCCGGATCACCCGCTCGATGGCGGAGCGGCAGGCGGCGCAGAAGGGCACGCTGTCGCGGGTGAACATGATGCAGTCCTCCTGGCTGCGGTAGTAGCCGCTCGCCTCGTAGTTGGCGCCCTCGAAGGCGCCGACCTGGCCGCTGTGGGCGTCGGTGCCGAGCAGCTTCGTCTCGAAGGCCTTCTCCCGCGCGAAGAGCGCTTCCATCTCGGTTTCCGGCTTGTTGGCGGCCCGGATGGCGCGGCGCTCCTTCTGGATGGCATGGCTGAAGGCCTCGAATTCGGCCTTCTTCCAGGGGGTGGGAAGGGGGGTGGCGGGATTCAGGAGCGCGACCCACTTGGGGTGCTTCGGATTGGCGGTGACGTTGGGCTCCCAGGGCTCGGGGCGGGCCGGGCTGTTGGTCACGGCCACATCGGAGGTGTAGTACTCGTCGGCCAGTCCGGCGAAGTGGTGGCCGAACTCGTGGACGAAGACGTAGGGGGAGTAGGCGTTGTCCGCGGCCACCGTGCTGAAGAGGTTGAAGATGCCGCCGCCGCCGTAGGTCTGGCCGTTCACCAGGATCTCCACGAACTCGTAGGGGGCGAAGGAGGCCGCCTCGCGCCAGGCCTTGTTGTCGAATGTGAGGATGTAGCGCTCGCTGCCGAAGGCGTCGTAGGTGGCGCCCAGCGGGGAGTGGCGGTGGACGCCGGTGGAGGGCCGGGAGATGCCGCTCTCCTGGGCGGGCGGGCAGATGCCCCACACGTTGAAGTCGGCGCGGTGCTCCTTGAACGGCGCCTGGGCGAAGAGCATGTCCATGAGGCGCCGGGCGTCCTTCTCGAACTTGGGCCGCTCGGCGGCGGTGTAGCCGTCGCCAAGGATGAGGAAGTCCACCTTGTCCGCCGGGTCTCCGCTCTTCTGCAGCGCGAGGACAGGGCCGGGGCTGGGGGGAAGGGCCCGCTCCACGGCGATGTCGCGGGGATCCACGTCGAAGGTCCAGACATCCTTGAATGCATTGGCGGTGTCACGCTCCTTAAGGTGGATGCGGACGGGTCCGCTGGGCTCAGGGAACCGCAGGGACTCCTCGAAGGTCCGCCGGAGGCCCCTGGCCTCGTCGGTGGTCTCCCACTCCCCGAAGATGCTCGCGAAGCCCCGGGAGTAGAGGATCCTGCCCGTGGCCTTGTCGTCCACCTCGAAGAAGTACTTGCCCAGGTTGCTGGCATCCACGGCCTTGGCCGGGTCGCCGGGCCAGGGCAGGGGCTCCACCACCACGCGGTCGAGGCCGAAGGTCTCGCTGGTGGCATCCCCTGTGTGGCCATAGTCCACCCGCATGGTCCGTGGCGGGGCGGCCAGGCAGGCCAGAGTCGCGAAGGAGAGCAGCAGGCGGCGGATCATGGGGCACCTCGGCTTCGAGGATAGACTGGATGGAACCGGAGTTCCGATGCTCACGCCGAAACAGCGCCAGTTCCTCAAGGCCCAGGCCCACCACTTGAAGCCCGTCATGCACGTGGGCAAGGGGGGCGTGACGCCTGCCCAGGCCGCGGAGCTGGACGTGATGGCGGACAGCCTCGAACTGGTGAAGGTCAAGATCAATCCCAACAGCTTCGAGGACGAGGACACCGCCGCCGCGGCCCTATGCGCCGCCGTGGAGGGGCTCCAGCACGTCTGGACCATCGGCCACACCCTGCTGCTCTTCCGGCCCAGCCGGACCCGACCCACCCGGTATCCCTTGCCCGGCTGACGAGGCTCAGGTTTCCCGGCCTCTTCCCGAAACAGCCTGGGTGGAGGTCCGATGCCCTACCTGTCCTGGACGGAGGGAACCCAGCTCATCCGGCATGGCCTGGAGGAGGCCTGCGTCCTGGGACGGGACCCCCTGACGTGCACGCTGGCGCAGCCGAACCATCCGGAGCTTTCCCGCGAGCACGCGCAGATCAACCGGTACAGCGGCATCTGGTGGGTCCGCGACCTCGAATCCTCCAATGGCACCTTCCTCAACGGGCTGCCCCTCAACCACCCGCATGGCAATGCCCTCCAGGACGGAGACGAGCTGGTCATGGGCGGCTGGACCCTCCATTTCACCGAAGGGTTCCCGGGACTGGACGGCACGACCTTCATCGAGCGGGTGGGCGACCTCTTCCAGGAGGTCAAGCCGGAACCCGCCCAGGCCATGGCCCTCGTCCGGGGCATCGAGCTGCTGCAACGCTCTACGGAGAACCTGCTCCGGGAGATGGATCCCGAGGCCATGGTGAAGGGCCTGCTGGATGAGTCCCTGCGCCTCCTCGGGGGGGACCGCGGCTTCCTGGTCATGCGGCAGCCGGACGGGACCTGGCGGACGGCCTACCGCGTGGGGGACGTGCAGGAGGGGATCGGCCTCTCCCGCTCCGTGCTGGACTATGTGGACCGGGAACAGACGGCCGTGCTCTCCAACCAGCCGCTCGCGGATCCGCGCTTCGGCGGATTCAGCCTGGTGGAGCTGCACCGCGGATCCCTGATGTGCGCGCCCCTCGGCGAGGAGGGAGACCTCCAGGGGGCCCTCTACCTGGACCGGGAATCCGAGGGGCGTCCCTTCAACCGGTTCGACCTGGCGCTCTTCCAGGCCTTCGTGCGCCAGGGGTCCCTGGCGCTTCGGCAGGCGATGCTCCACCGCCGGGCCCTGAGCCAGGCCGAACTCCACGGCGAAGTGCTGCGTCTTCGCCACGAGCGACAGCGGGAGCTGGACCAGCATGGCCAGCTCCTCGCGGCCATGGCCGTGCCGATCCGGCGGCTTCGGAGCTGGACCGAGAGCCTTTCGGGGACCCCCGGCCTGGCCATCCAGCAGCAGCTGGGTCAGCTCTGCGAATTGATGGAGCACGGGCAGCGGGCGGATCCGGCCGAGGCCGGCGCGGCTGCGGGCCATCCCTGGCGCCTCGAGCAGATCCAGGAGGAGGTGATCCGCCGCTGGGGGCCCCTCGCGCACATCCGGGGCTGCCTGATGGCGATCGCCGACGCGCCCAAGGGATCTGCCTGGGTGGGCAGCGGACCCGTGTTGACGGCCCTCTCGGGACTGGTGGAGCCGGTGCTGATGCAGCTCGGCACAGGCGGATCCGTGGCCGGACGGTGGGATTCGGAGCGGGGCTGCCATGTGTTGCGCCTGGTGTTCCCGGCGGGTCTCCACACGCCCCTGCCTGATCCCTGGACCGAGCGTGTGCTTCGGGAGGCGGGAGTACGGTGGAACTGGACCGACCCGACCCTGTCCATCCAGCTGCCGGAAGGCCCCGACGCCCAACCCGAGGAGCCGAACCGCCCCCTGCTGGGCCTCGTGACGGACGAACTCACGCTGCTGGGACTCTTCCAGACCGTGGCGGAGGTGAGCGACGTGGGCCTCTTCCCCCTGGAGGAAGAGCCGCCCCTCCCGCCCCTGCCGCGCTTCCGGTTCCTGGTGGTGGACGCGAAGGGCGTGCGGGATCCGGAGGCCTGCATCCTCGCCTACCGGCACCACCCCTCCTTCTCGACCACCCCGATCCTGGTGGTGCGCTGCGCGGAGGAGGACACCCCCAGGCTCATGCAGGCCGGCGCCACCGATTGGCTGGCGGAGGGGTTCCGCTGGGAGGCCCTGCACCACCGGCTCCAGGTGCTCCGGGGCCACACGGAGCTCCAGCAGCGCGCCCTGGCCGCCGAGCGGCTGGACTCCTTCCGCAAGATGGCCGGGACCCTCAAGCACGAGATCAACAACCCGCTTGCCATCATCCTCATGCAGGTGGAGATGCTGCAGCGCAAGTACCCGGAGGAGGCCAAGCTTGCCAAGATCGGGGAGATGGTGGAGCGGATCCGCGGCCTCGTCCAGGTGCTCCAGAAGATGCGCGAGGCCAGCACCGAGGACTATGCGGACGGGTCGAGCATCCTGAAGCTCGGGTAGCCGCGGTCAGCGGCCTCCGGCCTCCAGCCAGCGGATCCCGCCCTCGCTCAGGAGGCCCTGGACAGGCCAGTCGTGGGGCTCCACCGGGACGATCTGGTGCATCTGGGCCTCGAACCCCGTGCCCAGGGTGAGGACCTCCTCCGGAAGCTTCGCCAGGAGCGCGTCGAAGAAGCCGCGACCATAGCCGAGCCGGTAGCCGTCATCGTCGAAAGCGAGGCCCGGCACCAGGAGGAGCTGTACCGGCGGGAGGAAGTGCTGGGCCAGGGCCGGTTCCATGAGTCCCCAGTGGCCCTTCTCCAGCGGCTCGGTGCCCCAGGCAAGGCGGGGAGGCTGCGTGGAGGCCACGCGGGGGAAGAACCACAGCCAGTCCGGGTGGGAGGTCACGGCCGGACGGAGGTCCACTTCCGCGCCGAAGGGCCAGAAGGCCCCGACCCGGGTGAGGTGGCGGTCCCGGCAGAAACGCGCGATGTGCCCGGCGATGGCCGCGGACCAGGCCTTCCGGTCCACTTCCGGAAGGCTGCCCCGGAGGGCCAGGTAGTGGGCGCGCAGCTCGGCCTTGGTTTCCATGGCTCCACCTCACCAGGGCCCTTGCGGGGCGTCAACGCTCCCGGCAGGGTATCCGGGGAGGCCGCCATGCGCCTGGACCGTTCCTTCAGATCCCTGTTCCTCGCGGCCGGGTCCGTCCTGGTCCTGGCCGCCGCGCCCCCTTCCTCGACGAGCCACCTGGTCCAGTCCGTTCCGGTGGAGACCGGCCTCGCGGACCCTGCGCTCCCCTTCGCGAAGGATGTCTGGGTGGAGATGATCCGCGGGGCCCGGAAGAACCTCGATTTCGGCGAGTTCTATGTCGCCAACCGACCGCACAGCGCCCTGGAGCCCGTGCTGGCGGAACTGGAGAAGGCCGGGGCCCGCGGCGTGAAGATCCGCTTCCTGCTCTCCGCGAAGATGCTCGCCCAGGATCCGGCCTCCCTGGCGCGGCTGAAGGCCATCCCCGGGGCCGAGGTGCGGAGCTTCGACCTCACCGGGGTCTCCCACGGCATCCTGCACGCCAAGTACTTCCTCGTGGACGGCCGCGAGGCCTACTTCGGCAGCCAGAACTTCGACTGGCGGGCCCTGGAGGAGATCCACGAGCTGGGCGTCCGGACCACCGACCCCCGCCTGGTGGATCCGCTGCGGGAGATCTTCGCGGTCGACTGGCGCTTCGCGGAGACGCACAGGGTGCCCGACCTTCCGAAGCCGGCTGCGCCCTCCGCAGCCCGTCCCGACGTAGAGCTGGTGGCCGGTCCGCCCTTCCTCACCCCGGGGGACATCCGTCCGTCCCTGAGCGCGCTGGTGGAGCTCCTGGGCCAGGCGAAGCAGCGCATCCGAGTGCAGCTGCTGACCTATTCGCCGGTGGCCGGGCAGGACCGGTTCTGGCCCGCCCTGGACAACGCCCTCCGGGCGGCGGCGGTGCGGGGCGTCCATGTCCAGCTGCTGGTCTCCGACTGGGTGCTCGGGGGCCGCGCGCTGCCTCACCTCAAGTCCCTCACCCTGATCCCCAACCTGGAGGTGCGCATCGCCTCCATCCCTGAGGCCTCGGAGGGCCACATCCCCTTCGCGCGGACCTGCCACAGCAAGTACCTCGTGGTGGACGACAGCGTGCTGTGGCTGGGCACCAGCAACTGGGAGGAGGGCTATTTCGAGGATTCCCGGAACGTGGAGGCCATCCTCCGCGATCCGGCGCTCGCCGCGCAGGGCGCCGCCATCTTCGACCGCCTGTGGGGCAGCCGTTTCGCCTTCCCGCTGGATCCGGTGAAGGCCTACGAGAAGCGCAAGGTCGACTAGACCGCGGCCGGCTCGTAGGTGTTGTAGAGGTTGTCGCGCTCGAGGGGCTCGTAGCCGGCCTCGCGGATGAGGCGCTCCAGGTCGGCCTGGGAGAGGCCCTGGGGAGTCTTCGCCCCGGCGGTGTGGGCGATCTCCTCGGCGATGATCGTGCCGTCGATGTCGTCGGCGCCGTAGCTGAGGGCGATCTGGGCCAGGCCCGGCGAGATCATCACCCAGTAGGCCTTGATGTGCGGGATGTTGTCGAGGAGGAGCCGGGCCACGGCGATCTCCCGGAGGTCCTGGGTGCCGGTCGTCTCGTGGATGACGTGGGTGGCGCTCAGTTCGTTGTCCTCGTTCTGGTAGGCGAGGGGGATGAAGGCCAGGAAGCCTTCGTAGCCCGCGGCGCGGGAGCGGTCCTGCAGGTCGCGCAGGCGCAGCAGGTGGTCCACCCGGTGCCGGGCCTCCTCGATGTGGCCGTAGAGCATGGTGCAGTTGGTGGGCAGGCCCTTGCGGTGGCAGAGGGCGGCGGTATCCAGCCAGACCTGGGCGTCCTTCTTGCCGATGCAGATCTTTTCGCGGAGCTCCTCGTCGAAGATCTCTGCGCCGCCGCCGGGGCAGCTCTCCAGTCCCGCGGCCATGCAGCGGTCCAGGAAGGCCTCGGTGGAGAGGCCCGAGATGCGCGCGTAGTAGTCCATCTCGATCATGGTGAAGACCTTGAGGTGGATGGACGGGAAGCGGGCCTTGATTTTCCGGAACAGGTCCTCGAAGTAATCGACCTTCAGCTTGGGGTTGTGTCCCGAGGTCATGTGCAGCTCGCGGACGCCGGCGTTCTCGGGCTTCTCCAGCTCGCGGATGATGTCCTCGGCCGTGAGGGCGTAGGCCCGGGGGTCGCCGGGCTTGGCCTGGAAGGCGCAGAACTGGCAGTGGGTGTAGCAGACGTTCGTGTAGGAGAGGCGGCGGCTCTTCACGTAGTAGGCCCGGCGGCCGTTGAGGCGGGCCCGCACATGGTTCGCCAGGGCGCCCACGCCGGAGAGGTCGGGCGTCCCGTAGAGCAGCAGGCCGTCGTCGAAGGTCAGGCGCTCGCCCCGGAGGACCTTCTCGGCCAGGGGCAGCAGGCGGGGATCGCGGATCCGGGAGGCAAGGGGAAGCATCGGCACCTCAGCCCACCATTGTAGCGACAGCCGGTCCCGGGGGTCGCGGCTGGAAGTCACAGGGGTGCCTCTCCCCCGCCGGGCCTCAGGACATGGTCTTCCTGAACCTGCCGGCCGCGAGGAGCAGCATGGCGCTCCCGAGGAGGGCCAAGGCCATCATCTGGGGCCAGAGAACCTGGAGGCCGAGTCCCTTCAGGAACACGCCGCGGATGATCACGAGGTAGTAGCGCAGGGGGTTCAGGAGGGTTAGGGCCTGCACGACATGGGGCATGTTGGCGATGGGATAGACGAAGCCGGAGAGCATGAAGGCGGGGAGCATGAAGAAGAAGGCCGTCATCATGGCCTGCTGCTGGGTGGAGCTCACGGTGGATATGAAGAGGCCCACGCCCAGGGTGCTCAGGAGGTAGAGGGCCGTGCCCAGGAACAGGATCGGCGGGAAGCCGAGCATGGGGACCCGGAACCAGAAGACG
>DASVZU010000161.1:0-3833 GCA_036391515.1 Holophagaceae bacterium
ACCCGCGGCTGGGGGCCGCCCTTCGAGCACGGGGAGGCGGGCGAGAGCGCCTACTTCCGCTGCGCCAACCGCGGCAAGCGCAGCCGGGTGGTGGACCTGCACACGGAGGAGGGGAAGGCCCTGCTCTTCGACCTCCTCAAGGATGCGGATGTGCTGGTGGAGAACTTCCGGCAGGACTCCGCGGACCGCCTGGGCCTCACCTGGAAGCGGCTCCACGCCCGGTTCCCCAAGCTGGTGGTGGCCTCCGTGCGGGGCTTCGCCTCCGACGTCACGGCGTCCCGGCGCGCAGGCTACGACTTCATCATTCAGGCCGAGAGCGGCTGGATGGCCATCACGGGCGAACCCGAGGGCCGGCCCATGAAGGTGGGCGTGGCCCTGGTGGACGTCCTCGCCGGCCTCTACTGCGCCAACGGCATCCAGTCCGCCCTCCTGCACCGGGAACGCACCGGCGAGGCCCTGCACATCGAGGTGCCGCTCATGGAAGCGGCCCTGGCGGGCCTCGTGAACGTGGCCGCCGGCGCCCTCATGACCGGAGAGGCCCCGAAGCGGTACGGCAATGCCCACCCCCAGATCGTCCCCTACCAGTCCTTCCGCTGCCGCGATGGCGAAGTGGCCATCGGCGTGGGCAGTGACCGCCAGTTCGAGGTGCTGGCCCTCTGGCTGGGGCTGGACCTGGAGGCCCGGCCCGAATGGAAGCGGAACCGGGGCCGGGTGAAGGATCGCGAGGAGGTCGTGGATCTCATCGAGGCCCACACCCAGGCCAGCTCCGTGCAGGAGGTGCTCGCCTTCTGCGAGGCCCACGCCATCCCCGCCAGCCGGGTGCGCAGCGTCGACGAGGTGCTCTTCCGCAAGGGGGGCGAGCTGCACAACCTCCTCCAGCCCCTCTTCGAGGAGGAGACCGGCACCATGGTGCCCACCCTGGCCACGCCGCTCCTCCTCAACGGCGAGCGGGCCTGCGCACCCCTGCCCCCGCCCCGGTGGAAGCCGTGAGGCGGACGCCCCGCCTCCTGCCCCTGGGCGCCCGCCAGGCTGAGGGCCGGGCCGAGGCCCGGCTTCGGCAGGCCTGGCCCTTCGTGGTGGGCCCTGCCCTGGCTGGACGCACCCGGCTCCTGCGGGTGGAGCGGAACATCCTCGTCATGGGCTGCTGGGAACTGGCCCGCATCGCCACCCTGCGCGAAGCCGCCGCCGCCGTCTGGCCCGAAACGCGAGAGCGCATCCGCCGGTCCCTGGGGGTCACCCTCATGGGCCTCCAGATCGTCCCCTGCGACCCTCCGGAACCGGACACGACCCCGCCCCCCCGGGATCCGGATCCCCTCCGCGGCGCCCTCCTCCTCCTGGAGCAGCGCCACCGCGAGCGCGCGGCCCGGGGCCTGGAACCCGAGTGAGGGCTGGACGTCCCTCCCTCCCTTCGGGTACAGTCGAACCTTCGTCGGGGCGTGGCTCAGCCTGGTAGAGCGCTCGGTTCGGGACCGAGAGGTCGGAGGTTCGAATCCTCTCGCCCCGACCAACAAAGCACGGGGCGCCACGGCGCCCTCTGCTTTGTTGGTCGGAACCACCCGAGAGGATTCGGACCTCCGAGTGGGACCGCGGAGGCGTGCCTTGATGGCACGCCGAAGCGGGACCAGCGGCTGGCACAGCCAGACGCGTTCGAATCCGGGGCCCTGGTGGGCCGGCGCCTGATACGGAGGACGGCCCCCTCCGAGTGGGACCGCCCGAGGCGTGCCTTGATGGCACGCCGAAGCGGGACCGGCGGCTGGCGCAGCCAGACGCGTTCGAATCCGGGGTCCCGGTGGGTCGGCGCCGAACGCCAGGGAACGACCGGTCTTCGCGCGGGACCACGAAGGCTGCACGGGGCGCTGCCGAGCGTCGGACAAAACGAAATCCCGACCGGCCCGCTCGGAAATCTGTTGCGTCCGGGTCTCGCCCGATCGGGGCCCGGAACCGACCGTCCGGAGGAGCCGCCTGGGACCAACCTCCCTTCGAGGCTACAATCGAACGTTCCGCCCGCCGGGTGGGGAGCCCCTCGATGACCGACACATGCACCATCTTCACCACCTGCGGCAGTGAAGAAACCGCCCTGACGATCGCTGCAGCGCTGGTGGACCAGGCCTATGCGGCCTGCGTGAACATCCTCCCCGGCATCAAGAGCTACTACTACTTCAAGGGCGAGACCCACCTCGACGAGGAGGTCATGCTGGTCATCAAGACCACCCAGGACCTCTTCCCCCAGGTCTCTGAGATCATCACGGACCTGCACACCTACGAGGTGCCCGAGATCCTGATGTTCCCCGTGGCCGAAGGCGCCGACCCCTTCCTCGACTGGATCCGCCAGAGCGTCCGCCGCATGGCCTGAGGCCCGTCCCGACTGTCAGCCTGGAGCATTGCCATGGAACAGACCCTGTCCCTCGAGTTCCTCCGCGTGGTGGAGCAGGCCGCCATCGCCTGTTCGACCTCCGTCGGCCACGGTCGCCGGAAGTACAGCGACCAGCTGGCGGTGGAGGCAATGCGCCACGCCATGGAGACCGTGCGGATGGACGGCACCATCGTCATCGGCGAGGGGGAGCGGGACGAGGCCCCCATGCTGTACATCGGCGAGAAGGTGGGCATGGGCGCCGACCTCGACGGGGACCACCCCGCCGTGGACATCGCCGTGGATCCCCTCGAGGGTACCAACCTCTGCGCCACCGGCGCGCCGAATGCCATCGCCGTCCTTGCCGCCACGGAGAAGGGCGGCCTGCTCCACGCCCCGGACCTCTACATGGAGAAGCTCATCGTGGGCCCTGCCGCCAAGGGCAAGGTCAGCCTCGATGCTCCCGTCCACGAGAACCTCCAGGCCATCGCCAAGTCCCTCGACCGGCAGGTGGAGGAGATCACCGTGACCGTGCTCGACCGGCCCCGCCACGAGCAGCTCATCGCGGACATCCGCAAGGCCGGCGCCCGCATCCAGCTCATCGGCGACGGCGACCTCAGCGCGGCCATCAGCGCCGCTGTGAGCGGCACGGGCATCCACGCGGTCATGGGCACGGGCGGCGCCCCCGAGGGCGTGCTCTCCGCCGCCGCCCTGAAGTGCCTGAACGGTGAGATCCAGGGCCGCCTGAAGGTGGACACGAACACCGCCAGCCGCGAGAAGGCCGAGGAGATGGGCGTGGATTTCGGCCGCATCTATTTCACCGAGGATCTCTGCCCCGGCAACCAGATCGTGTTCGCCGCCTGCGGCGTCACCTCGGGCAACCTCCTGCAGGGCGTCCGGCACTTCGGCCACGGCATCCGCACCCAGAGCCTCGTGCTCACCTACCGCGACCGGAAGGTGCACTTCATCGACACCGTCCACATGAAGGAAGGGGAGAAGGTCACGGTCCGCTTCTAGCGGCCATGCCCGAATCCCTCCGCACCCGCCTCATGCGCTGGGGCTTCAACTGGTGGCCCTGCTACCGCGGCACGGGCGCCCGGGTGACCCACATCGCGGCGGACTGGCGGGAGGTCCGCATCCGACTCCCCCTCTCCTGGCGCACGCGGAACGTCGTGGGCACGATCTTCGGCGGCAGCCTCTACGCCTCCGTGGACCCCTTCTTCATGATCATGCTCATGAAGAACCTGGGGCCGGCATACGTGGTGTGGGACAAGGCCGCCACTGTGCGCTTCCGCAGGCCGGGGCGCGGCACCCTCACCGCCACCTTCCGCCTCGACGCGGCCGAGCTGGCCGAGATCCGGGACCTGCTGGCGAACCTGCCGAAGGTGGATCGCACCTACCCTGTGGACCTGGTGGACGAGGCCGGGACCGTCCACGCCGTGGTCGAGAAGGTTCTTCACATCGCCCCCAAGGCCCCTTCGGA
>DASVZU010000162.1:0-4886 GCA_036391515.1 Holophagaceae bacterium
GCCAAGATCGACGCCACCGCCAAGGAGCTCGAAGAGGAGCGCCAGGCTGTCCGCCAGCTCGGCCTCGTCAAGTAGCCTCGCTCGCGTTCCGGAAAAGGCAGGGGCTCAGCCCCTGCCTTTTCTATTCGGTCATCGGAGACCCATGGCTTCCCGGGTGAACCGGCGGAGCTGCTCGTCCAGAGCGGCCTGGAAGGCATCGACCGCCTCATCGGCAAAGACGCGGAAGTCCTTGTGGAGCCGCCGGTAGCGGGCATGCATCCGGCGCAGGAGCTGCTCGCGGTAGGCCCGTGCATCCGCGAGTCCGGCGGAAGGCCTCTGGTCCCTGAGTCCTCGGAGCCGGGCCTCGAAGGCCCTGGTCCAGGTGTCCAGGGCTCTCTTGAACCGGTCGAGTTCCAGGACGCCCCGGGTCATCAGGAAGAAGTGGTGTCCCTTCACGGCCATGGTCACCGTCTCGGTGATCAGGCGCGGACGGGCGAGGGCCCCCCTCACCAGGTACTTCCAGTAGACCCATCCGTAGCGGGAGAAGGTCTGGCGGAGCAGCGACAGGGTGAAGGCCCGGAGCTCCGTGAGGCGGATCCGCCGGCTCGACATCTGGTGCCGCTTCAGGTTCTTCAGGAGGCGCAGGCAGCGTTCGAAGTAGCGATCCGGGCGGTAGATCTCCGCGAGGATCCGCTTGTACCCTTCGATCAATTTCGTCGCATTCATCCGGGGCAGGAAGTTGAGGCGCAGGTCGTGGGTGTTGTTGCCGCCGCCGATCACATCCGTGAGGCGTCCCTCTGCCTGCAGGCGCCGGTGGAGCTGGGTGCTGGGCAGAGCTGTGAGGAGCCCCACCATGGCTGTGGGTATGCCGGCCTCCTGGATGAAGCGGATCTGATGATCGAAGATGTCCTCGGCATCACTGTCGAAGCCGACAATGAACCCGCCTGAAACCTCCATGCCCTTCCGCTGGATCTTCCGGACGCTGGCGAGCATGTCGGCTTTGAGATTCTGCTGCTTCCCCGCTGCTTTGAGCGTGCAGGGATCGGGTGTCTCGAGCCCCATGAACACCATGTTGAACCCGGCCTGGATCATCAGGTCCATCAAGTCCTCGTCCTCCGCCAGATCGAGGCTCGCCTCGGTGAAGAGAGAGAAGGGATGGTGCCGCGCCTGTTGCCACCGGGCCAGTTCAGGGAGGAGGGCCTTCACCTCGCGACGGTTGCCGATGAAGTTGTCATCCACCAGGAAGAGGGAACCCCGCCAGCCTTCCTCGTACAGCAGGTCCATCTCAAGCAGGAGCTGCGCGGGTGACTTGGTTCGCGGCCGGCGTCCGAAGAGCTCGATGATGTCGCAGAATTCGCAGTGGTGGGGGCACCCCCGCGAGTACTGGATGGCCATCTGGGCGTACCCCTTCCCGCGCACCAGGTCGAACCGGGGCGGGGGCGTGCGGGTCAGGTCGGGATGCCCGGGGCTGGTGTAGCAGGGGCCAGCCTCGCCCCGCGCGAAGTCCTCCAGGAAGCGGGGCAGCGTGACTTCCGCCTCGTTCAGGACGAAGTGGTCCACGCCCCGGATCTCCTCATGGCAACTGGTAGGATAGGGCCCGCCGGCCACCACCGGGACGCCGAGGGCGTTGCAGAGCCGAACCACCCGCTCGAAGGACGCCTTCTGGACGATCATGGCGGAGATGAACACCAGGTCGGCGTCGGCCACCTGGGCTTCGGACAGGGCCTCCAGGTTCAGATCCACGAGGGTGGTCTCGAAGGTCTCAGGCAGCATGGCGGCCACGGTGAGCAGGCCCAGGGGCGGGAAGACCGCCTTCTTGCCGATGAAGGGCAGCGCGTACCTCAGGCTCCAGTAGGTGGGCGGCATTTCCGGATAGACCAGCAGGGCCTTCAGGCCCACTTCGACCTCCTTTGAGCTCTGAGCAGGTACCGATCCAAGCATCCTCCCTGCCATCCGAGGCACAAGACCCCGGGCCATGGCATGACAAACCCGTGAGCCTATCCTTCGGGTGAGGCCGGAGGTGGATCATGGCCGATACCCTCGAACGGCGGCACCACTGGAGCAGGATCGTCGGGGTGGAACGGCGCCAGGCGCCCTTCCACTACCTGAACGGCCGGCCGCTGCCCGATCCCACCCGCCTGGAGGATGAGGACTTCCAGCGCGCGGAGCGGGAGCGTGAAAAGGACCGGAAGCTGAACCGGAATCCCTGGGAGGATCCCGATCGGTTCGAATAACATCCCAAGCCTGGGGCGGGACTCCCTGTCTTGACAGCCGGAATGTCTGGGGAGCACAGTGGCTGGGCATCCAGGATCTCCATGCCCCGCGTCGCTTTCACGCGTAACCTGCAGCGCCATGTGGCCTGTCCGCCCTGCACGGTGGCCGGGGCGACCGTGCGGGAGAGCCTCGATCAGGCCTTCGCGCTCTATCCGCGGGCCCGGGGCTACGTGCTCGATGAACATGGCGCCCTGCGTCAGCACATGGCCGTCTTCGTGGATGGATCACCGGTAGCGGATCGTCGCACCCTGGGCGATCCCGTCTCCGCTGCGGCCGAGATCCTCGTCATGCAGGCCCTTTCCGGAGGCTGACTTGTCCGACCAACTGCTGATCTCCACCCGAAAGGGCCTCTTCTCGGCGCGGCGCACCGCCCGCGGCGTCTGGGACCTCGACGCCGTGTCGTTCCTCGGGGACAACGTCTCCCTGGCCATGGCCGACCGTCGCGACGGCGCCTGGTACGCCGCCCTGGACCACGGGCACTTCGGCGCGAAACTGCACCGCTCCCGGGACCGCGGGGCCACTTGGCAGGAGATCGGGGTTCCGGCCTATCCCACGCCACCCGAGGGTCATGTGGAGAAGGATTTCCTCGGCCGGGAGATCCCCTGGCGCCTCATCCGGTTCTGGTCCCTGGCCCCCGGCGCCGACTCCCAGCCCGGCCTCCTCTGGGCGGGCACCATCCCGGGTGGCCTCTTCTGGAGCGAGGACCACGGGGATACCTGGAACCTGGTGGAGTCCCTCTGGCACATGCCGGAGCGCCGCAAGTGGGCCGGCGGCGGCGCCGACGCGCCGGGGATCCACTCCATCTGCGTGGATCCCCGCAACCCGGCCCGCGTGGCCGTGGCCATCAGCAGCGGCGGCGTGTGGATCACGGAGGATCTGGGGAAGACCTGGACGCCCTTCACGAAGGGCATGCGGGCCGACTACGCGCCGCCCGAGCTGGTGGAGGCCCCCGAATCCCAGGATCCGCACCGCATGGTGCAGTGTCAGGGTGCCCCGGACACCTGGTGGATCCAGCACCACAACGGGATCTTCCGCAGCACCGACGATGCCCGGAGCTGGACAGAGATCACCGATGTGAAGCCCTCGGTCTTCGGCTTCCCCGTGGTGGTGCATCCCCGCGATCCGAAGACCGCCTGGTTCGTGCCGGCCATCAAGGACGAGCGCCGCATCCCGGCCGAGGGCAAGGTGGTGGTGAACCGCACCCGCGACGGCGGCCGCACCTTCGAGACGCTCCATCGCGGGCTGCCGCAGGCCTGGGCCTACGACCTCGTGTACCGCCACGCCCTGGATCTCGACGCCACCGGCGAGCGCCTGGCCTTCGGCTCCACCACCGGCTCCGTCTGGATCAGCGAGAACGCCGGTGACGACTGGATCACCCTCGCCGAGCACCTGCCGCCCATCCACGCGGTGCTGTTCGTCTGAGGACGCGCCCGGGCTAGGCTGGAAGCGGCCGGGGGCTCCGGCCGCAGGTTCGGGAGGTGGTGTGGGCGAACGGATCGTGTTCCAGGGCGACCGCCTCTGGCTCCCCGTCGGGGGAAGCCTTCCCGAGGTGGCGGCGGAAGTGGCGCTCCCGCTTCCGGAGGGGCACGTGGCCATGAAGGTGGCCACCGACCATCCCCTGCCCGAAGGCGTGGAGGTTCTGGGGCTGCGGGATGCCTTTGCGCGGATGGAACCTGCAGAGTGGGCACTGGCCGGCCGAGCCTTCCAGTGGCTGGCGTGGGAGGCAGGCCACCGGTTCTGCGGGGCCTGCGCCACGCCCCTGGAGGCGGCGGAAGGCCACGGCCGCCGGTGCCCCGCCTGCGGCCTGACGGTGTTTCCCTCGAACGCCACGGCGATCATCGTCCTCATCGGGCGGGGGCAGGGCGCCGACCGGGAGCTGGCCCTGGCCCGCTCGCCCCACTTCAAGCCCGGCGTGTACAGCGCCGTGGCGGGCTTCACGGAGCCCGGCGAATCGCTGGAGGCCGCCGTCCATCGCGAAGTGGCGGAGGAGCTGGGCATCCGCATCCAGGATCTGCGCTACTTCGGCAGCCAGCCCTGGCCCTTCCCCAACGGCCTGATGGTCGCCTTCCTGGCGGAACATCTGGACGGCGAGCTGCGTCCCGATCCGGCGGAGATCGAGGATGCCCGCTGGTTCCGCCTCGACGCCCTGCCGGACCTGCCCAGCACCCTCAGCATCGCGCGGTGGATGCTGGACGCGGCGGTGGCGGAGCGGGGCTAGCCCCTCCCCTCCAGCACCCGCAGCACCAGACTCGGCTGGTTGCGCAGGAAGGCCTCGCGCCGGGCGGGCTCGATCACGGCCAGGAAGCAGGTGTCCTCGGCCACGGCGGTGGCCTCCTGGGGCCGGTCGCGGAGGAAGGCCTCCAGGCCCAGGAAGCCGTCCGGCAGGTCCCGGGCGGCCAGCACCTCGCTGCCCCGGGGGCCTTCGAGGCGCACGGTGCCGATCACCAGCTGGTGGAGCGGCGTGCGTTCGCCCGCCCTGAAGATCAGCTCGCCGGGCTGGACCATGCGCCGCTCGGCCGCCAGGTCGAAGCGGGCCCGAAGGTCCCGCAGGGCGTCGTTGGCCTCCTGGAGGCGTCGCGTGAACTGGCGGCAGAGCAGGCGGGTCAGCTCGGGAAAGCCCTCCATGATGGCGT
>DASVZU010000163.1:0-2792 GCA_036391515.1 Holophagaceae bacterium
GGGCCCGGCGACGAGGTGATCGTGCCGAGCTTCACGTTCTTCGCGACCGCCGGCGTGGTTTCGCGCCTGGGCGCGACGCCCGTCTTCATCGATCTAGATCCCGCCACCTTCAACGCCAGCGGCGCCCTGGTGGAGGCCGCGATCACCCCGCGCACCAAGGCCATCATCCCCGTGCACCTCTTCGGCCAGATGGCCGACATGCCGGGCATCATGGCGGCGGCAGACAAGCACGGGATCCCGGTCATCGAGGACGCCTGCCAGAGCCTGGGCGCCAAGGGCTGGGGCCGGTCCGCGGGCCAGTTCGGCCAGATGACGGCCTACAGCTTCTATCCCACCAAGAACCTGGGTGCCTTCGGCGATGCGGGCCTCACGGCCATCCGCGACGACGCCGCCCTGGGCGCGCGGGTGCGGCGCATGCGGGTGCATGGCATGGAGCCGGTCTACGTCCACCACGAGGTGGGCATGAACGGGCGCATGGACGAGTTCCAGGCCCTGGTGCTGCGGGCCAAGCTGCCCATGCTGGACGGCTGGCACGAAGGCCGCCGGAAGCATGCCGCCTGGTACCACGAGCGCATGAAGGGCCTGGCCGGCGACGAGGCTGTGCTGCCCCGCGAGGTGGTGCCCGATGGGCGCCACATCTACAACCAGTTCACCATCCGCGTGAAGGGCGGGAAGCGCGACGCGCTGCAGGCCCACCTGAAGGAGCGGGGCATCGGCAGCGCCATCTACTACCCCATCTGCCTCCACGAGCAGCCCTGCTTCGCCCCCCTGGGCTACAAGGCGGGACAGCTGCCCGAATCCGAACTGGCCGCGAAGGAGGTGCTCAGCCTCCCCGTCTACCCCGAGATGACCGAGGCCATGCGGGAGGAAGTGGCCGCGGCCATCCTGGGCTTCTTCGGGAGGAAATAGGCCGCCTCAGAGCTGCTCGGAGGCGATGGCGGCGTCGATCCAGGCCTCCAGCGCGGCCCGGGGCCCGGGCTCGATGCTGAGGAACTGGATGCCCACCCCGACGAATTCCATGACCGGGGCGCCGGGACGGGTCCCCAGCACATAGGCCACCGTGGCGATCATGGGCTCCTTGGGCAGCTCGGGGTTCAGCAGGACGAGGTGCTCCAGGATGGCCCCCCGCTCGAAGAGGCGGGCGTCCCGGTGGGCCACCAGGGCGAAACAGCCGCCGGAGCTCAGGTTGCTGATCCGCACCTCCCGGTAGGGGTGCCCCCGCAGCGTGAAGCTGATGCCGTGGTCCTGGCCCACGATGACCCGGCGCAGGTCGCGGCGATCGG
Source organism: Holophagaceae bacterium (assembly GCA_036391515.1). GTDB lineage: Bacteria > Acidobacteriota > Holophagae > Holophagales > Holophagaceae > Geothrix. Next base: position 1,284 of record DASVZU010000163.1, read on the forward strand.
CGGGACTTTGCATGGGGGCCTCGGGAGAAATCCTGGGTTGGGTATCGGAAGGACCCAGGCTACACTGGATTTTCTGAACCAGCCTGAACCCACCGAGGGACAGGGCGGCCACCACGGCAGGCCTTGATGGCGCCAGACGCCATCTCACCAAGCGGGGACAACGCCTCACAGGCGCTGGCTGGCAACCCATTCCACCCGTAAGGAGTCCCCATGGAGATCCTGCTCATCGAGAACGTACCCCACCTCGGCGCCCGCGGCGACGTGGTGAACGTCAAGGATGGCTACGCCCGCAACTTCCTGCTGCCCCGCAAGATGGCCCTGCCCGTCACCGCAGGCAACAAGCGCCAGATCGAGCTGGAGAAGGTCCGCGCCGAGAAGCTCCGCGCCAAGGAACTGGCGGATGCCAAGAGCCTGGCCGAGAAGCTGGAAGCGGTGAGCCTCGCCGTGGCCAAGAAGGCCGGCGAGCATGGCCACCTCTTCGGTTCCGTCACCAATGCCGACGTGGCTGAGCTGTTCAAGGCCAAGGGCTTCACCCTGGACCGCCGCGACATCACCGTGCCCCACATCAAGGATGCCGGCACCTACACCGTGGATGTCCGCCTCTACAGCGGCGTGCATGCCAAGGTGAGCCTCGAGGTCAGCGCCGCTGCGGCGGAGTAGCCCCACCCCATGAACCCACCCCGGTCGGATCCCCGGCGGGATCCGGCCCTATCGGGAGCCTGCCGTGGCACCGGCGGCCCCTCACCCCATCCCAAGGAGCCACTCATGGCGAAGACCCCTGCCAAGCCCGAAACCCTCGGCATCGCCGAGCTCGCCGCCGCCCTCGCGGAGGCCCAGGACCTCTCCAAGGCCCGCGCCAAGTCCATCCTCGACGGCGTCCGCGACCACATCGTGGAAACCCTCCTGGCCGGCAGCCGCGTGAACCTGTTCGGCCTCGGCACGTTCGAAGTCCGGGCCACCAAGGAGAAGATGGGCCGCAACCCCAAGACCGGCGAGAAGATCCAGATCCCCGCCGGCCGCAAAGTCGTCTTCAAGACGGCGAAGGGGCTCAAGGATCAGATGTAATCATCGTCAGAGGACGATGCAGAAGGCCGCCGAAAGGCGGCCTTCGTCGTGCAGGCGAAGACGACTTTGCGGCCGTGCAAGGTCGGCTTCACCCTCCGACCGCAGCCGAAGGCGCAGGAAGGAGGGGACGGCATTGGCGAAGCCGATGGCCGCCCGGAGGGCGAGGCGCGGAGCGCCGAGTCAGGACCCGGCGAGGAGGTTATGCCACCGATGCAGAAGGTCGCCGCAAGGCGGCCTTCTGCATCTATGGACCCTCTTGTCGTTGGACTCCCACCCCCGAAGGTGCTTGACTGGGGCCGCATTCCCTGAGCGGAGGGCCCATGGCGGCGACGCGGGTGGTGGTGCTGGGCGCGGGGGTGGCGGGGCACACGGCTGCCAGCTTCCTCAAGAAGTGGCTGGGATCGAAGGCCGAGGTGACGGTGGTCTCGCCCAAGCCGGACTACA
>DASVZU010000164.1:0-4674 GCA_036391515.1 Holophagaceae bacterium
GTCCAGCAGGGCCACGTCGATGAACTGGCCCTCCCCGGTGCGCTCCCGGTGGAAGAGGGCCGCCATCACCGCGAAGGCGGCGTTCAGGCCGCCCACGGTGTCGCACACCGGGAAGCCGGTCCGCAGCGGGTTCAGGCGCTCGTCGCCATTCACGGCCATCTCGCCCGAGAGGCCCTGGATGATCTGGTCGTAGGCGGGCTTCAGGGCGTCGGGGCCCGTCTGGCCGAAACCGGAGATGGCGCAGTAGATGAGCTTCGGATTCAGGCCGGAAAGGTCCTTGTAGCCCAGCCCCAGCCGGTCCATGACCCCCGGGCGGAAGTTCTCCACCACCACGTCCGCGTCCTTCACCAGCTTCCGGAAGAGGTCCTTGCCTTCGGGCGCCTTGGTGTTCAGGGTGATGGACTTCTTGTTGCAGTTCTGGGCCAGGAAGCTGGTGCCCATGAGCTTCTTGTTCAGCTCAGGCAGGATGCCCAACTTCCGGGCCAGGTCGCCATCCTTCGGGTTCTCGACCTTGACGACGTCCGCGCCCAGCAGGGCCAGGTGCAGCGTGGTGAAGGGCCCGGACAGGACGTTCGTGAGGTCCAGGACCTTGATGCCCTCGAGGATCCGCCGGCTCATGCCTTCCCCTTCGCGGTGATGGGCCCGGTCTTGTAGACGCAACCCGGCAGCTCCCGCCCGAAGAAGGCCGAGACGTCCCGGGCGAGGCCCACCAGAGCCCCGATGTCGATGTCCGCCCTCTGGCCGTTGCGCTGGAGGCCGTGGACCAGGTCCTCGGTGGCCACATTGCCTGCGGCGACCCGGGTGAAGGGGCAGCCCCCGAGGCCGCCGAAGCTGGTCTCGATGGCGGAGACCCCCGCGTCCAGGGCCGCGTAGACGCTGGCCATGCCCAGGCCATAGGTGTTGTGGATGTGGGCGGTGACCTCGGCGGAGGGATCCAGCTCCCGCACGCATCGAATGTACCGGCGCACCTGGGCGGGATGGGCCTGCCCCGCGGTGTCCGCGAGGCTGATGCTGTGGAGGCCCGCCTCGAGGTAGGCCTCCACGATGGCCCGGACGCGCTCGAAGGGGATCTCCCCCTCGAAGCCGCAGCCGAAGGCGCTCTGCACGCTCACCTGGACGCGGCGGCCGGCCTTCTGCGCCGCCTGGGCCATGGCCACGATCCGCCCGGTGGCCTCCTCCGTGGACATACCGGTGTTCTTCAGGCTGTGGGTCGCCGAGGCTGAGACGCCCATGCAGACGAGTCCCACACCCACCTCCAGGGCCCGCTCCAGCCCCTTCTCGTTGAGCACCAGCCCCGAGAGGGTGGCCGGATGGGATTCCCCCGCCAGGACCCGGAACAGCTCGTCGGTGTCGGCCATCTGGGGCAGCTTGTCGCCCCGGACGAAGGAGCCCACCTGCACGATGTCCACGCCCGAGTCCGCCGCCCGGCGGATCCAGTCCAGCTTCACCGCCGTGGGCACCACCTGCTTCTCGGCCTGGAGGCCGTCGCGGGGGCCGACTTCATGGATGAGGACCCGTTTCATGATCCGCCTCAGAGCTTCCTGGCGATGGCTTCGCCCATGTCGAGGGTCGAGGCGCTGCCGCCCATGTCGTAGGTGCGGACCTTTCCTTCGGCGATGACGGAGGCCACGGCCTTCTCGAGGCGGGTGCCCTTCTCCGTCTCGCCCAGCCAGTCGAGCATCATCTTGGCGGCCAGGATGGTGGCGATGGGGTTCACCTTGTACTGGCCGGCGTACTTGGGTGCGCTGCCGTGGCTGGGCTCGAAGACCGCGAGTTTCTCGCCGATGTTGCCGGAGCAGCCGAAGCCCAGGCCGCCCACCATCTGGGCCGCCAGGTCGCTGATGATGTCGCCGAAGAGGTTCGTGGCCACCATCACGCCGTAGTTCTTGGGGTTCTTGAGCATCCACATGGTGATGGCGTCCACGTTGGCGTCGTCCATGGCGATGCCGGGGTACTCCCTGGCGATGCGCTTGCCGGTCTCCAGGAACATGCCCTCGGTGGCGCGGACCACGTTGGCCTTGTGGATCACCGTGACCTTGGGATAGCCGAACTTCTGGGCGTACTCGAAGGCGGCGCGGATGATGCGGTCGCAGCCCTTCTTCGTGTTCACCTTGCAGGTGATGGCGAATTCGTCGCCCGGCAGGTCGGCGAAGTGGCCGAAGGGCTTGCTGTGGGCCTTCAGCACGGCCTTCACCTCGTCGGGGACGGGGCTGAACTCCACGCCGGCGTAGAGGTCCTCGGTGTTCTCGCGGAACACCACCATGTCGATGCCGTCCTGGTAGTTCAGGGGGTTGCCGGGATAGGCCTTGCAGGGACGCAGGCAGGTGTAGAGATCGAACATCTGGCGCATGCGGACGATGGGGCTGCGGTAGACGAGGCCCTTGCCCTTCAGCTCGGGCACCAGCTCGGCTTCCGCGTCCTTCACGGGCTTGGACGTGATGGCCCCGAACATGGCCGCGTGGCTCTTCTTCAGCAGGTCGATGGTGCGCTGGGGGAAGGACTCGCCCTCCTTGCACCAGAACTCCCAGCCGATGTCGCCGTGGCTGTAGGTGGCGTCGAACTTCAGGGCGTCGAGGCAGATCCTGGCCGCCTCCATGACCTCCACGCCGACGCCGTCACCGGGCAACCACGCGATGTTGAACTGGCTCATGATCGGATCTCCTGGCAGACGGATGGACGTGGCCCTCCCGGACGGAAGGCCGCAACAATGATGACGTCCAGGGGGTTTTTACGACCTGACCGTCGTCACAAATCCCCCTGATCAACAGGGGAAAGCAGAATCCGCTGTACGAACCGTCAAGCGCGGGTCACTTGCAGGCGAGCCAGCTGCCTCCCGTCCTCACCTCGGCCGCCAGCTTCACCCCCAGGGGGCCCAGGTCGTCGGCGCCTTCCATGGCCTCCCGAAGCAGGGAGGAGACCTGCTCCACCTCCTCCGGCGGTGCCTCCATCAGCAGCTCGTCGTGCACCTGCAGAAGGAGGCGCGCCTTGAGGCCGGAGGTCTCGAGCGTGCGATGGAGCCGGACCATGGCCCGGCGCATGAGGTCCGCCGCCGTGCCCTGCACGATGGTGTTCACGGCCTCCCGCAGCCCCTGCGCCTGCAGCTGCTTGTTGGGGCTCTCCAGCTCCGGGATGCGCCGGATGCGGCCCCAGTGGGTGCGGACCAGCCCCTCGGCGAGGGCCTGGGCCTTGGCGCCCTCGATCCACGCGGCCACCTTGGGCATGCGCTCGAAGTAGCGCTCGATGAAGGCCTTGGCCTCCTTCTGGGTGATGCCCAGGTTCGCCGCCAGGGCGAAGGCCCCCTGGCCGTAGAGCAGGCCGAAGTTCACGGCCTTGGCCTTGCTGCGGTCGTCGGCGCCGACCTGGTCCATGGGCACGCCCATGACCTCGGAGGCGGTGCGGCGGTGGATGTCCTCGCCGGCCTCGAAGGCCGCCAGGAGCACCGGATCCTGGGCCAGGGCCGCCACCACCCGCAGCTCGATCTGGCTGTAGTCCGCATCCAGGAGCACCCAGCCGGGCTCGGGCACGAAGGCCCCCCGGATGGCCCGACCCTCCTCGGTGCGGATGGGGATGTTCTGGAGGTTGGGATCGCTGGAGGCCAGGCGCCCGGAGGCCACGGCCGCCTGGTGCAGGCGGGTATGCACCCGGCCCGTGACCGGGTTGACCATCTGCGGCAGCGCCTCCACGTAGGTGCCCAGCAGCTTCACCATCTGGCGGTGGCGAAGCAGCTCGCTCGCGATCTCGGCGCCCTGGGCCTCCGCCAGCTCCTGGAGCACGTCCTCGTCCGTGCTGGGGGCCTTGGTCTTGCCCGTGAACTTCACGGGCTTGAAGCCCAGCTTGTCGAAGAGGATGCGGCCCAGCTGGGAGGGGCTGTTCAGGTTGAAGGGCTCGCCCGCCAGCTCGATGACCCGGGCCTGCGCCCGCTCCCGTTCGGCATGCATGCGGGCCGCAAGCTGGGAGAGGACCTCGAGGTCCAGGCGGACGCCGTGGCCTTCCAGGGCCGCCAGCGCCTCCACCAGGGGCAGGTCCACCTCCGCGTAGAGGCGCGCCAGCCGGTCATCCGCGAGCCCCTTCCGGAGCCTGTCGCAGAGCTGCAGGGCCAGGTCCGCATCCTCGGCGGCATACTGCACCGCCCGTTCGAACTCGGCTTCGTCGAAGCGCTTCTGGCCCTTCCCCTTCCCCACCACCTCCTCGAAGGCGATGGGCTTCACGTCGAGCAGCCGGACGGAGAGATCGTCCAGGTTGTGCCGGACGCCGCTCTCCAGGAGGAAGCTCAGCACCATGCTGTCGTCCGCCAGCCCCCTCACGGGCAGGCCGTGGCGGGCCAGCACCTGCAGGTCGTACTTCAGGTTCTGTCCGCACTTCGCCACGGCCGGATCCGCCAGCAGGGGTCCCAGCAGGCGGCGCACCTGGGCGAACGGGAGGTTGCGGCCATCCAGGTGGGGGGCCAGTTCGGAGAAGAAACGCTCGGGGTCGCCCCGGAGGTCCAGCATCGACTCCGGCAGGCCGCTGTCCGGCAGCAGGCCAGGCAGGGCGCCTTCGGTGTCCGCCGTGGGGGGCTTGAGGTGGGCCAGGGGCACGTAGAGCCCCTCGTTGGCCTGCCAGGCGAGGCTCAATCCCACGATGTGCCCCCGGGTGGGATCGATGCTGGTGGTCTCGGTGTCCAGGCCGAGGCGG
>DASVZU010000165.1:0-15787 GCA_036391515.1 Holophagaceae bacterium
CGGCACCTTCGAGGTGAAGCTCGACGGCCTCGCCGGTGGCGCCCAGCTCAGCCGCCGCTGGATCGACCAGGCCAGCGAGCGCCTGGTGGCCTACAAGCGCCTCTCCCGCCTGCGCAGCGAGCAGGAGCTGGAGCTCTACCGTCTGGACCTGGAGGACCGCTTCGGCCGCGTGCCGGAGGACGACGAGGGCACCCAGCGGTTCTTCGAGATCTTGAAGGTGAAGCTGCGGGCCCAGGCCCTGGCCGTCTCCGAAGTCACCGTGGACAAGGGCCGCCTCAAGCTGCGCCTCAGCCCCCAGACGCCCGTGGATCCGGCGAAGCTCATGGCCTGGGTGCGCGAGCGCAGGGACGCCCAGCTCAACCCTGACGGCGCCGTGCTGCTGCCCCTCCCGCCCGGCGAAGGCGGCCCGGTGATGCAGGCCCAGCGGGTGCTGGCGGCGTGGGCGGGGATGGTGGGCTGAGATCCCCGGCTATCGCCGATCAGGGGGGGAGGGCCCGGGAACGCGACCCCCAGGGACAATAACGGCCCGCCGCCCAGGGGGCGGCGGGCCGGAAGGCGGGGCGGTTCAGATCTTGGTGACGTTGATTGCCTGGGGGCCCTTCTGCCCCTGGCCGGTGTCGAAGCTGACACGCTGGTTCTCGTCCAGGGACTTGAAGCCGGACATCTGGATGGCGGTGTGATGGACGAAGAGGTCGGGTCCTCCCCCATCGGGGGTGATGAAGCCGAAGCCCTTTTCGGCGTTGAACCACTTGACGGTGCCTTGAGCCATGGTGATTTCCTTGGGTGTCTCGAAGGGAGGCAAAGAGCTGGTCGAGACGTGTTCAGGCTCATCGAAGGATTCCACGCGGCGTGGGATCGCATGGCTTCATCTTGCGCCTGTTGGTTGCGGATGGCTATGAAATGCCGAGAGTCCCTCGTGGCTTCGACCTCCGGTTGAAGGTGCGGATGGCCGCCTAAACCTTCGCGGCCTCCGGGGCCCGCATCGCGCCGGGCAGGCCCAGGAGCTTCCGGGCCGTGCCGATCTGGCCCAGGTGGTAGGCCTCCTCCATGAGGAAGGTCCCCACGATCTCCTCCAGGGGCATGGCGGCCTGCATCGCGGGGTGGAGCCGCGGCTCGCGCCAGTCGGTGACTGCGTCGAAGGCCGCCGCCAGGGCCGCCTGGGTCTCGTCCACGGCCGCCTCGAGCTGCGCCAGGGACCGGGGTCCCGTGCCCGCCGGCGGCTCGCCGGACCGGTCCAGGGTCCCGAGGAGCCAGCGCCGGTTCTCCAGGAGGTGGGTGAGGATCCACGTGATGCTGTTCACGTGGGGCGCCGGCGGCTGGTCCGCCTGGGCCTGGGTGACGTCGGCCAGATTGCGGGCCAGGAGGACCTGGCGGTTGAGGGTGAAGAGGGTGGTCCAGGGCTGGGACATGGGATCTCCTTGGAAGGGGCGCCGGAGCGCGAGTCGGTTGCCGAGGCGGACGGGGATCCGCCCGCCTCGGGCGGGATGCGGGGCCGGGGACCGGCCGGGGTTCAGCTTTCGACGAAGGCCTTGAGGCGACCCAGGGCGACGTCCCACTCCCGGGAGAGGCGCTCCAGGTACTGATGGGCATCCTCGAGGCGCCTGGGCTGGAAGGTCCAGATGCGCTCCCGTCCCTGGCGGGCGCTCTTGACGAGCCCCGCCTCGGACAGTACCTCGAGGTGCTTGGTGATGGCCTGCCGGGACACCGCGAACTGGCCGCTGAGGCGGGTGACCGTGAGCGGCCCGCTGGCGCAGAGGCTCACGAGCAGGCCCAGGCGCGTGGCGTCCCCCAGCGCGGCGAAGAGGGGCGCCGCGTCCTTCAGCCGCGCGGGGGAGAGGGCCTCAGGCCGTGACATGGCGTTCGATCCGGGGCAGCTGGCCCGCCCACCCGGCATCGTTCATGCGGAAGGCCTCGTCCCGCCGGTCCGGCGGCAGCCGGTCGAAGCCGGACTCCACCACCTTGAGCAGCGTGCCGCCCTCGACCGCCTCGAGTCGGAACTCCACGAGGGTCATGGGCTCCTTCGAGTAGTCCCGCTTCGCGTCCATGGGGTACGGGTGCCAGCGGTAGGAGAAGAGGCTCTCGGCCTCCATGCGCTCGATCCGCATCTCCAGGTGGATGTGCGAGTAGTTGGGATGGGTGATCCGCCCGAAGACCGGCTGGCCGGGCACGAAGCGGCCCTCCAGCTTCATCCCGAACCAGGTGCCGAATTCCTCCGCGTCCGCCAGCGCCTTCCAGACCCGGGTGCGGGGGGCGCGGAGATGAATCTCCTTCCTGATGCTGTCGGTGCTCGATGCCGTCATGAGTAACCTCCAGGTTGCATGTTACGCCCCCTGGAGGTTGGTGCAACCCCTTGGTTGCATTTTTTTGGGGGGCCGATGAGGCCCTACCAGATCCTCACGCGGTCCTTGGGGGCCAGATAGAGCTTCTCGCCTGGCTTCACGGCGAAGGCGGCGTACCAGGCATCGAGGTTGCGCACGGTGTCGGCGCGGTACTCGGCGGGGGCGTGGCCGTCGGCGAGGAGGCGCTGGCGCAGGGCGGCCTCGCGCATCTTGGTGCGCCAGCTCTGGCCGAAGGCGATGAAGAACTGCTGGTCGCCGGTGAACCCGCCCACGGCCTGCGCAGCCTTGCCCTTCAGGGAGAGGTGGTAGGCGTCCAGGGAGGCGGCCAGGCCCGCCACGTCGGCGATGTTCTCGCCGAGGGTGAGCTTGCCGTTCACGTGGGCGTCGGGGAAGGGCTTGTAGGCGTCGAACTGGCGGGCCAGCTGGTCCGCCGAGGCCTCGAAGTGGGCGAAGTCCTTCTCCGTCCACCAGTTCTTCAGGCGGCCCTGGTCGTCGAAGAGGGCGCCCTGGTTGTCGAAGCTGTGGCTGATCTCGTGGCCGATGACGGCGCCGATGGAGCCGTAGTTCATGGCGTCGGGCCGCTTCGGATCGTAGAAGGGGGGCTGCAGGATGGCCGCCGGGAAGTTCAGGGCGTTCATCACGGGCAGGTTCACGGCATTGACGGTCTGGGGCGTCATCACCCACTCGCCGCGGTCCACGGGCCGGCCCAGCTTGGCGACGGCCTGGTGGAGGGCGAACCGCTCCGCCCGGTCCTCGTTGCCGAAGGCGTCGCCGGCCTTGATCTCGAGGCCGCGGTAGTCCTCCCAGCGGTCCGGGTAGCCCACGCCCACCTTCAGCACGGCCAGCTTGGCCTTGGCCTTGGCCTTCGTCTCGGGGGCCATCCAGTCGAGCTGGTCGATGCGGGCCCGGAAGGCCGCCAGGATGTTCTGCACCATGGCCTGGGCCCGGGCCTTGTCGGCGGCGGGGAAGTACTTCTCGGCGTAGCGGCGGCCCACGGCGTCGCCCAGGGCGGCGTTGGTGGCGTCCACGGCCCGCTTCTGGCGGTCCCGCTGCTGCGGCGTGCCCTGGATGACCTTGCCGTAGAAGGCGAAGGCCTCGTCGCCGAAGGCCTTGGGCAGCACGGCGGCGCGATGGTCCAGGGCGTGGAAGGCGAGGTAGTCCTTCCAGGTGTCCAGGGGCTGGCTGGCCACCAGGGCGGAGAGGCCCGTGACGGCGCTGGGCTGCCAGGCCACGAAGGTCTGCTGGGCCCCGAGGCCCGCGGCGGTGAAGAAGGCCTCCCAGTCCATTCCCGGGGCCTTGGCGGCGAAGTCGGCGCGGCTCCAGGGGTTGTCGCCCTTCTTCACCTCCTCCGAATCCTCGCGGGTGGCGTGGGCCTCGGCGATGCGGTGCTCCAGGTCCAGGACGCGGGCGGCCCGGGCCTCGGCGTCCTTCTCGCCGGCGAGGGCGAGGACACGGGCGATGTGGGCCCGGTACTGGTCGCGGACCGCCTGCATGCGGGGCGAGGGATCCAGGTAGTAGTCGCGGTCGGGCATGCCCAGGCCGCCCTGGAGGAGGAAGGCCGAGTAGTGGCTGGGATCGTTCAGGTCCTGGGCCACCCATAGGCCGAAGAGGTTGTCGGTGTAGAGGTTCGTGGCGTTGATGGCGTCCACGTCGGCGCGGAGGGTGCCGCCCAGGAAGGCGGCGAGGGCCTTGCGGTCGCCGAGGGCCTGCACCTGCGCCAGCAGCGGCTGGATGGGCCTGAGGCCCGCCTTCTCGATGGCGGCCGTATCCAGGAAGGCGGTGTAGTAGTCGCCGATCTTCCGCAGCTCGGAGCCCTCCGGGGCCTTGGCCTTCGCGGCGGCCTGGATGATCCCGCCCGTGCGGCGGTTGGTGAGCTCGAAGAGGTGGGCGAAGGGGCCCTCGGCGCTGCGGTCGGGCGGGATGACCGTGTTCCGGTACCAGGTGCCGTTGGTGTAGGCGAAGAAGTCGTCGCCCGGTTTCACGGTGCGGTTCATGCCGGCGAGGTCGAGGCCTTGGACCGCCGACTTGGCCGCGGCGGCGGGGGCGCCCGCGGCCAGGGGGCCGGCCACCAGGGCCAGGGCGAGAAGGGATCGATTCCAGGGGTGGTGCGGGGACATGGGAACTCCCGTGTGAGGCTCGCAGACATGAAGGCGAGGCCTTCCAGGATGGCACGGGGCTTCGCGGAAGGCCGGGCGGAACATGGGCGGCCCCCGCGGCATCCCAGGAGCGGCATTCCGCCCCGGAGTCCGCCATGGCCCTGTCCCCCCGGTCCGCCCTTCCCCTGATGCTCCCAGTCCTCCTGGCCGCGGGCCCTCCCAAGGCCCCGGCCATGGATCCCAAGGCCTTCCAGGCCTGGCTGGACTCGGCCGCCCCGGCGGCGGCCCACGAGCGGCTGAAGCCCTACGTGGGGACCTGGACCACCCGGCAGACGGACTGGCTGCCCACGGGGGAGAAGTGGAACGAGGCCGATGGCACCGCCACCTGCCGGCTCATCCTGGGGGGCCGGTTCCTGCAGGAGGACTACGCGACCACCCTGGACGGCCGCCCCTTCCACGGCCTGGGGCTCACGGGCTTCGACCGCCAGCGGAACGCCTACGTGTCCGAATGGCTGGACGATTTCGGCACCGGCGTCATCGCCCTGGAGGGCGCCTTCGACGGCACCGGCCACGTGCTCACGCTCCAGGGGCCCGCCCCGGCCGGTTCGGTGGGCGGGCACGCCGCCTCCGGCTGGCGGGTCACGGACACCTGGTGGGACCCCGATCACCATGCCGTGGCCTGGTGGGGCCAGGGCATCGACGGGCGGCCCGTGAAGGTCTCCGAGATCCTCTACACGCGGGATCGCTGAACCCGCCCGCCGGCGCCGGGCCGCCGTTCGCCGGTCGGCCCCCCCTCCCGAGGGCCCAGTCGCCTACCTTGGGGGGGTCCTCCGGGAGCCCCCATGGTCAGCACCCCGTCCGCGTCCCTCCCCATCCGCCTCCTCCAGACCATCTGCCTCGTACTGCTGGCCACGGGTCTTGGACCCGCGGCCCTGAAGGCCCAGGAGGCGCCCGTGGCCACCCTGGGGGACCTGGCCTCCGCCGAGGTGCGGCAGCAGGGCTTCACCCTGCCGCGGCCCACGAAGGTCCACGTCTACGCCCGGGGAGGCGGCGCGCGCCTCTGGTGGGAGGGGCGCGCCGGGACGCAGCTCTTCGCCTCGGGGTGGATCCTCGATGCCGCCACCCGGGAGGTGGTCTGGCAGATGGATGGCGCCACGAGCCGGCGGGACGGGTCGGACCGGGTCGCCGACCGGTACCTGGACCTGCCCGCGGGGAGCTACGAGGCCTACTTCGCCGACTACGGCTTCGGCGGGAACCTCTTCTTCGCGGGCTGGGTCCGCAACATCGACCGGCGGGACCTCCAGCCCCGGATCCGGCCGCGGGAGAGCCACAGCCTCCTGGGGGCCCTCGGCCTGAGCCGGGAGGGCGTCGAGCAGGAGTGGCGGCGCCAGGTGGGCCGGTACGGGATGCAGGTGAGCGTGCCCTCCGCCGAGGCCGCTTCGGTGGCGACCTTCGTCGCCCCCCTGCGCTGGAAGAACAGCTTCCTGGTCCTGGCCGCCGACCGCGACAGCGGGCGCTGGGCCCAGGCCTTCCGCGTCCGGCGCCCCATCGCGGTCCATGTCTATGCGGAGGGCGAAGCCAGTGGCCGCCGGATGGTGGACACGGGCTGGATCCAGGACGCCCACACCCGGAAGGCCGTCTGGGAGATGACCCCGGGCAAGTCCCGGTACGCCGGCGGTGCGGAGAAGAACCGGCGGCAGGTGGAGGTGATCCAGCTTCCGGCCGGCGACTACGTCGCCACCTTCGTCACGGACGACTCCCACTCGCCCGCGGACTGGAACGCCCAGCCCCCCTGCGATCCCGGGCTGTACGGCCTGACCCTCTCCACGCCCTCCGACGAGGATCTCCGGGCGGTGACGATCATCCCCGAACCCGCGCCTGGGCCCGTGCTGGCCGAACTGGTGCGGGTGAAGGACGACCAGGACCTGAGGGCCGCCTTCAGCCTGGAGCGGGAGCAGGCCGTGCGCGTCTACGCCATCGGCGAGCGGGATGGCGACGAGATGGCCGACGGAGCCTGGATCGAGGATGCGACCGGGAAGACCATCTGGCGCATGGATGCCCTCCGCACCGAGCCCGCCGGCGGAGCCTCCAAGAACCGGCAGATCGACGAGCTGGTCACCCTGCCGAAGGGACGGTATACCCTGCGGGTCCGCACTGACGGCTCCCATGCGTACGGTGAGTGGAACGCGGCCCGGCCCTGGGATCCGGAGCACTACGGCGCCACCGTCTACGGCGTCAGGTGACCGGCTTTTCCGCCGGGGTGGTTGGCGTCCCGCTGCCCTGGAGGGCCGCTTCGGGGTGGAACCGCGCCGCGCACTCGGGGCAGATGCCGTGGGTGAACTGGGCCGAGGATCGATCCTGGATGTAGCGCTCCAGCTGCGTCCAGTAGCCCAGGTCGTCGCGGATCCGCTTGCACCAGGAGCAGATGGGCACGAGGCCGCTGAGGGTCTGGACTTCCGCCAGGGCGGCCCGGAGCTCCTGGATCAGCCGCTCCCGCTCCTCCGAGGCTCTGACCCGCTCCGTGATGTCCCGCGCGATCACGGAGATGCCCGAAAGGGTGCCGTCCGCGAGGACGACGGGACAGGCCGTGAGGGCGACGTGGATCAAGGTCCCGTCCTTCCGGCGTCGCAGGGTCTCGTGGTTGCGGAAGCGCCGTCCCTCGCGCAGCGCGTCGAGCAGATCCCTGGATGCCGGCAGCAGGTCCTCGGGCACGATCAGGGAGGGCGGCTGCCCGATGGCCTCCTCCGCACTGTAGCCGTAGAGGGCGGCGGCGCCGGCGTTCCAGTCGGTGATGGTGCCGTCCATGTCCGCGGTGTAGATGGCATCCTCCGTGGATTCCACGAGGGCGGTCAATCGCCGGCTGCGGGCCTCAAGTCGCTTCTGCTCGGACAGGTCCCGGAAGATGATCACCGTCATCTGCTCGCCAGCCAGGTTGGTGAACACGGTGGACACGGTCTCGGCGGGATAGGTGGTCCCGTCCCTTCGCTTGTAGGTGAGCTCACCCCGGGCATGGCCGGTCCGTCGACGGTCCTCGAGGAAGGCCTGGACCCGGGGCTCGTCGGTGACCACCATTCCTTCGCGGCCCCGGGCGCAGATCTCGGCCTCCGTGAAGCCGGTGATCCGGCAGGCGGCGGGGTTGGCGGCCAGGATCGCGCCCCCGGGCGAGGTGAGCAGGATGGCTTCGGCGCTGTTCTCGAAGATGGCCCGGAAGCGGAACTCCTGCGCCCGGAGCGTGGACTCGGTGCGATTCCGTTCGGTCGTGTCGCGCCAGGTGACGGCGAAGCCGTCCCCCAGCCGGACGGCCCGGAAGTCGAAGGCGCGCTGCAGCCGCTGGCCGCCGTACACGTCGTCGTAGACCAGCGTCTCCCGGGACAGGGGCTCACCCGTCTCGACGACGCGCCGGTAGGCCTCGAGCAGCTCCCCCTGGTGGCCGGGCAGCAGCTCCAGCAGCCGCCGCCCCAGCGTCTCCTCCCGGGACCGCTGGTTGAGGCGGCACCCTGCCTCGTTGATGTAGTCGAAGCGGAAATCCTCGATCTCCCCGGTGGCACCCCGCACCGACGAGAGGATCGCGAAGCCGTCCAGAAGGGTTTCCAGGCAGGTCCGGAACTTGGATTCGGGGTCTGGCTCCGCGTGCTCCAGGCGCCGGTTCAAGGCCTCCAGCTGGGCTTCCAGATCCGGGCGGATGGGGTGGGGGGACATGGTGGTCCTCGAAGGGGCTTCACGCGGGGGCCCACGGCTCCTGGGTGGCGGGGGCGGGGAGGTGCGGCCCGAACCGGCCGGGAAGGCGGGCGCCACACCGCCCGCAGCGCCCCTCTGCATCCAGGTCCAGGTGGAGGAGGCGGTAGCCCTCCCGCCGGATCGCGGCCTCCCCGCAGCCGGGACAGGGCGTCGCTTCGCCCTCGGCGTAGCGGATATTCCCGGTGTAGACGAACCGGAGTCCCGCCTCCCGGGCGCAGGCGCGGGCGCGGCGCAGGGTGGCCAGCGGCGTGGCGGGCCGGTCCAGCATCCTGTGATCGGGATGGAAGGCGCTGAAGTGCAGGGGGACCTCCGGGCCCAGCTCGGTCGCGATCCAGGCGGTGAGACGCCGGAGCTCGTCATCGGAGTCGTTCAGGCCCGGGATCAGCAGGGTGGTGATCTCGGTCCACACGTCTGTCTCATGGACGAGGTACCGGAGGGTGTCCAGCACGGGCTGGAGGCTGCCGCCCACGACGCGCCGGTAGAACCCTTCGCTGAAGGCCTTGAGATCCACGTTGGCCGCGTCGATGTGGCTGAAGAAGTCCCGCCGGGCGGCCTCCTCCAGGTAACCGGCCGTGACGGCCACGGTGGCGATCCCGGCGGCATGGCAGGCTTCCGCCACGTCGGAGACGTATTCAAGGAAGATGGCGGGCTCGTTGTAGGTGAAGGCGACGCTGCGGCACCCCAGTCGGCGGGCGGCGGCGGCGACCTCCTCCGGGGCGGCCCGTTCCCGGAGCCGGCCCAGGTCCCGGGATCGGGACAGGTCCCAGTTCTGGCAGAACCGGCAGGAGAGGTTGCAGCCCACGGTGCCGAAGGAGAGGACTTTCGAGCCCGGCAGGAAGTGGTGGAGGGGCTTCTTCTCGATGGGGTCCACGCAGAAGCCGCTGGTGCGGCCGTAGGCGGCGAGGACGATGCGGTTCCCCTCTCGCCGGCGGAGGGCGCACCGGCCGGCCTGGCCTTCCCGGAGGGAACAGCCCTGGGGGCAGACGTCGCAGCGCAATCGCCCGTCGGCGAGCCGGTGCCAGTGGCGGGCCGGATAGAGGAATCCCGCCCCCGCAGGGCCGGCGAGGTCCGCGGCCGTGGGGGGCCGGGGGCGGGGCTCGTCCCGCCAGGCTTCGACGGTATAGGTCCAGGCCCGGAGGTCCGGGGACCAGAAGGCGGCAGGCCACCCCGCCTTGCGCTTGAGGGCCCGGAGGAAGGCGGGCGGATCCGGCAGCTCCTCCCAGACCTGGGGCAGGAAGGTGACGTTCCGCCCTCCGTATTCCAGGAGGAGCCCGTCCACGCCCGGACGGAGCTGGCGGAGGAGATCGGCCTCGCCCGTGCAGGCCAGGGGGCGCAGCGGGGAGAGGAGGGAGACTTCCACCCCCAGGCGCGGCAGTTCCTCCCGGCTCAGGGGATCGAAGCGGTGGTCGTGGAAGGCGGCGGTCCGGGCGTGTTCGAGGAGATCCTCCACCAGGGGCCCGTGGGGGGTGAGGCTGCCCATGCAGCCGCGCAGGGCTCCATCCAGGGTCAGGGTCACGAAGCTGGCACCGGTCCCGCCGGAATCGACCTGGTGGTCGCAGGCGGGACCGCCCAGGGCCGCCTCGATGGCGCTGCGGGCCAGCTGGGTCAGGCGGTGGCCGTCCCGCTCAGGGATGGCTGGCGCCGGTCTCGAAGAAGGCGAAGGCGCCATAGCCGACGACCTCCTCCTGGCCTCCAGCCGTGTCACCCGAACTCCGGAGGTCCAGGAGGGCGGGATGGAGATGCTTGCGCCGCGCGACTTCCAGGAGGCCTGCCACGGGCGCGGCGCCGCAGGCGCGCTCGGAATCCAGGGTGGTGTCGAGCCGGAGGATCATCCGGGCGGTCTCCTCGTCCACGGCCCGGCCCAGGCGGTAGGGCAGGTAGTGCGAGAGATCCGAGCTCACGACGATGACCGTCTCCGCGCCGCCCCAGAGTGCCTCGATGGCTTCCGCCACCTGGAAAGGGGTGGCCTGGCCCACCGCCAGGGGCACCAGCTCCGCCTTGGGCGCGACCCGCTGCAGGAAGGGCACCTGGACCTCCAGGGCGTGCTCGGGGCGGTGAATGGTCTCGCTGTGGCGGACCCAGGGGATCCTGGCGGTGGCTTCCGCATCGATGGACACCGGGCCGAGGGGGGTGTCGAAGGCCTCGGTTTCGGGCAGGGCGAGGCCCGCGAAGGCCGCGTGGTGGCTGGGGCCGAGGAGGACCACCCGCGCCAGGTTCGGGCCTTCGCGGAGCAGGCGCGCGTAGCCGCTGGCAGCCACGGGTCCCGAGTAGCCGTAGCCCGCGTGGGGCACGATCAGGGCCTTGGGGGTCGGCTCGTCGAGGGGCACCCGCACGGCGGCGAGGAGACGGTCCACCTCCTCCCGCAGGTGGTCAGGGTCCTCCGGGTAGAACATGCCGGCGACGGCGGCGGGACGGAGGGTCAGCATGGCGGCCTCCCATGAACGGCAGGGGTACGATGGGTCGCCCGCGGCCCGGCGCAAGCCGGGTAGGACTATTTCGGCCCCCCGATTCAAGGGATGCGCGACTCCGCCATTCCGCCCTCAGGCGCCGGGTTCAGGTGCCGCCGCGGCGAGGCCCGGGTCGTGGGGCAGGCTGCCGCGGGGCGAGCGGAAGTACGCGAAGGGCGTGGCATAGAGGAAGTTCGATACGCGGGAGGTGTAGATGTCGGCGTAGCGCTCGATCTGCCGGGTGAGATGGCTCTTGTCGTTGCCCGCCCGGGTGAGCAGGCCCCAGCGCGGATTCACCAGCTCCGTGCCCGCCTTCGCCAGGGGCGCGATCTCTGCGTCGAGGGCCACCAGCTGGCCGCGCAGGTCGTGGATGCGGGCCTCCAGCCCCGCGGCGTCCGCCGCCGGCACCGGGCCGTACCCCGCGCGGAGCCGCTGGAGGGCCAGGCGCGTCTGCGAGAGGCGTCCCTCCAGGGACTCCTTCTCGCGCATCATCGCCTCCAGGCGCAGTTCGGTCTCGCGGAAGCCCTCCAGGGCCGCCACTTCGCCCTCCAGCTCCCGCAGCACCAGGGCCGTGCGCCAGCTCAGGGCCCGCTTGCTCACATGCACGTCGCCGAACATGTGGTCGCCCACGTAGAGGATCTCGTCGCCGGAGATGCCAAGATCCCGCTCCACCTGGGCTGCGCTTCCGCCCAGGTAGGCGCGGCCAGGGGCCAAGGGGCCCTCCAGGGGGCGCAGCAGGCCGTCCTCCGTGGCCACCTCGAAGAAGGGGTTCCGTTCCGTGAAGAAGGCCGGCTTGCGGGCGCTGACGATCACCAGGTCGAAGAGCTGGCGCCAGGTCATGCCCGGGGGCAGGAAGCGGTCGTAGGCGTAGGTCATCATCTTCGCGGTGAAGCTCCACTCCGAGTTGGTGATGAGCAGGAGCTTCCGGCCCGCGGCCTTCTGGTCCAGCAGGGCCAGGGCGGCCTCGGGGTCCAGCACCACGTATTGTTCAGGGGAGGCTGCGATGGCGGCCTTGAGATGCCCCTCCAGGTGCTGGGCGTCGACCCGCGCCCGCACGTGCCGGTAGAGGCTGGCGAACTCGAAGGGGCGGGGCAGGGCGCCCTGGTCCAGCAGGTCCACCGCCTGGGCGTACAGGCAGCCCTCGGAAAGGGAGAACAGGGTGTTGAGGAACACCCAGCGGGGATCGGCCAGGTCGACCAGCGTCCCGGCGTAGGCGTCCCGCTGCTCGGAGAATTCCAGCATCCGCGTGCCGTGCATGGCCCGCTTCACGAAGCCGAACCGGTTCGCCTTCACCAGGTTCCCAAGCTCCGTGTCGATCACCAGCCCCCGGGCCACCATGCGGGAATCGAAGGCCAGGCCCTCCATGGGCCAGCCCTCGGAGGCCAGGCGCTCCCGGGCCTGGGCGTAGACCATCTGCTCGAAGGCCGCCACCCGGTAGTCCACCAGGGTGTAGTCCATGTCGTAGCCGATGGCCCGCACGGAGCGCAGGTTCAGCGTCCGGTTGCAGAAGACGCCGCGGCCGGGCGGGGCGGGGTGGGCGGAGAACTCGCAGTCAGGCATGGGGCAGGATACCAAGGGGAGGAGGTGGGCCCGTCAAGGCCGCGTGTCCGGGGGACTCGACCCTGGACGGAAGGGCGCCTCCCGTTCCAGTCTGGAAGGTCGGAGACCGCATGACCCCCCGCCCCCTCTTCCTGCTCACCAACGACGACGGCATCCACTCCCCGGGCCTGCGGGCCGCGGCACGGGCGGTGCGCGACCTGGGCGACGTGCTGGTGGTGGCGCCCGCCACCCAGCAGACCGCCATGGGACGGAGCTTCACGGGCCGCCCCGACGCGGCCCTGGAGCCGGTGTCCTTCGAGGTGGATGGCCAGGCCCTCCGCGCCTACGCCTGCGAGGGTTCTCCGGCCTCGGTGGTGCGCCACGGCCTGCAGGTGCTCTGCCGCGACCGCCGGCCGGACCTGCTGGTGTCGGGCATCAACTACGGCGAGAACGTGGGCATCAGCATCGGCGCCTCCGGCACCGTGGGCGCCGCCATGGAGGCCGCCGCCCGGGGCATCCCAGCCCTCGCGGCCTCGCAGCAGATGCACCCCGACCACTTCATGCGCCACGAGGCCCGGGACTGGGGCGCCTCCGAGCACTTCCTGCGGCTCTTCGCGCGGAAGCTCCTGGGCGCGCGCCTCCCCCCCGACGTGGACCTGGTGAAGCTGGACGTGCCCGAGGATGCCACCCCGGCCACCCCCTGGCGCCTCAGCCGCCTCTCCCGGCAGCGCTACTTCGAGCTCGTGTTCGACGAGCCGGGCCCGCACAGCCGCCTGAAGGACGGGCGCATCACCATCCAGGTGGACTCTGCCGCCCTGGAGCCGGATTCCGACGTCCACGCCCTGGTCCGGGAGCGCGTCGTGGCCGTCACCCCCCTCAGCCTGGACGCCACCTCCCGCGCCGACTTCGGCGCCATCCGGGAGGCGCTGGGGGACTGAGGACTCCGGCCGTGCGATCCTGGGGGTCGTCTTTGGAGGTCCCATGCCTGGCTTGAACCGGCTCCTGGTCCCCGCCCTCGTCCTGGCGCTGCCCCTCGCGGCGGCGGAGAAGCGGGCCTTCACCATCGAGGACCTGTACCGCCTGAAGGGGGTGCAGCAGCTGGCCCTCAGTCCCGACGGCTCGAAGCTGCTCTTCGACGTGTCCTGCCAGGACCTCATGGCCAGCACGCGGCACACCGAGATCTGGATGCTCGACGTGGCCACCGGCGCCGCGAAGCAGCTCACCTTCGGACCCAAGTCCTGCAGCTCGCCGGCCTGGTCGAAGGACGGGAAGACGATCACCTTCCTCTCCGGCCGCGAGGGCGGCCCGCAGCTCTGGGCCATGGACGCCGCCGGCGGCGAGGCCCGGAAGGTCTCCGGCTTCGAGCCCGGCGTGGATGCGCCGCGCCTGCTGCCCGACGGCCAGCGCTTCGTCTTCCAGGCCACGGTGTTCCCCGAGGCCGGGGCCGACGGCGCGAAGAACAAGGAGATGGCCGAGAAGCTGGAGAGCGGCCCCGTGCAGGCCCACCTGGCGGACGAGCTGCTCTACCGCCACTGGACCCAGTGGCGCGACTTCCAGTACACCCACCTCTTCCTGGGCACCTTCAACGGCAAGGTGGAGGAGCTCACCCCCGGGAAGCAGGACTACCCGGCGGCGGCCACCACGCCCATGTCCCAGACCTACGACCTGAGCCCCGACGGCAAGGAGCTCTGCGTCGTCACCAACCCCGACGCCGTGCCCGCCCGGTCCACCAACCAGGACCTCTTCCTCGTGAGCCTGGATGGGGACCGCACCCCCCGGGACATCACCGCCGGCAACAAGGCCGCGGACGTGGATCCCAAGTACTCGCCCGACGGGAAGTGGATTGCCTACCGCTTCCAGACCAAGCCGGGCTTCGAGTCCGACCGTTTCCGCCTGGCCGTCTATGACCGGGCCACCCACGCCACCCGCGTCCTGACGGAGGGCATCGACAACTGGGTGGACGGCTTCCAGTGGTCGGCGGACGGAAGGTCCCTCTGGTTCACGGTGGAGGAAAAGGGCCACTGGCCCCTCTTCCGCGCCGACGTGGCCACCGGGAAGCTTGAGCGTGTGCTGGACGGCCAGTCCATCCGGGAGTTCGCGGTGAGCCCCGACCAGAAGACGGTCCTGTTCACCCGCACCACCGTGGGCGAGCCCGTGGAGATCTGGCGCTACGACGTGGCCGCCAAGGCCCTGAAACGCCTCACGGCCTTCAACCAGAAGGTGGCCGACGAAGTGGACATCCGCCCGGCGGAGACCATGTGGGTGAAGGGCGCCGACGGCGCCGAGGTGGAGGTCTTCATCGTGAAGCCCCACGGCTTCGATCCCGCGAAGAAGTACCCGCTCATCATGAACGTCCACGGCGGCCCGCAGATGATGTGGTCCGACACCCTTCGCGGCGACTGGCAGGTCTATCCCGGCGCCGGCTACGTGGTGGCCTTCCCCAACCCCCACGGCTCCACCGGCTACGGGCAGGCCTTCACCGACGCCATCTCCGGCGACTGGGACGGCAAGGTGATGACGGACATCGAGAAGGTGACCAACGCCCTCGCGGCGCTGCCCTACGTGGACAAGGACCGCATGGGCGTCATGGGCTGGAGCTGGGGCGGCTACGCCATGATGTGGCTGGAGGGGCACACCCACCGCTTCAAGGCCATCGCCTCGATGATGGGCGTGTACGATCTCCAGGCCATGCATGGCGCCACCGAGGAGCTGTGGTTCCCCGAGTGGGACCTGAAGGGCACCCCCTGGACGAACCCGAAGCTCTACGAGCGCATGAGCCCCAACCGCTTCGTGAAGGACTTCAAGACGCCCTGCCTCGTCATCACCGGCGAGCGGGACTACCGCGTGCCCTACACCCAGAGCCTGGAGTTCTTCACGGACCTGCAGGAGATGGGCGTGCCCAGCCGCCTGCTCGTCTTCAAGAACGATGGCCACTGGCCGGATGCACTGAAGTCCATGCCCGTCTACTACAACGCCCACCTCGAGTGGTTCCAGAAGTATCTGGGCGGCGGCGCCGCCCCCTGGAAGACGGAGGATCTGGTGCGGAACCAGGTGTTCGGGAAGGGCGGGAAGTAGGCCCGGGCCGCCACCGCCGCAGGAACCGGGGCCCCGCGCGAGCGGGGCCCCTGCGCGTTGGGACGCGTCCGCGGGCGGCTGGCGGCGAACTCCTGGCGATCCAGACCATCTGCCTTCCGGAGCTCCTCCCCAGGATCACCCGGGAGGTGCACCTTTCCCGCCTGCTCGGATGGGGGGCGGAATGCCAAGAGACCCCTCGGAGGCTTTGATCAGGATGTGACATTCGGGTGTATTCCGTAACTTTTGGGTTCTGCGCCACTTGGGACTTCTGGGCGGCCGAGGTGATTGGCTATCCTGAGTCTCAGGAGGAACTTTTCATGCATCGAAAGCACCACCGCGGTTCAACCATCCTGGCGCTCCTGGTGGCGGCCGTCCCCCTCTGCGCGCAGGGTGTATCCGCCCAGCTGGGTGGACGGGTCCAGGACACCCAGGGGCTCGCCCTGGCGGACGCCACCGTGGTCATCCGCAACGAGGAGACCGGGTTCATCCGCACCGTCCGCACCGATGCGCGGGGGCGCTTCCTGGCCCTGGCCCTGCCGGTGGGGCCCTATGC
>DASVZU010000166.1:0-11518 GCA_036391515.1 Holophagaceae bacterium
GCGGCCCAGGGCCTCGTTCTCGATGGACCAGTGGAGCGTCAGCTTCGGCCGTGGCAGTTGGACCAGGATGCGGGCCGTGTCGCCGGGCTGGTATTCCGGCTTGTCCGCGGCGGCGCGCAGGTCCGGCACCGCCGGCAGGGGCGTGCCCTCCGCCGCCACGGTGATGAGCCGCTGGGCGGCCACGGGCCGACCCTTGGCGTCCCGGGCCTCGGCCACCAGCAGGTAGAGGCCGCCCTCCGGGATGGTCAGCATGGCCTGGGGCCCCTGGGCCGAGGCCACTGTCTCGCCGGGCGTGAGGGCGCTGGGTCGGGACCACCAGTACGAATCGTCCTTCCGGGCCACGATGCGGGCGGCGCGGAGGCTGATGGGCACCCCGGCCAGCGCCTTGCCGTCCAGGTCCATGGCCCGGGCCGTCACCTGGAAGGGACGACCCGGGAGGGCCACCTGGCGGTCCGCGGCCACCGCGAGGACCATGTCCCCCGCCGCGGCCCGCACCTGGGCCTGGCCGCCGTTGCGCTGGCCGGAGGCGTCCGCGACTTTCACGACCATGCGCCAGAGACCGTCGCTCTCGGCCTTGAAGCCGGGGAGCTGGGCCTGGCCGTCCTCGTCCAGGTCCGCCTGGCCGCTTTCCATCAGCTCCGGGGCCGGGCCCGAGTCGTCCTCGTCCCAGATCCACCGGGCCTTGGGCGGCACCACCTTGTAGAGGAACCAGTCCGCCTTGGCCCCGCGCACCGCGGCCCCGTAGAAGTACCGGGCGGCCACGTGGAATTCGAGCGGATCGCCCAGCCCCACCTTGGCCTTCGGCGTGTCCACCTTCACCTCGAAGGCGGGCTTCACGAAGTGCTCGACCTTGAACTCGGCCTGACCCGGGCCCTGGGGGCCCTGGAACACCACGCGGTAGAGGCCCAGGCGCCCCGCGCCGGGCAGGGTGAAACGCAGCCCGTACGTGCCCGTCTCGGCGTTGAGGAGCGGGGCCTTCCCCTCGGCGATCTTGGTGTCCTCGGCATCGAGCACGGTGAAGGGCAGCTCCGGGGCACCCGAGGCCACGCGGTTCTCGCCGTCCTCCACCCGCCGCAGGATGGCCTTGGCGAAGACCTCCTGCCCGGGCCGGTACAGGGGCCGCTCCGTGTAGGCGTAGAGGCGCTGCCTGACGGCGGCGGTGGCCTGGCCCTCCGAGGCCAGGAGGGCGAAGGCCGCGCCGCTCCGGGCCATCACGACGCGGCGCACGCCGGGGCCCGCCGCCAGCTCGGCGACGCCGGCTCCGTCGAAGGCCAGGGCCTGGGCCTTCCCGGCCTCGAACACCAGGCCCGTGGCTCCCGCCCGGGGCGCGCCGTCGGTGGCGTTCACGGCCTGCACCCGCAGGCGGGCGCCGTCCTCTTCGGACAGCAGGGCCAGGTCCGACACCACCCAGGGCACGTAGGCCGCGTCCGGGCCCCGCAGGATCTCAACGAGGTACAGGCCCGCCGGCTGGCCCGGAAGCTCCACGCGGCTGAGCTGGCCGGAATCGCCGGACTCGTCCTCCTCGTTCCCCTGCCTCCCCGCCAGCTCCTCGGTGACCTTCGGCACCAGCTCCGTCACGAAGCTCAGGCCCGGCTGGCCCTCCAGGGGGAGGGCGCCGCCCTCCCGCGGGGCCGTGGCCGGCGTGCGCGGGCTGGCCAGCCGGTCGGACTGTTTGGCGGCGTCCCGCAGGGTGCGGGTGGCCGTGCGATGGACGGTGACGAAGGCCCGGCGGCCGCCCCAGAGGAGGGCCTCGCGCAGCACGTCCAGGGGATCCTGGGCGCCCCGGCCGCCCTCGGCCACGGGGCTCCCGGGGGCCTGCAGGAGGAGCTTCCGGAGGAAGCCTTCGGGGTCCTCCACCCGGTAGAGGCGGATGCGGGCCTCCACGGGGATGGGCCCCGCGGCCTCCAGCTGCGCCGTCCTCCCCGGCAGGGTGGGCCGGAGCATGGCGAACGCGCCGGTCCAGCCGCCCTCCCGCCAGGGGGCTTCGCCGCCGCGTTTCTGGGCGGTGCCCGTGGTGGGCAGCAGCAGGGCCGCGGGGATGAGCAGGGTGAGGAGGGGTCGGAGCCAGCGCATGTCAGGACCTGGGGGCGGAGGGGTCGACGGACCGGGACGCCAGCAGCTGCCAGCGGTACAGGCCCAGGAAGGCGGGATTCTCGGCGAGGGGGCGGAACTCGGGATCGGGGTGGTGGAGCAGGTCCTCCAGGCGCACCCGGCGGACCTCGCCCGGCTGACGGCTGGTGCCGGTGCCCTCGGGGCCCGTGTCGTAGAGCAGCACCGGAGCGCCATCGGCGTCGGACCGGACGAAGGCCATCACGTGGTCGGGCTCGGGACGGGCCCCGCCCCGGGCGAAGAAGATCAGGTCGCCGGGTCGCGCCAGAGCCAGGTCACGGCCCAGCGGCACACAGGCGAAGCGGCGCAGGAAGGCCCCCTTGGCGAAGGGCTGCAGGCCCTCCGGCGTGGGGAAGCCCTGGCGCCATCCGCCCCCGAAGGCCGGGGAGGGATCGCCGCCCGCGGAGCCGCCGGTGAAGGCCACCCGGTCCCGCCAGGCCGCCGTGTGGGGCGCCAGGGCCTCCCGGAAGGCGAAGCGCATCAGCCCGGCGCAGTCCCGCTGGCCCGGCTCCCAGGCCGGGCTGGGCCCCTCCAGCTGCTGCTCCAGGAGGGCCACGAACCAGGCCCGGAAGGCCTCGCGGTCGCCCTCCTCCCGGAGTCCGGACGGGAACGCGCCTCCGCCTGGAATGGACACCGATTGTCGATACCATGGCCAGGCCAGCACCGTGGCCTGCGCCGCGCCCGCCGGGGCCATGAAGAATCCCTCGGCGGCGCTCCCCCAGGTGGGAACGCCCGCCACGCGCACGCCCCAGCCAGGCCTGCGCAGGCCCAGCAGGCTGCGGCTCTCCACGCGGAGATGCCGGAGGGGGTTGGCGGGATCGGATTCCAGGCGGACCCGGTGGCGCACGGGCACCAGCGCCAGGGCGGCCCCGCCCAGGAGCGCCCCACCCAGGGCCGCGAGCCGGCGCGGCGTCATCGGGGCCGGCCCTCCAGCCCGCCCGCGGTCCAGTTCCACTCGATGCTCACGGTGCCGAGCGACTTCAGCGCACCGAGGAAGGGCCCGAGACTGGCGGCCAGCTCGGTCGAAGCCTCATCCCCAGCGGGATCCGGCTCCCCGACCCACCAGCGTCCGCCCTGGCGGCCCCGGAGGAAGGCCAGCAGCAGGGTCTCCAGCTCCTGGGAGGCCCGCGCGCCATCCACCTCCATGCGGGCCCAGGCCCGGGAGTCGCTGTCGGCCAGGGTGGGCGCCTGCCCCAGCAGGCCCGCCGCCACCGCCTTCACGGAGCCATCGTCGCTGCCCAGCACGAGGGTGTCGCCCACCAGGGACCAGGCCGGCGTGAAGGCCTGGTGGGTGCGCACCCGGTGCAGTTCCGCAGTCCCGAAGGGCTGCTTCTCGTTCTGCCCCTGGAAGAGCCGCGGCAGCAGCTTCTTCAGCAGGTTCTCCACCTGGACCCGCTTCGCGGGCTGCACGGGCAGGGCCAGGGCCAGGCTCGGGCTCATGCCGGGCTCGCCGAAGCCGCCGAAAGCCCCCGCGGCTCCCTCCGCCTGCATCCGCGACGCCCGCCAGGGATCCTCCCGGCGCATCCGCGCCAGCTCCGTGAGGGCGGCCCTCTCCGCCGGCGTCATGGGAGGCGCCGGCACCCAGCCGTTCCACAGGAGGGCCGCACCCCGCAGATCCAGGGCCCCCAGCAGGGTGTCCAGGTCCCGGCGCAGGGATTCCAGCTGCCGCCGCCGCTCCGCCGCGCCGGCCACGGCGGCCTCGTAGGCCTGCCTCTGGGCAGGGCTCAGCTGGCTGCCCCCGCCCGCGAAGGCAGGCATCTCCGGCTCGGCGATGTCCGCGCCTCGGTCCACCCGGAGGATCGCCGCCACCAGCTTCTCGGTGGGGCCGGCGCCCATGGACAGGGCCAGGGCCCCGGTGCGGGGCGCGGCCTTGGCCACGAAGGGATTGGGCCAGGTGCCCTGCTGGGTCCCGGCGAGGCGGCGGCGCAGGGCCTCGCACTCGAAGGCATCCCCCGCCCCCAGGCGCGGAACCACCCAGAAGGAGACTGCCGTGTCGGGCGCCGCGGCCGAGAGCGCCACCCGCGCCCACTCGCCGCGCTCGGCCAGGCTGGGCTGGGGGCCCGGGAACAGCAGGGCCCGGAGGGGGGCCTCGCGATCGCTGATCCAGGTGCCCTCCGGGCGGGCCACCAGGTGGAAGACGCCGCCGGAACCCCGCAGCTGCTGCACCTGGACCTGGCCGCCGGCACCCTGCCAGGTGACGGTGCGGACCCGGGCCCCCTGGCTGAGGGGATTGAGCCTGAGCAGGCCCAGCAGCAGCTGGCTCCGCAGGGGCAGATCGCCGGGAATGAAGACCAGGGTGCCGAGCAGGCCGTTCTCCGGGCTGCGCGCCACGCCGTAGTGCAGGATCCAGGCCTCGCGGCCCGCCAGGGGCTCCAGGGCCGGCGAGGCCTCCCGAAGCCAGGGCTCCAGATGGCGCAGGACGAAGCCGGCGCGGCTGCCCTGGGCCAGGGCCGGCACGAGGCCCGCGCCGTCCGGGGCGCCGCCCGCCAGGGCCTGGAGGCGCGCCAGTCCAGGCCGCAGCTGGCGCAGGTGGATGAGCACCCCGGGCTGGGCCGCCTGCTCCAGCCCCTTGGGGAGCGCCGCGTTCCCGGACTGGGTGAACAGGGCCGGGCTGGGGATCCACTGGAAGCGCCAGCCGGCCGGATCCAGGTGGAGGCCCAGGCCCTGGGTCCAGGGGCGATCCAGCCGGTCGGGCGATCCCAGATAGGCGTAGGGGTCGTTCCCCGCCTGGCGGTAGCCCTGGCGGTAGAGGAAATGGGCCGCCTCGGCCCCGCCCAGGGCCAGGGCCTTCGGCGCCCACTGGTCAAGGGGCCACTGGGTGAGGGTGGTCAGCGCAGCGCGCCGGTCCGAGGGCACCTTCAGGTGCTCCAGCAGCTGGTCGCGGCGCTCCTCGGCGGTCATCTCCGGGAGGCGCACGGCCTGCCAGATGCGCTGGCCGCGGGCGTCCGTCCGGTAGAGGGTCCAGTTCTTCACCTGGTTCCAGGCCCAGGCGGGCGTGGGCGGAACGGCCCAGGCCCCCGTGCAGGCGAGGAGGGCCCCCAGGACCCGCGCCTGCGCACGCCAAGCGAGTCGCCCCTGGCCACGTCCCCGTCCCCGCACTGGTGCCTCCGGTGTCAGGCGATGCTACCAAGCGGGGCCCCTGGCGCAAGGAGGCCGGCGTGATATTTTCCATCCCCCGCCCCTGGCAGACTGGAGCCATGACGGACCGCCGCGTGCTCGTGAACCTCCGGGGCCTCCTGACCCCCGATCCCGCCCGGGCCTGGGCGGTGGACCGCGTGCCGGACGCGGCCCTGGCGATGGAAGGCGGCCGTGTGGCCTGGCTGGGCCGGGCGGCAGACCTGCCGGCGGCCTGGGCCGACGTCCCGCGGGTGGATGGCGGGAGCGCCTGGGCCAGCCCGGGCTTCGTGGACCCGCACACCCACCTGCTCTTCGGGGGGAACCGCTCGGGCGAGTTCAATCGGCGGCTCCACGGCGTCACCTACCAGCAGATCGCGGCGGAAGGCGGCGGCATCCGCGAGACGGTGCGGGCCACCCGGGCCGCGACCGTGGCGGAGCTGGTGGAGGACGGCGAGGCGCGGCTGCGGGCCTTCCGGGAACGGGGCGTGGTGCACCTGGAGGTGAAGACCGGCTACGGCCTGGAACTGGAGGCCGAATCGCGGCTGGCGGCCGCCTACGCCGAGCTCCGGGGCCGGGGCTGGCGTTTCGACGTGACCCTGCTGCCCGCCCACGACCTGGCGCCCGAGTTCGCCGGCGACGCCGAGGCCAACGCCCGGGCCGTGGCGGAGGACTGGCTCCCCGAGCTCGTGCGGCGACATCCCGGCGTGGCGGCCTTCTGCGATGTCTTCGTGGAGACCGGCGTCTACTCCGCAGACCAGGGGCGGCGGATCTTCGAGGCCGGGAAGCGGCTGGGCCTGCGTCCCCGCGTCCACGCCGACGAGCTGAGCTGGACCGGTGGCGCGGAGCTGGCCGCCGAGCTGGGTGCCGCCAGTGCCGACCACCTCATGTTCTGCAGCGAGGCCGGCATGAAGGCCATGGCCGCGGCGGACGTCACCCCCGTGCTGCTGCCGGGCACCACACTGTTCCTCGGGATGCGCGACTGGGCCCCGGCGCGGAAGATGATCGAGGCCGGCTGCCGTGTGGCCCTGGCCACGGACTTCAACCCCGGCTCCTGCCCCTGCGTGGATCCCCTCACGATCCTTCGGCTCGGCTGCCTCCAGCTGCGGATGACCTTCGAGGAGGCCTTCACCGCCATGACCCTCCACGCCGCCCGCAGCCTGGGCCGCGCGGAACTCGGGCACCTGCATCCCGGGGCCAGGGCCGACGTGCTGCTGTGGGACGTGGGAGAGCTGCTGGAGATGGTCTACTGGGTGGGCGAGCCCTACCGCCCGAGGTTCCTCCCGGCGTGATCCTGCGGGCGATTCAACTGGTCGCGCCCTGGGCGCTGTCGTCCGGCCGCTTGCCGTGCATGAGCTCCACCACGGCCTGGTAGAGGCCGCGCTGGTCGGCGTGGCGCTGGTAGGCGCGGGTGATGTAGCGCACCCGCACTTCGATGCCGTTGCTGGTGGGCCGGACGTTGATGCCGGGCTGGGCGGAGAAGGCCTGCACGCGGTACTTGCCGGTGGTGCGCTTCCACTCCTCCTCGGCCTGCTTCGCGTTGGCCTCCGTCTCCTGGGCCACCAGCTTCTGGATGCCGTCGATGACGGGGTACGGGTCCTGCCCGGACGGGATGAGCACGTTCAGCTCGTCCCACATCCACTGGCCCGAGGTGGAGAAGTTGAAGTAGTGGCCCTCGATGGCGAAGCTGTTCACGAAGGCCACGCGGCGGCCGGTGGGATGGCCCGCGTCGGACCAGCTGCCGGTCTCCAGGAGCACCGTGCGCAGCAGCCCGATCTCCACCACTTCGCCGCCCACGCCCTTGATCTCCACCCAGTCGCCCACGTGGATGCCGTTGCGGCCCATGAGGACGAACCAGCCGAAGAAGGCCACGATGAAGTCCTTCAGGGCCACGGTGAGACCGGCGCCCGCGAGACCGAGGATGGTGGTGGCCTGGGCCGGCACGCCGAGGATCACGAAACCGATCAGCAGCACGCCGACTACGGAGGCGGCGAGGTAGATCACCGAGCCCGCGGTGCCGGGCCTCCGGCCCTCCCCGGGCGCCGCACTGGATCCGCGCTTCGCCACCCGGCCCACGAGGAACACGGCCAGCAGCGTGCCCAGGATCCACAGGAGGGAGGCAAGGATGCGGTGGAGCGCCACCTGCTCGTAGGCCCAGGCGAGGCCCGCCCAGCTGCCGTAGACCTCCGCCAGGTCCTCCTCGTCCTGGAGCCGCTTGCCGAGACTGACGACGGAGCGCTGGGCGTCCGTGAAGCGCTTGAGGGAGACGATGGCGGCCTTGGCCTCGGCCCGGCTGGAGCCGGGATCGGCGGCCTTCCCCTGCTTCACGAATCCCGCGGCCCGCTTGCGGGCGTCCTCCCGCGCATCCCACTGCTTCTGCACGTCGTCTTCCGCAGCTTCCTTCCGCCTGCGGAGCTCCTGCACCTTCTGCAGCTCGTCCTGCTGGGCCTGTTCGAGCCGCGCGAGCTTGGTGCGCTGGAGCGTCCACTCGCGGATGCGGCCCACCAGGCTCCCCGGCTTGAAGCGATCGTCCGCCGGGGCCACGGCGCGAGACTCGTTCTGGACGGCGTCGTGGGCCACCCGCAAGCGCCGCACGCGGGCCTGGGGATCGCCCCCGGCCTTCTCCAGGTTGTCGGCGGCATCCGCCAGTTCGTCCTGGTCCAGCTCCAGCTGGGCCTTGGCCACCTCGAGCTGGTCCCCCAGGGCATCCTTCCGGTCCCCGGTGGCCTCGGCCGCCTGGCGCGTCAATTGGGCCACCAGCCGCTGGTCGGCGGCCACGGCGTCCTCCATGTAGTCCTTTTCGGCCTGGAGATCCTCCAGTTCCGGCGTGGGCTGGGGGGTGCGGGCCGCGGCCTCCCGCATGGCGTCGGCGAAGGCCAGGTCCACCTCGTGGTTGGCGAGCCGCTCGGCCTGCCGGGCCAGCTCCACCTCCTCGGGGGTGGCGGCCAGGCCGGCCAGGGCGTGGGCCGTCCGCAGCGGGCCCTCATCCACCACGGGCTCCGTCGGCGCGGGAGCCTGGGGCTGGGGAGGCGCGGCCTTGCCTCCCTTGGCGCCCTTGGTCTCCTTGGCACCCTTGGCCTTCTTCACCTGTTTCGGCGGACGCCGGATCACCGGGTGGCGGAAATTCGCGCCGGGATCGGCCCCGGCGGTGGACACGAAACCCGCCACGGCCACGCCGAGGAGGGCCAGCAGGGTGGTTCCCAGGATCCAGTGACCGGTCTTCATGGATTCAAGAAACCACGCCCGGAGCCGGCCGCCAAATGGAATTCGGCGGGAAAAACGAAGCCCCGGGCCGATTCCCGGGGCTTCTCCTCAGAGTGGACAGGGCCTACTGGTCGCCGTGCTTCGAGGCCTCCTCCACGATCCGGTAAATGCGCTCCTTCGCCCGCAGCTTCGTCTTCTTCAGCTCCACCTCCTCCAGGGATTCCTTGGCGGTGAGGCTCGGTTTCCGCTGGAGGTCGCCCAGGCGCGTGTCCGCCGCCTTGTGCTCCTCCATCAGCTTCCGGAATTCGAAATGGTCCTTCATCAAGCGCTCCTGAAGGTCTGGGCGCAGGAAATCCATGGATCCTCCGTTCCTCTGGGGCGGGGCCGTTCCGCGGTCCCGCGGGTGAATCGGTGGCCCAAGGGTAGGACCGGTCCCCAGGCCGTCAAGGGCGATTTCCCGGAAGCCCATATTCCTTGGTAGTAGAAGGTTTCCATGCAATCCTACCGCCATGTCCCTGGAGATCCGGAACCTGGTCCTCACCCGCCTGGACGGGGTCCATCTGCTGGGTCCCCTGGACCTGGATCTGGCCCCCGGGGAGCGCCTCGGCCTGGTGGGGGAGAGCGGTTCCGGCAAGAGCCTCCTGGCCCGGACCCTGGCCGGCCTCCTGCCCCCTGGAATCGTGCAGGCCACGGGCACGGCGAGGGTCTTCGGCGTCCCGCCCCGTCCGGATGGCCGGATCGGCTGGGTGCCCCAGGACCCCGGCCTGGTCCTCAACCCCCTCCTCACCGTGGGGGAGCACCTGGCCCTGCTGCCCCGGGCCCTCCGCGACGAGGCGCCCAGGACCGCCCTGGTCCGGCTCGTCCCCCTCCTCCAGCGCCTCGGGCTGCCCGGGGATCGGGCCTTCCTGCGTCGGAGGCCCCACCAGCTCTCCGGCGGCCAGCGTCAGCGCCTGGCCCTCGCCATGGCCCTCTCCTGCGATCCCGGGCTGCTGGTGCTGGACGAGCCCACCACCGCCCTCGATCCCCTGGCGCAGGCGGCCTTCCTCGGCCTCGTCCTGGGCCTCCAGCGGGCGCGAGGGTTGGGCGTCCTCTGGATCACCCACGACCTGGCCCTGGCGGCGGCAGCCTGCGAGCGCCTCCTGGTGCTCTACGGCGGCCAGGCCGTGGAGGCCGGTCCCGCCGCGCGGATCCTCTCGGCGCCCCGCCATCCCTACACCGCCCGGCTCCTGGCCGCAGCCCGGCAGGAACCCTCCACGGAGGGCGGCTTCTTGGCAGCCCCGGAGGACCGGCCACCAGGCTGCCCTTTCCGTCCGCGGTGCCCCGCACCCACCCTGCGCTGTGGAGTGCCGCGCCCCTGGCGGGGCTCCCCCGTGGACGGGCTGCGCTGCGAGCGCCCGCTGGAAGCCGCGGCCCGGGCGTGAGACCATGGGCTGCAAGGTCCCGCTGGAGGCGGGTCCGGTTTTAAGGGCTTCCCATGCTGACCTTGCCGCTGATGAAAGCGTTGACGTTCGACGACGTCCTCCTCGTGCCCGGGTACTCCGAGCTGCACCCGAACCA
Organism: Holophagaceae bacterium; assembly: GCA_036391515.1. GTDB lineage: Bacteria > Acidobacteriota > Holophagae > Holophagales > Holophagaceae > Geothrix. Next base: position 9,985 of record DASVZU010000166.1, read on the forward strand.
GGTGGACCTGACGAGCCGGCTGACGAAAGACATCGCCCTGCGCATCCCCCTGCTCTCCGCGGCCATGGACACAGTCACCGAGAGCCGCATGGCCATTGCCCTGGCCCAGCTGGGCGGCATCGGCATCATCCACAAGAACCTCAGCCCCGAGCGCCAGGCCGAGGAGGTGGACAAGGTGAAGCGGTCGGAATCCGGCATGATCACCGACCCCATCACCATCGAGCCCGACGCGCCCATCCGCGACGCCGAGGCCCTCATGGCCAAGTTCCGCATCAGCGGCGTGCCCGTGGTGGAGGGCCACCGGCTGGTGGGCATCCTCACCAACCGCGACCTGCGCTTCGAGACCCGCTGGGACATCCCCGTGCGCGAGGCGATGACGAAGGACAACCTCGTCACCGTGCCCGTGGGCACCACCCTGCAGGAGGCCCGCGCCATCCTGCAGAAGCACCGCATCGAGAAGCTGCTGGTGGTGGACGCCCAGGGCCAGCTCAAGGGCCTCATCACGGTCAAGGACATCGAGAAGTCCATCGAGTACCCCAACGCCTGCAAGGACGGCCTCGGCCGCCTGCGCGTGGGCGCGGCCGTGGGCGTGGGCAAGGAGCTGCTGGACCGCGCCGCCGCCCTCATCGAGGCCAAGGTGGACGTGCTCTGCCTGGACAGCTCCCACGGCCACAGCCTGGGCGTGGTGGAGGCCCTGAAGGCCCTGAAGAAGGCCCATCCCCACACGCCCGTCATCGCGGGCAACGTAGCCACCTACCAGGGCGCGAAGGATCTCTGCGCCGCCGGCGCCGATGCCGTGAAGGTGGGCATCGGGCCCGGCTCCATCTGCACCACCCGCATCGTCACCGGCGCGGGCATGCCCCAGATCACGGCCGTGGCCGAGGCCAGCCGCGCCTGCCGCGAGGCCGGCGTCACCTGCATCAGCGACGGCGGCATCAAGTTCAGCGGCGACATCGCCAAGGCCGTGGCCGCCGGGGCGGACGCGGTGATGATCGGCAGCCTCTTCGCGGGCACGGACGAGGCCCCCGGCGAGACCATCTTCTACGGCGGGCGCACCTTCAAGTCCTACCGCGGCATGGGCAGCCTGGGCGCCATGAAGCAAGGCAGCAAGGACCGCTACTTCCAGGAAGGCAAGGACGACACCAAGCTCGTGCCCGAGGGCATCGAGGGCCAGGTGCCCTACAAGGGCCGCATGGCCGACCTCGTCACCCAGCTCATGGGCGGCCTCCGCGCCGGCATGGGCCTCAGCGGCGGCAAGAGCATCGCCGACTTCCACCAGAAGGCCACCTTCGTCGAGATCAGCGGCGCCGGCCTGCGCGAAAGCCACGCCCACGACGTCATGATCACCAAGGAAGCCCCCAACTACCGCATGGAGTAGGGGGAAAGCCCTTCAACCACAGAGATCACAGAGAACGCAGAGAAAGGCCGGGGTCCTGGCGTGGCCGGGACCGGGACGCTGAGTAGAATGGGGACGCATCCTCTGCGCTCTCTGCGTCCTCTGCGGTGAGACATCCTTTGGAGCCCCCATGTCCCT
>DASVZU010000167.1:0-5118 GCA_036391515.1 Holophagaceae bacterium
GCCTTCTTCCCAGCGGATGGGGATCGGCAGGTGACGCCGCTCGCAGATGACCCGGAGCTGCTCGTCGGAACAGTTCGAGAGGAGCTGGTAATGCGGCAGCGGCATGAGCACCCGGGTACAGATGATCCTCCAGTGTCCCACAGAACCCCGTTCCGCTCACGCCAAAAAAAAGCGCCCGACCGGGGTCGGGCGCTTCGGGTGGCGGGAGGGCCTACTGGGCCGTGAGGGTGCCCACGGACACGGTGATGGCCGAGATGGCGCCCGACCCGTCCAGGACCTGGCTCTTGGTGCCGTCGGCCGTAAGCGTGATGCCTGTCCCCTGGGCCAGTCCCAGGCCAGACTTCAGGTCCAGGGCCACACGGAGGAGGACGCCATTCTGGGGGGCGGGGGCAGTGGGCGCCTTCTGCGCCACGGTGGCCTGGAGGACGGTGGTTCCGGAGTTGCCCAGCACGGCCTTGCCCTTCAGCATGGGTGTGCCCGTACCCAGGGTGAACTGGGTGCCGTTCTGCACCAGGGTGGCCGTGGTGCCGCCCGCGGGGACATCCACCCAGGCCACCTTGGCGGCTTCGGCGCTCAGGGTGAGGGTCACGCCGGTGGCGGTGCCGGAGGCGGGGCCCACCAGATCCAGCACCAGGTGGCTGCCGCTGGAGAGGGCGGTGTCCTTTTTCAGCAGGTAGGTGCCGGAGGCGGGGTCGGTGTAGGCCAGGCCCGTGGCCGTGGGCGTGGGGGCCGGGGTGCTGCCGCCACCCCCGCCGCCGCAGGCCAGGAGGCCCGCCAGCAGGAGGGAGCCGGGGATCCAGAGAAGGCGCTTCGTCGTCGAGGTCATAGTCGTCTCCATCACATCCTGCCGAGGAGGAGGGCGAGATCCTTGTCATCCACGATCCCGTCGCCGTTCAGGTCGCAGGTGGCGTTGGCAGTGCCGTAGTACTTGGCGAAGAAGAGCAGGTCGCGGCCATCGACCACGCTGTCTCCATTGAGATCCGGGGACTTGACGATGACCGTGGCGGTGCCGGGTGTGGTGCCCGCCCAGGTGCTGGTGGCCGTCACGGTGAAGGTTCCGGCGACGGGAAGGGCGAGGAAGACCCCGGTCGAGGAGATAACGCCGCCGGTGGCAGCCCAGGTGACGTTGGTACTCGGGGCGTTCGCCACCGTGGCGGTGAAGGCGAGCTGATCGCCGGCGAGGATGACCGAGGTGGCGGGCGACACCGTCACGGTGACGGCAGCGGGGTTATACACCCCCACTGTGGCCGTGGCCGTGGCAGTGGGGGATTCGTTGCTGGCGGCGGTCACGGTGTAGAGGCCCACGGTGGCGGGCGCGGTATAGGTGGTGGCGGTGCCCGAGGCGGTGTTCGCCGGGCTGACGCTTCCCCCGCCGGCAGAGACGGTCCAGTTCACCGTGTTGTCGGTCTTGAAGTTGGTCACGGCCGCCGTGAAGGTCGTCGTCCCGGAGGGGGCCACCGTGGCCGTGGTCCTGTCGAGCGCGACCGTGATACCGGCGGCGGCGGTCTGCAGCTCCCATACGCCGCGGCCGAAGGTGGCGGCGCGCAGGAAGCTGCCGTCGGGGGCGATGTAGAGGTCGCGGACGGCCACCATCGGCAGGCTGGAGCCGAATCGGGCCCAGTTGCTGCCGCCGTCAATGGAGTAGTAGACGCCGAAGTCGGTGCCCGCGTACACCGTGTTGGCGTTCACGGGATCGGTCACCACCACGTGCACGGGGATGCCGAAGGGGAAGCCGTTGCTGGTGGTGGCGGTGCCGTCGAGCGTGCTCCAGCTGGAGCCGCCGTTGGTGCTCTTCCAGAGGTGGTTCTTGGTGGCGTCGGGGGCCACGGAGGCCACGTAGACGGTCTGGGAGTTCGTCCGGTCGAACCAGATAGAGCTGGTGTACGACCCGTTGTTGGTGAGCGTGCCGGCCTGCGTCCAGGATGAGCCGCCGTTGTAGCTGAGGAAGACCCGGCCCTGGTTGGCGGCGATGCCGAGGGCGTTGGGATCGCCGGCGGCCGCCCCGACGTTGCGGATGTACAGGGCGTTGGAGGGATCGGACGTGGAACTGGTCCCCGCCGCCGGGAGGTTGGTCCGGCCCAGGCCCGTCCAGCTGGTGCCGAAGTTGGTGCTCTGGTACACCGTCCCGTTGGTGGCCGTGTAGACCGTGTTGGGATGGGCGGTGTCGCCCAGGACGAGGCGGGGCTGGAAGGGTGCGTTGGAGCTGTTGTTGGACTCGGTGATGCCGGTGGAAGAGGAGGTGAACGAGGACGTTCCGCCGTTGGTGCTCTTGTAGATCTGGGTGTAGTAGATGGAGCCCAGCATCAGGTTGCCGTCGGTGGGATTGACCACCGTGCCGAAGCCGTCGCCGCCGATCTGGTCCTCGAAGGTGCTGCTGGCGGCGAGACCGGCGCCCACGTCCTGGCGGATGCGGGTGCCGTTGTCCTGGAGGCCCAGGCTGATGCGGTACTTCCCGTCCGTGACATTCGTGGCGGTGGTGGAGCCGACGTTGTAGACCAGGTGCGTGGCGAGACCCAGGTTCCGGGTGCTGTCCACGAAGGTCAGGTCAGGGTTGGTGGTGGGGATGGTGGCGCGCCAGGGATCCTTGAAGATGGAAAGGCCGCCATCGTTGCCCACGTAGATGATGCCGCCCTTGGTGGCCGTGGTGTGGAAGTCGGCGTGGGAGTAGACGTGGCCGCTGCCGTACCAGTGGGTCATCTGCTGCCAGCTTGTGCCCCCGTCCAGGGAGCGGTACATGGCCAGGTTGGCGCCCATGATGAGGTGGTTCCCGTTGGCGGGATCCACGGCGATGGCGTGGTTGTACCACTCCTGCCCGCCGTCGCTGGTCATGCTGGGTCCCGTGCCCTGGAAGAGGCCGCCGGTGGCCGTGGGGGCCGCCTTCCAGGTCCAGGTGTGGCCCTTGTCCGCGGTCGCGAGGACGCCGCGGCCCACCTTCCCGCCCGTGGTGTCCTCCACCTCGGCGTAGCCCGCGGTGCCGCTGGGCACGGCGGCCAGGGTCATGCGGCCCGGGGTGATGGTCCCGAGGCCGCTGAGGGTGGCCAGGGTCCAGCTGGCGCCGGCGTCCGTGGAGTAGTAGAGGCTGCCGACCCCCTTGCTGTCCTGGGCCGAGCAGACCAGCTCCGTGGCGCTGAAGGCCTGGATGGACCAGGCCCTTCCCGTGGCGGGGCCGCCGGTGACTGGCACGAAGGAGGCGCCGCCGTTGGTGCTGCGCTTCAGGCCGTCGTTGGTGCCCCAGAGCACCACGTTCGCGTCCAGGGCCAGGATCTCGTAGGAGCGGGTCTGGGCGCCGATGCCGGTGGACTCGGTCCAGGTCGTGCCGCCGTCGGTGGACTTGTAGAAGCCGCGGCCTTCGGCATCAAAGGCATCGCCGAGGCCCAGGTAGACGGTCTGCGCGCTTGCCGGGCTCAGGGCCAGGGCGCCCACGGAGACGTTCCCGCTGGAGCTGGCTGCGGGCAGGCCGTCGGTAATGGGGGTCCAAGTCCAGGCGGTGGTGGCGGCGGGATCGGCGTTGGCGCACTTCCACACGCCGCCGCCGCTGGTGGCCAGGTAGAGGGTGTTGCTGCCTGGATCGACCGCGATGGCGCTGGGGCGGCCGCTGTCGTGGTCCGGCCAGGTGGCGTTCACCAGGTTGGCCGTGGGGCCCAGGTTCACCCAGGTGCCTCCGGTCCCGGCGGGGGCGGCCGCGGCGCCGACGACGGCCGGGAGGGGCTTCGCCCCCGGGGCCTGGGGCATCAGGGCGCCCCAGCGCTGCAGCTCCCGGGCGGCCAGGCGGTTCTTGTAGTCGAGGTAGTCGGGGCTGAGCTTCCCGCCGAACCACCAGAGGTTCCAGTCCCGGCGGAGATCGGGACGGTCAGCCTCCTCGCCCTGGAGGGCCGAGCTGTTCTCCCGGGCGGGAAGGTCCCGGCGGAGCCGGAGGAGGTCGCGGTCCTGGGCCCCCAGCGGGAGCGCCAGGAGAAGCGTCAGGGTGGTGAAGGACCGGCTTGGCGAGAAGCCCATCGATGGCTCCAGAAAAAAGGCGCCCGGTCATGGCCAGAGGCACCAACCGGACGGGGACGATCCCAAACTATACGTCTGGGCCTTTTCGGGATCTCCTGACAATTCCTTAACCCGATCCCCCGGGGTTTGAGGCCCTTCATTGACCGTTCCGGCCATGGCTTCTAGGCTCAAAGGTTTGGACTTGCCGCCGCCGTGATCGCCCTCCGCCCTGACAATCCCCTGATCGTGCAGAGCGACCGGACGCTGCTGCTGGAGGTTGCGCATCCCGCCTTCGAACAGGTGCGGGACGAGCTGGCGCGCTTCGCCGAGCTGGTGAAGAGCCCCGAGCACATCCACACCTACCGCATCACGCCCCTGAGCCTGTGGAACGCCTCGGCCTCGGGCGTGGCCTGCCAGGACATGCTGGACACGTTGGAGCGCTGGTCGAAATACCCGGTGCCCCAGAACCTCCTGCAGGAGATCGAGGACCACGGCACCCGCTACGGCAAGCTCCGCCTGGTGGCCAAGGGCGACCGGCTGGCCCTGGAGATGGACGACCGGGGCCTCTTCTGGGAGCTGGAGAACCAGAAGTCCCTCCAGGGCCTCCTGGCCGAGCCCTACCCGGACGAGAAAGGCATCTACCTGAACAGCGGCATGCGGGGGGAGGTGAAGCTCCAGCTCATCCGCCTGGGCCACCCGGTCCAGGACATGGCCGGCTACAAGCCCGGGGATCCGCTGCCCTTCGAGCTGGCCCCTGCCCTGAAGCAGAGCGGCAAGCCCTTCGGCCTGCGTCACTACCAGAAGGCGGCCGTGGACGTCTTCCACGCCGGGGGCGGGCCCGACGGCGGCGCGGGCGTGCTGGTGCTGCCCTGCGGTGCCGGCAAGACGGTCATCGGCATCGGCTGCATGGACCGGCTCAAGACCCACACCCTGGTGCTCACCACGAACGGCACGGCCGTGAAGCAGTGGAAGCAGGAGCTGCTGGACAAGACCACCCTGACAGACGACCAGGTGGGCCTCTACACGGGTGACACCAAGGAAATCAAGCCGGTCACCATCGCCACCTACCAGATCCTCACCTACCGCAAGAGCAAGACGGGCCCCTTCGAGCACTTCAAGCTCTTCGAGGCCGCCAACTGGGGC